>JAZNUS010000057.1:0-19665 GCA_045592485.1 Clostridia bacterium | reverse complement strand
CTGCATTTCGTACCCCTCCGTCTTTGCCTTACGGCAAATCCACCTCCCCTTAGGCAGGGGCGGCTTTCGCACCAGCCCAATCCCATCTCACCGATAAATTCCAATTTTACAACATCAGAATAAAAGGAGAACCCATATGCTTCAACCACAGAATATAACAGAATTTTTCATTGATAATTTTATACTTGAAGGCGACAAATGCATCGATGCCACTGCAGGCAACGGTCACGACACCTTAAAGCTTTGCAGTGCCGTGGGAGACGGCGGCAAGGTATATGCCTTTGACATTCAGACCGACGCCCTTTCAAACACCGAAAAGCTTCTTTCGGATAAGGGATTTAATAATTTTGTTTTAGTTCCCCACTCACACTCCGACCTTGAAAAGTTTGTTTGTGAAAAGGTGAAGGCTGTTATTTTTAATCTGGGTTATCTTCCCGGAGGAGACCACACCATTCACACAAGGGCTGAAACAACAATTCAGGCAATAGAAAAATCCCTTGCCATACTCGATGACAAAGGATTTGTTTCGGTTACTGTTTATTACGGCAAAAACTCAGGAACAGAAGAAAAGGACGCAGTTATGGAATATTTCAAAACCATAGATCACAAGTTATACACCGTCACCGTCCACGACTTTTATAACCGTCCCAACAATCCGCCTCTTACCGTTATTATAACAAAGAATTAGCCAACACCGAAGACGCCTTTAGTGTCGATTCTGAAAGCTATTATTTCATTAAAATTCCGAAATAGTCAACAATTGAAGACTCCGCAATAAGCTTTTGTGCCTCGGGAAAAAGGTTTGCTATGTTTGTGATAACAATCACCCAAAGACCTCCTGCAACAATTCCGAACACTGCTCCGAAAAATGAATTGAGCGAGGAAAGAATGGGAAGCTTTGCTATTTTATCAATGATTCCAACCACTGCACGAAGAATAAACTTTGATGCAAAGTAGAGAATGACCATTGATACCACAGATACTGCCACGAGAGAAAGCTCATTGGAAAATTCGCTTCCGAGGCTTCCGGCAAAAAACTCCCCTATCGCCACACCAAAGGGCGATTCGGCAACGGCTTTGATGAATGCATCCTTCAAAAAGTACACCAAAACTATCGAAAGCACAACCGAAAGCATGGAATAAACCGACTTTACAAAGCCCCGTTTTTGCCCTGCTATGAGAAATATTAACACAAAAATCACAATACAAGCATCATACATCATATTAATACTCCAATCAATGTCTTACAGACATGGTTTCTGCCACACTGTTGTTTATTGAAAATGCAAAATTGTAGTTCTGATACAGAACTCCTTTAGTAAATTCATAGTCAACAGTTTTTATTTTTTTAACATCGCCGTCATTGTCTAAAAGGGTTGTTTCACTGTCGTGAGAAAGAAGACAGTAGTCATTATTTACGCTTATGGCACGAACATTAAGCTCGCTGTTATAAGCTCCGGTTCTTCTTCCGTTTGTTTTGTATATCTCTATACGGGATTCACTGAGAGCAGAGTTATATTTGTTAAACAAAAATGCAATGTTGCCCTCGTCGGAAACATCGAAGCTTTTAAGAAGCTTTCCGTCATATTCGATTGTCCATTTTAAAACGCCCGAAGGTGTGTAGGCACAGGTGTAGTCGGTTCCGAAAGCAATGACGGTGTCCTTGTCGGAAACATAAAGCTCTGTAATGAGGTTGTTTTCAAGCTTTACCTCCTTTGGTGAACCGCTTGAGGTTACATCGAAAAAGTGAAGCTTTGAATAAACATCTGTACCGTCATATTCCACACTTGCGGCAACCAGATTTTTGGAATTTGCAAAAATGCCGGTGTCGATTATGCTGGAATTTGTGTGCCACTTGTAAATACACTCATCACTTGTATCATAGGCACTGAGCTTAGAGGTGTAGCCGGCTTCGGCAGTAACGAGAATATATGCACCATCAGGTGAGACCGAAGCGGATAGTATTCTTTCTTCCGAGGTTTTTAAGCTGTATTTGTCAACTGATGTCATAACAAGAGCATCGTTTCCGTTTTTGGAATAGACTATGGCTCCGTTTTTGTTGATTTTGAGAACTGGAATGCCTGTGAAGGTGTTGATTTTAACTTTTTCCTTCATATCGGGACCAAAGCACTGAAGGGTTCCGTTTGCAACATAGAGCACATCTTTGCCATAGGCCTTGTAATCGTTGCCCTGAGTTTCGCCGAGAGCATGGGTGTTGCCAACATAAGAGCGGTTATAGCTGTTTGGCAAAATCGGAATTATATCGGTTAAAATGAGCATCACAAGCACAAAAATTGGAACATAGATAAAAAGCTTTTTTCGGAGAACCTTTTTGTCCATTCCCCTAATATGTAAAACAATTTCAGAAATAAGCTGTTTTATGTCTGTGAAAAAACCCGTTTCGTCAAATTCTTCATCTTCTTCGTATTCACCAGCTTCCTCGTATTCTTCATACTCAGAACCGTCATATTCCACATAATCGTCCTCTGACTGTTCATCTTCGGAAAATTCTTCTTCTCCGGGGATTTCTTCTTCACGGATAATTTCTTCCGGCTCTTGTGTTGCTTCCCCGTTTTCCAACGGTGCTTCAGCTTCGTTTTCTGCAGGCATCTGTTCAACAGCTGCCTTTGTTTCCTCTGTCTGCATTTCCTCAGGCACAGCTTCTGTTTCGATTTTGTTTTCTTCAGACATTTTCAATCCCTCCTCCGTTTAGTAATATATTTCATAAAGCGCAAGCCCCTGAGGGGGTGCTGTGGGACCTGCATAGCTTCTGTCTTTTTTTTCTATAATTTCCGCAATATCGTCCGGAGAGAGCCTGCCCTCTCCCACTTTTACAAGAGTCCCGGTGATTATTCTGACCATATTATATAAATATCCGTCAGCCTTGATGTAGATGCGGACAAGGTTTCCGTCAGCTTCAACATCGAGGGAAAAAACCTCTCTCACCGTAACCTCCATATCGGTGCCCCTTGTCATAAATGAGCGGAAATCGTGTTCACCGATAAAATGAGCCGCTGCTTTTTTCATTGCCTCAACATCGAGGCTTTTTCTGAGCTGCCATTCATAGTTTTTGGTAAAAACTCCGGCTTCGGGATCGGTGTTTAATGTGTAAACATATTTTTTTGCAACAGTGGAAAAGCGGGGGTGAAATTCCTCGCTGACTTCTTCTGATGATAAAATGCGTATGTCGTCGGGCAAAGCATTATTCATAACCAGAGCAATTTTTTCTGCCGGAATGGGGTTATTCAGATTAAATCCGGCACAGTAGCGGACTGCATGAACCCCGGCATCGGTACGGCTGCAGCCGTTAACCTTTACGCTTTCACCGAGGGTTTTTAAAACGGTTTCTTCCAAAACGCCCTGAATTGTTGTTACTGTGGGCTGAATCTGAAATCCGTGATAACATGTTCCGTCATATTGTAAAATCAGTTTTATATTTTTCATATCAAAAACCTATAATTCTAACATTTAAGATGTTGACCGTCACTATACAAACTGCAAAAGCAAGCATTACAAAAAGTGATACCCAGTCTCTCGACACCACTTTAAGGCGGTGAAGAGATGTACGGTTGTCACCTCCGCGGTAGCATCTGCATTCCATAGCCATGGCAAGCTCGTCTGCCCGTCGGAAGGAGCTTATGAAAAGAGGAACAAGCACAGGTATGAGAGCCTTTGCTCTTTTGAAAATGTTTCCGCTTTCGAAATCTGCTCCCCTGGCTTTTTGTGCCATAATTATCTTTTCGGTTTCCTCAAGAAGTGTGGGAATGAAACGAAGTGCAATTGTCATCATCATTGCGACCTCATGAGCCGGAAGACCGATTTTGGCAAAAGGCGAAAGAAGTCTTTCAATTCCGTCGGTGAGCATAATCGGTGATGTGGTGTATGTGAGAAGCGAGGTTCCCATAACAAGGAAAATGAGCCTCAGTGCCATATTCACTGCATTTGCAACTCCCGTTACCGTTATGGTGAGAAATCTCCAGCTGAAAAGCACATCTTCGCCACCTGTGAAAAGGAGGTTTATCACCGCTGTAAAGGCAATTATGAACAAAAGAGGCTTAACCGACCTGAAGACCACCAAAAACGAGATTTTGGAGAGCTTAATCAGACCGAAGGTGAAAATGCCCACAATAATGTAGCCTGCAATGGAATCTGCAAGAAAAACAAGAATTATATAGCAAAGAGCAAACATTATCTTGAACCGCGGGTCAAGCTTGTGAATTACGGAATCTGTCGGGAAATACTGCCCGAGAGTAATATCTTTAAGCATCAGCTTTCCCTCCGATATATTTTTTTATGGCATCAACCGCCGCCTCAACCGTGTAGATGTCACCGGCAAGATGAATGCCCTTTTGTTTAAGGTGATTTACCACTCTTGTGACCTGAGGCACATTGAGACCGATGTTTTTAAGTGCTTCCGAATCACGGAAAATCTCAGCCGGTGTACCAAAGGCAACAAGCTTTGAATCTGACACAACCATTATTTTTTTTACGGTGTTTGCCACATCCTCCATGCTGTGAGAAACAAGGATAATTGTAACATTTTTCTTTTCGTGAAGTGCTTTTATACATGAAAAAATGTCGGCTCTGCCTGCAGGGTCAAGTCCTGCGGTGGGTTCGTCAAGAATGAGAATTTTCGGTTGCATTGCAAGCACTCCCGCAATTGCAACACGCCTTTTCTGACCGCCCGAAAGTTCAAAGGGCGACTTTTCAAGAACACTGCTGTCAAGCCCTACCAAAGGCAGGACTTCGTTTATGATGACGGAAATTTCCTCGGGGGTTTTCCCCATATTTGAGGGACCATAGGCAATATCCTTATACACAGTTTCTTCAAAAAGCTGATACTCAGGATACTGAAACACAATTCCCACAGTGCTTCTCACCTTTTTCATGTCAACCTTTCCGGAGCAAATGTCGGTTCCGTCTATATAAATTTTACCTTCATCGGGCTTTATAAGTCCGTTGAGAAGCTGAATAAGGGTAGACTTTCCCGAACCTGTGTGACCGATTAAGGCAACAAATTCGCCGTCTTCTATTTCAAAGGACACATTGTCCAGTGCTTTTTTTTCAAAAGGGCTACCCTTGCCGTAGGTGTAGCTCACATTTTCTGCAATTATTGACATAATCTGAAAATCTCCTCGGTACATTCATCAACTGTCAGAACATCATCACGCACATCAAAGCCGCACTTTCTGAGCTCGTGGGCAAGAAGTGTCGCCTGAGGAACATCGAGTCCGATGCTTCTCAGCATATCCACATTTTTAAACACATTTCTCGGCGTGTCATCGATAATAACTTTTCCGCTGTCTATAACAACAACTCTCTGAGCCTTAACGGCTTCATCCATATTGTGAGTTATGAGAACAACGGTAATTCCATATTTTGAATTAAGAGCTTCAATTGTTTTCATAACCTCTCGTCTGCCAATGGGATCGAGCATTGCAGTGGGTTCGTCCATAACAATGATTTTGGGTTTCATGGCAATTATTCCGGCAATTGCAACTCTCTGCTTCTGACCGCCGGAAAGCATGTGGGGCGAGTGGTTGCGATACTCACTCATTCCAACTGCCTCAAGAGCCTCATCAACCCTTTTCTGAATTTCATGGGGAGGAATTGAGAGATTTTCGGGAGCAAAGGCAACATCCTCCTCAACAATTGACGCAACAATCTGATTGTCGGGATTCTGAAAAACCATGCCGACTTTGCTTCGGATGTCCCACAAATGATTTTCGTCAGAGGTGTCCACTCCATCTATATACACCTTTCCTCCCATAGGAAGAAGAATTGCATTGAGATGCTTTGCAAAGGTGGATTTGCCGGAGCCATTGTGTCCGAGAACCGCAACAAATTCGCCATCCTCTATTTTGAGGCTGACATCCTTTAAAACCTCTTCGAAAATGCCGTCGTCGGTTGTGTATGAATATGTCAGGTTTTTAACATCTATCAATTGTATAACCTCCGCAAAGATTATTTTTTGTACCACCGGGTGGTATATCCGCACGGGAGATTCAATGAGTTGGAGGTCATCTTCAAGCCAAGCTCATCGGATGTGATTTCTCCGCCGAATTTATCCTTGATAAGATAAGACAAAACATTTGAAACAACTGTGTGGGAAATACCTGTGGTGTATGAATTTACAATAAACAAAAGGGGATTATCGCTGAGTATTTTCACGCATTTTTCAACCAACGGAAAAAGCTCGTCCTCAAAACGCCAAAGCTCTCCCTTTGGTCCTCTGCCGTAGGTGGGCGGGTCCATAATTATTACATCATATTTGTTGCCCCGTCTGATTTCGCGTTCGACAAATTTTACACAGTCATCAACAATATATCTTATGGGGGCATCGGAAAGTCCCGATGAGGCTGCGTTTTCCTTTGCCCAGTTAACCATGCCCTTTGCGGCATCAACATGGCATACCCTCGCCCCTGCCGATGCAGCGGCAACAGTTGCACCGCCTGTGTAGGCAAAAAGATTGAGAACATTTATTTCCCTTTCGGCAGAGGAAATCATATCGATTATGAAATCCCAGTTTGCCGCCTGCTCGGGAAATATGCCGGTATGCTTAAAGCCCATGGGCTTTACATTGAAGGTGAGATTTCTGTATTTAATCTGCCAGGAGTCGGGAAGCTTTGAATGATATTCCCATGAGCCACCCCCTGCTTTGCTCCGATGATAGCGTGCGTGGGCTGTGTCCCAGAGCTTTTTTTCGGTGCGTTTGGACCAGATTGCCTGAGGGTCAGGGCGAACAAGATAGAAATCGCCCCATTTTTCAAGCTTCTGACCGTCGGAAGCATCGATTAGTGTGTAGTCTGTCCAGTTATCTGAAAGAAGCATTTATTTTCTCCTTATCTGTTGTTTTTTCGGGCGCGGATATCTGTTCCTGCAAAGCTCATAACATCGAATTCGTTAATGAGCCTTGAATACACCCTTTCCTGATAAATTTCCGAAACCTTGTTAAGGGGAAGGTTTGTGCTTATGATTGTTGACTTATTGAAATTGAGTCTGCTGCTCAGAAGGTCAAAAAACACAGTCTGAGTGTAGGAAGTGATAAACTCTGTTCCGAAATCGTCAATGACAAGAAGGTCACAGTCATAAATTGAGTCAAACACTGCCTGATAGGCTTCGCGGTCAACCCGTCCGAATTTATAGTCTTCAAGGAACTGAAAAAGCTTGTAGGAGGATTTGTAGATTACAAAAAATCCCCTGTCGGAAACACGGTTTGCTATGCATCCTGCCATAAAGCTTTTGCCAAGGCCCGACTTTCCGCACATCAGTAAATTGCCGGAGCTTCCCTGTGAAAACTCATTTGAAAATTTAAGACAGGCTGAGTGTATCATACTCATAATATCATAGGGAGTACAGCCCAAATCGGGGTCTGTTTCTCTCGGATAATAGGCATTTGTATAGTTTTCGAAAATGCAGTCTTTAATTGGTGAAAGCTCAGGATTTTCGCCGGGGAGTGCCATCATTGTCTGAAGCTTTTTAATGAAACAGCCGCATTTTTTGCCGTCCTGCAAAAAGCCTGTGTCGTTGCATTTTGTGCATTTGTATTTTGGCACATATTCACAGGCATTGTTGCTCAAAAGAATCTGCGCCCGCTCGCTGCGAAGCCTGTCTGCTTCATTTTTAACAAATTCTGCCGCATCGTCAGGTGAAAGCTTTTCTTCAAGAACTTTTTTTGCACTTGTAATTGCAAGGGTTGAAATTTCCCTGTCTATTTCTTCAATGCGGGGATAGTCGGCATAAAGAATTTCAAGGGCAGTTGCCTTTGCGGTTTCGTGCTCAGACTGTAGCTTTCGGTACTGTGAGTTTATTCTTGAATATATATCATTCATTGATTGCATCGCCATCACCTCCTGAATTTGCCATCATTTTTCTGATCATTTCCTTTTCAATATCCCCCATTTTTTCGCTTGCGGGATAGTTACGGAATGTGCTTTTGCGAATGTTCGAATCGAGAGGCTTTCTGTCGGGGGATGTTTTTCCCGAAAGCTCACCTTTGATAACAGAATCCATATACTGAAAGGATATTTTCCCGGTGTTCATAACCGCCTTGTCATAGGCATACATAATGAGTTCTTCGGAAGCCTTGAGTTCATTAATCCAACCAAGAAGCATTTTTGCTTCGGTGTCGGTAAATTCTCTTCCGGTTACCTTGAAGCTCTTTTTATATTGCTTTAAGGTGTCATTGTTCCGTGTGCTTTGCTTAACATAGCCTTCTGCAAGCTCGGGGGTGACAATGCCGTTGTCTGCCCAGGAATAAGCTATTTTTTCTACATAGCGCATATTGGTTTTGCCCTGTGCAATGCAATGTTCGAAAAGCATTATTATAACCTGTTCGGGAAGCTTGAGATAGTCAATGAAGCTATAGATAATTTTGTAGTCATTTGTGGAAAGAGGCTTATTTAAAAGCTGTCCGATAATTGAAAAGAACTGCGCAAGTGCCTTGTTTGAGGTTACTGTCTTCACCACATCGGTTCCTTTGTAGGCTGAAGCCACGGATATGCTCTGTTTCTGAAGCTTTTTTCCATCATCGGGAATGCTTGTACTTTCGGTGCTCTGATGGTTAAAATCGGATTCACCGTCTAAAGGAAGAAGTGTAAGCTCCGATGAAGAAAAGGAAATTACGCCTGCCTTGTTCCAGTATTTGAAGGCTGTAACAACATCGGATTTTAAAAGCCCTGTGTCCTCGGCTATTTTTTCCAACGACAGCTCTGTGCAGGCGGATGCATGGCGTGCTATGTAGATATACACCTTAACAAAAGAAGGATGGGCGTCCTTCATATACCTGTCCACAAAGACAGCGGGCAGGGTGAAATAAGATGCTTTTGAGTTTATTTTAATGTTGTCCATCTGACAACCTCCATATCAATCCAAGATATAATAATTATAGCACACAGGAAAGGAGATTGTAAAGTACATATTTTGATAATTTTAAATTGGGCAGTAAATTGGGGTTTAGCGGTGAGTTTATATACAAACTCACCGCTAAACCCCAATTTATTATTCTCTTATAATTCCGCTACCGTCTGCCTTTTTACAATCAAAAGCGGTTTGCCTCCAACAAGAGGAGCAGATTTGTCGATGCCGTTGAGAGAAGCTATTTCCGAATCAGTGGTATGATATTTTTTTGCAATATCCCAAATGTCGGCACCATCATCGGGATAGCAGATTACAATTCCGGGCTGTGACTGATTTAAAACGGGTGATTTTTCATCAACCTCAAATCCCGTAATAAAGCTTACTTCTTTTTGCTTTTTCACACATATTTCTTTTCTTACAATTGCCCTGACCTGAATTTCCCTTGATGAATTTAACACATAGCCAAAGTTTGTGCAGGAAAAATCTGCAAAAACATTGTCAGAATCACAATGAAGCTCTTCTTCAAACGAAGTGCTATGCTGAGCCTTGCAAAGATTGCCGTTTTCATCTTCATATATCAGATTTGAGTCAAGGGTTGCAGGAATTTTTGATATGCCGTTTTCTGTGTGGATTTTTCCAACTGAAACACTACACTGCATGTGATGAACCTTGTGAATTTCAGGCATTGAATCGCCAATGAGGACACTATCCTTCACAGTGGTCTGATCCTTAACAAGCTCCGACACTTCAAAAAGCCTGCCCGGACGGCGGACAATTTCATAGTTGAAATCGGGGCTGTAAATGTCTGATGTCACATAATACTGCACCCGGTCATAGGCACAAATATAACCTTTAACATCAATTTTTAAATCAACACTTGCTCCTGTACCCATGTCTGATAGCTCATAGTCAACATCGGATATTTCAAAATGAGACAAAATATTGCTTTCGGAATAAACCGATTCAATGTCGATTATTTCAGTAAATCCGCTTTCTGTATCATAGGACATAAGCTTACCGTCAGCTGAATATATAACGCTGATATTTGCCTGACCTTTTACTACTGCTTTGTTGTTAACGGTTCTGATATCAGATGGGTCGAAGCGAACATTAACATCAAAAACCTCATACTCCTCCCCTTTACCGGGCAAAGGAATTGTATCGGTAATTTCAAATTCAAACTCCTTGCATGCGGTCAGCCTGTCTCCTTCATACATTTCGCATCTGACAGGAAAATCTGAGTTTTCACATTCACCGTCAAGAACCTCAATTTCATTTTGTGCCACGGCTTCTCCGGAAAATTCAAGAACGGCACCAACAGAAAGCTTTCTGGAATTTTTCACTTCAAAGGAGGTTTTAACAACACTGCAGCTGCAAATTCCATTCATATCCTCATCTGCCCCGGGCAACTCTGCCTGATGATTGAACGGAGAAATATATTCCATTGAACATAGAGCGGTTTTATCATTTTCTCCCACATACAAAACATTGAATTTTACCTTGCCCGAAAAAATTATCTTGTCCTTTCGAAGCTGGCGCTCTGTAACATCGGCAGTTCCTTTAACAGACAATATGCGGTATATATCGGGCTTTGTGTCAGGCACAATAACATCTGATTCGACGCTTGTTCTTGTTTTCATTTGTCTACAGTAATCACACACGGAAATCTCGGTTAATTTTAAATCCACGATTTTCATCCCTTCATAATATAAATGTTTATACAAATATATTCAGTTACTGCCGATATATTCCTGAATCTTGTCACCATCGTAACAAAATACGACAAAGCAGAATATTATAAAACGCGGAATAAAAACAATACTTTTCCGCACGGAGGTGCTTATATGAATATACCACACATGCCTGAAAATCCTCATCTTGCCTTTGCTTATGTGCCTTTTCAGGAGTTCAAAAATCTTTATTCCACCGACAAAGCTTTGTGGAGAGGAACCATCTTCAAAGACCTTGACATTCCATTTGAAACCTACAAAGACAATCCGATTATGAATCCATTTATAAAATGAAAGCGAGGTAATATATATGTTATACCCTCAGACGGATTTTTGTCCGTTCAATGCAGATGAACCCTACTCTACTCCCGAAGACTGCGGCTTGAACAAAAATACTCCGAATGAATGTATGGAACCACCCGCAGGCAACACAAAGCAGGAAATGATGAGACAGATTCAGGAAATATGCTTTGCAATAACCGACCTGAATCTATTTCTTGACACCCATCCCGATTGCACTCAGGCCCTTGAACTCTACACCAAGCTTTGCGCCACTGCAAAAAGTCTTAAAAGCGATTATCAGGCCAGATTTGGTCCTCTTTATGCCACTGAAAGTGCCAGCAAAGCACCTTTCCAGTGGGTTGAAGACGGCAGAAAATGGCCCTGGGAAATTTAAGGAGGAATAGTGTATGTGGGATTATGACAGAAAACTTATGTACCCGGTGAAAATTAAAAATCCAAATCCAGCAATTGCAAAAATGGTTATTGCGCAATATGGTGGACCTGACGGCGAGCTTGGAGCTTCTCTTCGCTATCTTAGCCAGAGATTTACAATGCCAGATTCAGCTACAAAAGGTCTTCTTACGGATATTGGTCTATGCGTGATGATTTTGCTCCTTTATGCAAAGATAGGCAAAGCCTACTGTTTTCAGTATGCTTTGCCCTTTTCTTTATACCACTTCAAGACTTAAAATCTCTGTCCTATATGTATCTAACTTGCCTGTTGACTTATATGCAACCCTAAAATTGAAAGGGATGTCTTTAAGCCTTACCTCAACAGTATGACCTTCATAAACCGTTATGCTCTGCGTAACTGTACCCAACAGTCCATCCAAATCTTCACTATCTAACTGCAACACTCTGTCAATTTCCTTGATAATACTATCCATCCTATCTTGCTGACGTTGTTTAGTGTTAGCAAGTTCTTTAATTTCTTCTAATTTTATCTGTAAATCTGCAACCTCTGTTTCAATTTGAGCATTCTTTTTCTTAAAATCTTCTTTTGAGATTTCTTCTGCTAATCTAACATCAAGCAATTTCATTTTTTTCTGCTCTAATCTGTCAATTTTACCTTGAATATCATCTGTTGTCTTTACCTTTTCTTCAAGATTGAGTTGTGAAATCTCTTTTACAATCTCTGCCTTGAGTTCATCCTTGTTGTCAACCAATACATTAAGTATATAAAGAACAATATTCTTCATACTCCTATCACTTGCCCACTCTGACATAGAACATTCTACTTCACGAAAAGCGTGTGGTTTGATATGGTTCATACAATTCCACGCCCTTGATTGTCCTGCACTTGTTTTCTTTATTTTGTTAACAAAGCGCTCACCACATACCCCACAGAAAATCTTTCCAGACGCCCAATATCGATTGCTATGTTTAGATTTCTGTTCTGCCGTTGTAGTACGGCGTTGCAACTCTTTTTGTGTTGCATTCCACATATCCCTTGATATAATTGCTATATCTGGATGGTGGTCTCTTAAATATATCTTTTCTTCTGCACCACGATTGTATCTCTTTTTGTGGTCTAAAAAGTTCTTTGTATATGTCTTCTTTTGACAGAGGTCTCCCACGTACTTCTCGTTGCGCAACACTCTTAATATTTGAGTGTTTGACCAATCATTTTTGTACTTTGCTCTACCATCTGGGTCATAAGGTTTTATGCCTTCTTCTTTTAGCTCTCTTGCAATAATGTGAGTACCCTTGCCCTCTATAAGATACTTATGAAATATCTTCTTGACAATTTCAGCCTCATCTTCAACAAGATATAACTTACCCTCTTTAACTTTATATCCCAGCAAATTACGTCCAAAGACAACACCTTGCTCCATTCGCCTTGCTTGACCCCATTTAACACGTTCAGAGGTTTTTCTGCTCTCTTCTTGTGCTAATGCGGAAATCATTGCAAGTTTGAATTCATAGTCAGGGTTTCGAGTATCGATACCATCAAGCACAAACACCATATCTACATTATGCCCTTTAAATAAACGAGTATAATGTATCGCATCTTCTATATTCCTTGCAAATCTTGAAACTTCCTTTGTAATAACAAGGTCTAATTTACCTGCAAGCACATCTTCAACCATATCATTAAACCCATCACGCTTTATAGTATTTGTGCCTGTTATTCCTTCATCAGAATAAATCTTAACTAACTCCAAATCATTTTGTTTTTGAATATAATCAGCGAAATATTGCACTTGTGATTCAAAACTATTTACTTGGTCGTCCTTATCAGTGCTAACCCTTGCATATGCACCTGTGCGTAACACCCTAACTGCATTATCACTCATAACATTGACAGGAAGAACTGTCATTATAGAATTATTGCTCATAATGACATTCCCCCTTTATCTTCTGTATTTTCACTCTTAATTAATCTACTATACAATCTATAACTATCTTTAATACGCTCACTTAATTTGAGTGATTCTTCAAGACACTTTGCTGATAGATTGCTAACATCTAATTTACTTACATTACCATTACCAAAAAATAAATTTTCTAAATTTCTCATTTTCTTTTACCTCACTTAACTATTTTTCTAATGTATTTGTGGAGTGGTCACTGTATTATAACGCAACCACTCCGATATCTCAGCCCCTAATTTAAAAATTTAGGCGCTTTTTCTAATAATAATCTTAACTCTCTATCTGTAATAAGAGATTTTTTATTTAAATCCTTATAAATAGAAACTTTAAGACTATAATTTAAGTTCTCTTTCTCTTTATCTGAAAGAACAACATTAACTTTATTTCCCATAGGCATAACACCACCAATAGATGTATATGCGTTATAAGGTTGTCTTAATGCACTACCCATTTTAAGTACCCCCCCTTACGAATTGATACTTAATTTAAGGTAACTGTGTGCATTTTAGTCAGTTTTGCTCTCATCAGTAAATTTTTTTAGATTTTAGTTAATTTTTTAAAATTTATGTCCTGTTATTTTTGTCAACTGTCCTTTTCTTTTCTCTTTGTAGTGTACTCTTTGATATACCTGTCATCGATGAAACTTGTTTATATGAATGGTTTTCTAACAACTGCATCGCCAATGCGAGTTGTGTGTTGCTAAATTTTCTTGGTCTGCCTTCTATGTACCCATCCTTTTGTCTTGCAAGTTCGCGACCGCTTTGTGTACGCTCTACAATCATATTTCTCTCAAATTCTGCAAAAGACAATAAGATTGTATAAGTTAACCTGCCAACAGGCGTATTATCTATAACACCTAAATTGAGTATATCTATCTTAATACCCTTATCCATCAAATGTTCTATGATATCTAACCCCTCGCGAACATTACGGCAAAATCTATCCATCTTGGAAACTATCAAACAATCCCCATCTGTCAACCTGTCAATTAGGTCATTAAACACCTGTCTATTATTAAAGTCTTTTGCAGCAGTAAACACTTCTCTGCGTATCTCTGCCGAAGGATACTTTTCTAAGATTGTCTGTTCTTGCTCTGCTAGAGAATGATTTTCTGCCTGACTTTTGCTTGACACACGAACATAACCGTATTCCATATTTAACACCTACCTTATGAATAAATCTATTGAATACGCCAAACCTCACAAGTAGCCTGTATAGGTAGAACGTACCCATAACTTAAAATATATGAACTCTCTTTTTTCATCTCTTAACCACAAATTTTATGTAATTTTATAAAAATACTGTCATTTCAACACAAAATCACGATGCAAATTTTAAAATCACAAAATGCCGTAATTTCAACCTTTTCTTGATGTTAAAATCAAATTTTTGTTGATTTCTTTAATCTTAATTTTCTACGACCACTATTTAATGGTATAAGATAAATAAGATTGAAATAATCTGCAAATTTTCACATTCACTCCCGAACTAAAACCAACACTTATGACACTTTTTGCATCCGATAACTAAAATTTCAAAAATCTACCTACTGAAAATACAACAAATTTGTGCTGGTTGAAAAATTACCGTAAATTTTCCAACGCTTTTAAACAAACACTTTCGCTTACGTGCCGACGCAATCAAGTCCATCAGAAAATACCATATCTTTTATTAACTTTGCATCAATCATATAATGCCTTATCAACCTGTCTGCAACTGCCATATCTTCCGTATCATCTATACCCATATAGACACTTTCTGTTGTATGATATATAACCTTACATCCAACAAGCAGGCAACACCCAAAGTTTAAATTTTGGTTATACCTGTTAAGTCTTTCAAGCGTCTGGGCTTTCTTCTTTGCAAAGGCTCTTGTGCCAATGCTCCAAAGGTCTGCCTCTAATACAAGCCTTTGATTTGCTCTGTCAACCACGATTTCAAATTCCTCATCATCCTTAATTGCTCTAACTGTGTCATTTCCCGCATCCACTACACTATACAAACCCAGCATATCAAGAACCCTCCTGATAAAAACCGCTACCGTTGTAAACTTGATGCTGATACCTTTATAATTTTTGTTTCTCTTAACTATCTCTTTGAAAATACCGCTATGTAACATATCTGATACCCCCTTATAAAAATATTTCTGCACAAAAAAAGTGCCGTTACCGTTTGTAACGACACATAAAGTCTTGTATGACCTTTGCTCTATTCATTATTTAATCTCTTTAGCACTTACCAAAGAAAACCACCGCCACCGCCACCAACTTAAATAATCATTCAAGCCGTGCCGTTGCACTCAATACTGTAATTACAAGTAAATCATATACCCATATAACTTACTTATATACATTATACCTCCATTAAATACTATAGTCAACACCCATGAACATTAAAAATATTTCCGCATCTGGCAAAATGCACGATTAAATAAAATTGAAATCTCAACGAGATAATAAACAAGGCACTTGCCAACGCGTCAAGTGCCTAAAAAGTTTGTGAAAATCTATGCACAAGGCAGGAATAAGGCTATGGATAAAGGTTGGAAATTATCTTTCCAATAAAAAATCTTGACAAATCTTTTTGATGTATTTTTTTCGATTTCCATTTCACTATTATTTAAATTTGAATATTGTTCCACAGATAATAATCTGTTGTTACTATCATATATTCCTATGAAAATTTGCTCAGAACTATTATCATAATTATTTGCTGTGAGATTAATTTTAATAGATTCATCACTATTAATAGTTTTAACAATAATTCCTTTATGTTCTTCATCCGTTATTTCTAAAATATCATTTACATAACTATAATTAAAATTATTTTCTTCATAAAGTATTTCTCTGTTATCTCCAATTAATCCACTTGTACGACCTTTTCCTTGTATAGCACCATAATTTATACAATCAGTTACAGTATTTTCATTAGAACCTGTAACTCCACCAACATATGAACTCTCTCCCTTAATATCACCGTGATTTATGCAACTAGTTATTGTTCCTCTTGCACTAGTACCAGCAATTCCGCCACAATATGAAAATGATTCATATGTTGATATAATATTCCCATAGTTGATTGAATGAGTTAATACAGAAGAATCCACTAAAGAGTTATGCCACCCAGCAATACCTCCAACATATGCATTACCTTTAACTCTACCTAAATTTGTACAATTATAAATATCTGTCGTAGTTGGATTTCCCCACGCGCTAGAAGGACTATTATGCCCTACAATTCCACCCACAAAATTATTTCCCTCAACGTCTATGGTATTATGGCAGTTACTAATATAACCTTTCCCGTCTTCAGCATCATTTTTCCCTATTATAGCTCCTATATATGAATTTGCTTTTATGAATGAGTCAGCAACAATGACATTACTAACACTTCCGTTTTTAACGTACCCAAAGAGCCCCTGATAATCCTTATCGTTATTAATATACATATTACTAATAATCTTGTTATTACCATTAAAATGTCCCATGAAAGGTCTATCGCTCGTGCCAATCGAAATCCAATTATAATTTTCATCTGTATCTAATGAAATGTCATTATTTACACATATATATTTGTCCTTATAATTATCAAATCCCGCATTAACAGTTAATGCTAAATAAGCCATTTCTTTTGCAGTAGTGATTATATACGGACTATCAAAGGTGCCATCTCCTGAATTAAATTTAGCCGAAATTCTATCTGAATTTATTGTTATCGGTATGTATGCCTTGAGGCCACAATAACTTAGTATAATATTATTTTCGTTTGGAAATGCAACATCATAAGGATATTGATTTATATAATACCTTATATTTTTTGTGCTTCCATCGCTATATTCACATGCAATCGACATGTTAGATAAATCAATATTATCACCTGCGTTATATACAGTTTTATTTGGTAATTTATCTACAATAAGTTTTATGGGGATAATATTATTTGAGTGAGGTTGATGTAAGCAGTTTTTAAACACAGGATAGTTATATTCAGCATCTTCACTAAATTCCCAAACATTATCAAAGTCAAAATTTTGGTAGTATTTTTGCAACATCATATCCTGACTTGATAATTTATTCTTTTGTAAATCTGTATATGTAGAAATTGAATATCCGTTTTGAATAATCGTTGTGTTTTGTAATCTTCCTAGTAATTGTGTATCATTGCTGTTATTTATTTCACCTGAATTATAAATGAAACTGATTTTTCCGTATATCTGTCCTGCAATACCTCCAAATATTGACTCGGCATAGATTCTGCCACTATTATAACAATTTGATATACTTGAATTTTCATTTATATCAATTTCATATGCATGTTGCCCTAATATTCCACCCACATATAAATTACCAATAATGATGCCAGAATTAAAAGAATTACAAATCTTCTGTCCTGATGTTAGATATCCAGCAATACCACCAACATAGTTATTACTACATTCAATATTTGCATCATTGTAACAGTCTATAATTATCAATGGATAGCCAAAAGAATCGCATTTACCAATTATTCCACCAATATACTCACTTGAACTTCCTAAATTGCCTTTGTTATTACAATTTTCAATAACGCAGTCAGAGATATTTGTTGTATTATAGCAAATAATCGAACCTATGATACCTCCTACTCTCGAATTTGTTCCATCTACATTACCTTCGTTATAGCAATTTTTAATTATTGTTTTTTTTCTTATTCCACCAACTATACCTCCAGTTTCTCCATTATTGGAATATATGTTGCCTTTGTTATTACAATTATATATTTCTCCATCAAAACCTAATATTCCCCCAGTATATGATGAAGAATAATCTTTTGAAATGCCACTAATATTTCCTTCATTTACACAGTTATTTATTTTAGTTGGTGCAGTATCAGTACTTCCCATACTTCCCCATGCAGCTATTCCTCCCGCTGTTTTTGCCATAACATCAGCATAATTGTTACAGTTGTTTATATCATTGTCAGTCAGTGCAACAATTCCTGCGGCAAAATCTTCGCTTTGAACACTACCATAATTATAGCACTTTTCAATCAGTCCAGTGGTTCTACCTGCTATGCCGCCAGCCCTATTTAAATTCCTAGTTTCAACATTACCATAATTGTATGAATTCTTTATATTTAAATTTTGTGAATAACCAACTATTCCACCAGCATCGTGAGACTCACCATATGAATATATATCAGCATAGTTATAGCATCCGTTAATGTAGTATGTCTCATCAATACCATTTTCAACAGATATTATTGCTTGTCCTATAACTCCACCAACATTATATTTCCCTTCAATATAACTGTTTTTTACGATACAGTTCTCAACTATTGCATCAGAAAGATTTCCAACAATTCCACCAACATTTCCATTACCTACTATATATGAATCGGAAATGGTTAAATTACTTATTTTTCCTTTATAAACGTTATTAAAAAGTCCAACAGTTAAATTGTCAGATTTAATATAAATACCTTTAATCGCGTGTCCATTTCCATCAAGATAACCAGAAAAATCAAATGAAATCCATTCGTTTTGCGGTGGATTAGTTTCCCAATTTAAACAATCAGACAATTCATTTAATGTTAAATCAGATTCTAATTTGTAATAAAATTCTTCAGTAATATTTGCAATATTTGCAAATTGTTCAGGAGTATTAATTAAAAAAGGGGAACCTTCAGAGCCATCTCCTCCGCTAAAAACGCCACTTGTATTTTGTGTCCATGTTCGCTGGTTAGCAAATACTATCGTATTCGTTAAGTTGCAAAACAAAACAAATACTAAAATAAATAATGAAATTTTTTTCATAATCATATCCTCCTAAAAATCAAAAAATGCGTGGGCATACACCCACGCACGAAAAACGAGGCTATGCTCCTATTGTCACGCAGTTCACTATTCCTACACCGTATGGAAAATGATAAGCAAGCCTGCGTTTTTATCAACGAAAGCCTTAGAGTGTATAATAGAGTATTATACTATGTAACAATTATATTTTATCACAAAATTTATATCTCTTTCAATACTTTTATAGAAAATTACATAAAAAACGCCTGTTCGGTTTATACTGTGCTATTAGACACAGTGCGAAGTCGTACTATTTCCTTAGTGTCGAGTACTTAAGTGAATGTTTAAACAAGATTCAGGAAAATATCAATACAAAGAAAATTGTTGGTTGTGGAATTAAAGAATGTTAAGTTAAAAAGGATGCATATTGCATCCTTTTTAACTATTTTATATATTCATTATTTGAAGATTTAATGGAAGATATAAAAAACGCAAGAGTGCACGAATATGAATCGGTGCAATGGCTTGAAGGCCCTGATGAAGAAACTTGTCAAAGATGGAATGAGCAACTTAAAAAGAGAGAAATATATAAATTACTTTATGACGGTGAATATGTTACATGGCATAGTGATGATGAAGAATCTAG
>JAZNUS010000056.1:0-3720 GCA_045592485.1 Clostridia bacterium | reverse complement strand
TAAAGGGTGCATAAGTTCTGTCTGCCAATCGTGCATTCGCACTCTTGGGACATCACTTAATCCGTCAAGCAAGCTTGACACCTTCTCCACCAGGGAGAAGGCTCACACACTAGCGCAAAACAGAGCGACAAACCCCAATTTATATCAACAGTAGGGGTTCTTTTTTTATATATATTTTGTGCAAACATAAATTTATTTACAATTGTGCAAAAAAGAAATACTATTGTGTAAATACAAAACGAAATCTTTGATATATAATCAAAATAAGAAAGTGGTCGTTTTGTCTGAAGGAGGATAATCCGAATAAGGGCGAAGGGCTGAATTTTTATTGAAAATGGAGGATAAAATTATGAGCAGAGTTTGTATTCCCGATTACGAATATAAGGAGAGAATCCAGAAGGCTGCAAAGCTTATCAGAGAAAAAGGTCTCGATGTTATGGTTGTTATGAGTACCGAATCTGACTATGCCAACGCAAGATATTTCAGCGGATTCTGGCCTCTTTTTGAAAGAGCAGGTGTAGCAATCAGCGCAAGCGGCGAAGCAGCACTCCTGGTTGGTCCCGAATGTATTATTTTTGCAAAAGATGTGGGCAAAATCGAAAAGGTTTTCTGCCTCAAGGAATTCAGAGAATCAGCTGACCCGTCATATCCTGAACTTAAAGCCAACACCTTCAAAGAAGTGTTCAAAGCTATCGGTGTAACAGGCGAAAACATTAAAATCGGTCTCGGAAGCTATGTTGAATGCACACTTCCTGTTTATGAAGGTCTCAAAGAAAACTTCCCCAAGGCTGAAATCGTAAAATGCAATGACATCATGGTTACTCTTCGTAAAATCAAGAGTATCAATGAGCTTGCTTGTATTCAGGAAGGCTTCAGAATTGTTGACATTGCAACAGATGAAGTTATCCGTCATCTCAAACCCGGCGTAACCGAGCTTCAGATGGTTGGTATCGCTCAGAGAGTAATCTATGAAGAAGGCGCAGAATACGAAGGTCTTCCCATGTATGTGTTCAGCGAAAAATCCACAAGTCACGCCATCAGCCGTTCAGGCTACAGAACAATCAACAAGGGCGACATTGTTCAGCTCAATCTCTCAGCTAAAATCGACGGCTATTCACCTGCAATCGGTCTCCCTGTTGTTATGGGCAAGCTTGAAGGCGAAAGAAGAAAGGTTGTTGAATTCTGTAAGGAAGCTCACGACTGGACAATCTCCAAGCTTAAAGCAGGCGTAATTGCTTCCGACATTGCAAAAGAATTCTATCAGATGTATGTTGACAACGGCTACAAAGATAACTTTGTATATGGTCCCTGCCACGGCACAGGTATGATTGAGGTTGAAGCTCCCTGGATGGAAACAATCTCCGACTATCCCCTCGAAGAAAATATGACATTCCAGGTTGACACCTTCATCATGGGTGACGGCTTTGGCTGCAGATGGGAAATCGGTGCTGCAATCACAAAAGACGGCTGTCACAAAATGACAGATTACCTCAAGAAAGGAATCATAGAAATCGATGGCTAATATTGGTAAAAAAGTCTGGATTCTTCCCGACTGCGAGCTTCCCCCAGCAGGCGAAGGCGTTGCAAAAGGACACGAATCCGTTATAATTGTAAATGACACAGATTCAGATGCACACATCGATGTTAAGCTCTATTTCACCGATAAGGATGCATATGAAGAAATCAAATGGACAGTCAAAGCGAACAGGGTAAGATGCTTCCGCACCAACAATATCGATGATATGTGCGGATTTGAAGTTCCCCTTGAAACACAGTATGCAATGAAGCTTTCATCAGATGTTGAAATTGTTGTGCAGTATGGCAGACTCGACAACACTCAGCCGAATCTTGCTTTCTACACAGTTCTCGGATATGCTCAGTGAGGTGTGAATTATGGAATATAATATGAGTTTTCCCCGCGAGCTTAACCGCGTTAAGGAAGAAAGAATCCCCACGGTTATCTGCGGCGGTACAGTTGAGTACCACGGTCCCCACTGCTCCTACGGTTGTGACACCCTGGTTGCAGAAGGACTCATAAAAAAATTGGCTGAAAAGAAAGAAATTATGATTGCTCCCACAATCTACTACAGCCCTTCAAGCTATGCTGTTGCCGATGAAACAAGCGGCACTGTACACATTGAAGAAGATGTTTTTGAAAGCTATCTTTTCGGTATTTTTTCAAATATGCTTGATGCAGGACTTCGCAACATCTATGTTGTTATCCATCATCAGTTTGAACAGGAAAGCCTCATGCCTATGACTCTTTCCTATATGAAAGCTGCAAAACGCGCAACAATGCGCTACCTTGAAAGAACTCAGGGCCGCGGCTGGTGGGGCAGCGAAAACTATGCAAGCTACTATGAAAATCTTGGCGGCGGAGATGACCCCTTCTCATGGATTAAGGTTATCCCCACAATGAGCACCGAGGTTCAGAACGCTACAGGCTATGACCATGCAGGCGAATTTGAATGCTCAATCCTTATGGCACTCTATCCCGATGCCGTTAAGCTTGAAAGACTCGGTGACATTAAACACTGGTTCACCGAAAGTGCCGCAAGGGCAAACGCAGAGCTTGGAAACAAAATGGTCGAAAAGTCTCTCGAATATCTTGAAAAAACAATTGTCTGATGACAAATGCAAAAGCTCCCGAAAATGGGAGCTTTTGTTGTTTTTTGATATAAGATATTTTTCGGCATAATTCTTGATTTTTCTGATAAGCTATGTTAAAATATCGTTGTTGGAGAAATCCGACCTGATATAGGGCAAGTTCGAGGGCGGTTAGCCACCTTTATATTCTGCTGTTATCAAGCAGGGATTGGGGGTGGTTTTATGGGAAACGAATACATAATTTATTTTATGATTGTTCTGTTACTTCTTGTAGTAACCATAAAAAAATAACTGCTCCTCCCGTCAAGTTGTAGCAGTTATTTTCGCTGTTTTTCTTGGCTAACCGCTTTGCGGTCTTGCCCTCTATCTGTTTGTATTATAATCTAAATATTTGAATTTGTCAATAAAAATTACGAAAAAAGCTATGCAAACAAAAAAATCGTCTGTATAGCTTTTGTTTTTAGCAACTCTTTTCTCTATAATACTGTGTTTTATCCCGGACAGTCATTGGGAGTATTTTTTGCAATTTTTCAGCTTCTGAGCAATACATCGGGATTTACCCCGAAAAGGTTGGCAAAGCCGAGAATTTCTATGTCTGTAACAAATCTTTTTCCGCATTCTATCCTTTGAATCGCATTTTTATCAATATCTATTCCTGCAAGCTGCATTCGGTCTGCCAGCTCTCTTTGTGAAATTTTGAGATTTTTTCTTAATGTGTATATATTTTTTCCGCATATGTTGTTTAATCCGTCTGCCGTTTTATTTATAAACATATGACCTCACTCCTTTTTGACATTTAGTGCTTGTCAACAAGGTGATTATATGCTATAATTTAAAGAAATATGACATTCACAAGATGTCAAAATAACCGAGGATAATTAAATGTTATAAATCTGAGTAAAAACGGGAGTGAAAACACCATGGAGCGTATGGAATCTGTCATCGCCTATATAAAATTAAATTTTTCAACGGTTAGCCTGACAGAAGTTATCCGAACCTGCCTTAAAGACAGTATTTTCGGCATTTTTTGGTTTGTCGTCCTCGAAAGGCGGCAGCCTTCCGTCGTCCTCCGCACCAAAACCTACTCAAAAATCCTTGTCTTTAAGGTCAGGG
>JAZNUS010000055.1:0-16288 GCA_045592485.1 Clostridia bacterium | reverse complement strand
CGGTTAAAATATTCATATCGTACAAACTCCTTTGTATTTTGTATCTCGTCAATACTATCATACACGAGTTTGTTCGATTTGGGAATAGCCGATAGTGGGTATTCCCAATTTTTTTGCCAATTAATATTTTACACTATGAACGGTGTTTCGGCTAAATATGCGCAAAAACGGTAAAATTTACGCAAAAGGGTTTTTGTAAATTTTTTGTGATATAATAAAACCATATATTAAAGTGTTTGTATATATGAAAGACATAATAAGGAGTGGTTAAATGATTACTTTTATAACAGGTCTTGCAATTTTAATTGTGGGCGGAATTTTATATGGGAAGCTTTGCGAAAAAATTTTTGGACCCGATGACAGAGAAACCCCTGCAACCAGAATAAACGACGGCATTGATTATGTGCCCATGAAAAAATGGAAAAATAGTCTCATTCAGCTTTTGAACATTGCAGGAACGGGTCCCATTCTCGGACCTATTCAAGGAATTTTGTTCGGCCCCATAGCGTTTATAACAATTCCCATTGGCTGTATCATCGGAGGTGCTTTTCACGATTATATGAGTGGAATGATTTCACTGAGACACGACGGTGAACAGATGCCATCTCTTGTTCAAAGATTCCTTGGCAAAAAGACATATGTTGTGTATAATATTTTTGTCTGCATTCTGATGCTTTTGGTGGGTGCGGTATTTATCTATACCCCGGGAGATATTTTTTTAACTCAGATTTTAGGCAGAGACAGCGGAATATCAAACCCTCTGACCTGGATTGTATATGGAGGAATTTTTGTTTATTACATTATTGCCACCATTTTTCCCATTGATAAAATCATTGGCAGAATATATCCGGTTTTCGGTGCGGTATTGATACTTTCGGCAGTGGGTGTGTTTTTCGGAATATTTACAAAGGGTTACCCACTTGATGAAATATGGACAACAGGAATTTCAAATATCCATCCGCAAGGCTTGCACTTTTTCCCGATTTTCTTTGTGACTGTTGCCTGTGGAATTGTTTCAGGATTTCATTCAACCCAATCTACCATGATTGCACGCACAATGAGAAGTGAAAAAGAGGGCAGAACCACATTTTTTAATATGATGCTTGTTGAAGGTTTTATTGCAATGATATGGGCGGCTGCGGCTATGGGGGTCAGAAATCTGGGCCTTGCACAAGCAGATACCCCGGCCACAAGTGTTTGCGGTATTGTAGCCACAAATCTTCTTGGAAGGGTAGGAGGAATTATTGCACTTGTGGGGATTGTTGTTCTCCCCATAACATCGGGAGACACAGCTCTTCGCTCCCTCAGACTTATTGTTGCAGATTCTTTTAATCTGGATCAAACAAAAACGCACAAGCGTCTGTCTCTTTCAACTGTTATATTTGTTCTTGTGGCGGCAATACTTATTTTTGCAAAAATTAATCCAAAAGGCTTCGATATTCTGTGGAGATACTTTGCCTGGTCAAATCAGACGATTTCCATATTTGCTTTTGCTCTGATAACAGTATATATGATAAAAAACAAACAGCCTTATTTAATGGCACTTCTTCCCGGAATGTTTTATTCAATGGTAGTATTCAGCTTTATTTTAAATGCACAGATAGGTTTTAATCTTTCGTGGTCCTGGAGCTATGTGATTTCGTCTGTGTTAACAGTGATATATGCGGCTATGGTTATAGTGTGGGGAAAAAAGAGAGAAATCCCCTCAAATATCTTGACAAATCAGGTCAAATAAGGTATCATAATACCGATACAGAGAATTGGAGACGTATCAAAATAAGCATAGGGCTTATTTTGGTGCGTCTTTTTGTGTGTTTCAAATAAAAAATAGTATAATTAAAGTAGCCTTATAAATTTAAGGAGGATTTTATTATGTATGATGCAGTGATAATCGGCGCAGGAGTGGTAGGAGCTTTTGTTTCCCGTAAGCTTACAAGCTGTAATATGAAGGTGTGTATCGCAGAAAGAAAAGAAGACATTGCCATGGGAGCAACAAAGGCTAATTCTGCCATTGTTCATGCGGGCTTCGATGCAAAGGCCGGCTCGTTGAAAGCAAAGCTCAATAAGGAAGGCTCTGATATGATGGAAAATGTGTGCCGTGACCTTGGAGTTAAGTACAGACGCAACGGTGCAATGGTTCTTGGTTATAATGACGAAGATAAAAAGAGCCTTGAAGCTATTCTTGAAAACGGAAAAATTAATGGTATAGAAGGTATCGAAATTATTGATTCCGAAAAAATTCATGCCCTTGAACCCGGCGTGTGTGATGAGGCAATATGGGCGCTTTATGCCCCCACATCTGCCATTGTTTGCCCCTATGAGCTTGCAGAGGCTGCTATTGGAAATGCAATGGATAACGGTGCTGAGTTAAAGCTTGGTTTTGAAGTTGTTCAGATCACCGTGAAATCCAACGGGTTTGAAATCAAATCTCAGGACGGCGAACTGATAGATGCAAAAATTGTGATTAATGCAGCGGGAATATATTCTGACGAAATTGCGCATATGATTGGCGACAATTCCTTCGATGTTCATCCCCGTAAGGGTGAATATATCCTTCTTGACAAGGAATATGGCAATGTAACCGATCACACTCTTTTCACTGTTCCCACAAAGCTTGGTAAGGGAATCCTTGTTTCGCCGACGGTAGATGGCAATCTTATTCTTGGTCCCACTGCTGTTGATTTTGACGAAAAGGAAAACAAACGCACAACCAAAGAAGGCATTGACTCGGTGATTGCTCATTCACGGGCAATGGTGAAGTATGCTCCTTCCAATATGGCAATCACCTCATTTTGCGGTCTCAGAGCCGCAGGAAGCACCGGTGACTTTATCATAAATATGCCAATTAAAGGATTTGTTAATCTGGCTGGGATTGAATCTCCCGGTCTCACAGCTTCCCCTGCAATTGCCGAATATGTGGCAAAGCTTCTTTCAGATGCAGGATATGATATGACAGAAAAGTCAGGTTTTGATCCCCACCGGGAAGCTACTCACAAATTTTCTTCTCTTTCCGATGAAGAAAAAAATGAAATAATAAAAAAGGATCCTTCCTATGGCAGAGTTATATGCCGTTGCGAAAATGTAACCGAAGGTGAAATACTGAAAGCTCTTCGCACCAATCCCCGTCCCACAACCTTAGATGGCGTAAAGCGACGCACAAGAGCACAGATGGGAAGATGTCAGGGAGGATTTTGCTCTCCCTATATAATGGAACTTCTTGCAAAAGAGATGGGAGTTTCGCCTGAGAAAGTAAGGAAAAGCGGAGCTTCTTCTTATGTGCTTACAGGAAAGACAAAGGAGGATGTTTTCAATGCGTAATGTTGATCTTGTTATAATCGGCGGCGGACCGGCAGGTATGTGCGCCGCAATAAGTGCGTACAATGAAGGTGTTCGTGATATTCTTGTCCTCGAACGGGATTCCGACCTTGGTGGCATACTCAGACAGTGTATTCACAACGGTTTTGGACTTCACCGTTTCAAAGAAGAACTCACAGGCCCCGAATATGCCTACAAGTGTGAACAGGAATTGAGAGAACTCCCTGTGGAAATACAGTGTAATACAATGGTTACCGACATCACCCCCGATAAGGTGATTACTGCCATGTCCTCCCAAAGAGGAGTCGAAAAAATAAAGGCTGGAGCAATAATTCTTGCAATGGGCTGCCGCGAGCGTCCGAGAGGTGCCCTCAACATTCCCGGAACAAGACCCTCGGGAGTTTTCAGTGCAGGAACAGCTCAGAAATATGTTAATATGATGGGATATATGCCGGGCAAAAATGTGGTGATTCTTGGCTCAGGCGACATTGGACTTATTATGGCTCGCCGTATGACCTTAGAGGGTGCAAAGGTTCACGCAGTATGTGAGGTAATGCCCTATTCAGGCGGACTTGCAAGAAACATCGAGCAATGTCTCAACGATTTCGGGATTCCTCTTTACCTTAGCCACACAGTTACCGAAATTCACGGTGATGAGCGTGTTGAAGGGGTAACAGTATCTAAGGTTGATGAAAAGATGCAACCCATAAAGGGAACAGAAATGTATATAGAATGTGACACACTTCTCCTTTCCGTTGGTCTTATTCCCGAAAATGAGCTTTCCAAATCTGCCGGATTAAAGCTCGATTCTGTAACAAAGGGCTGCAGGGTTGACCAGAACAGACAGACCGAAATCGAAGGTGTTTTTGCATGCGGCAATGTGCTTCATGTCCACGATCTTGCAGATTTTGTATCCGAAGAGGGAGAGGTTGCAGGTGCAGGAGCTGCCCGCTATCTTGAAGGAAAAAGCAAAGACCTTTGTGAAATTTCAGTTGTTACCGACGGCAAGGTGCGCTACAGTGTTCCTCAGAGAATAACCGACACCTCTGAAGATATCAAGCTCTATTACCGTGTTTCCGGAGTATTTGACAATGTGTATGTTGTTGTCAGTGCAGACGGGGAAATTATCTCAAAGCAGAAAAAGAACAAGGTAGTTCCCGGAGAAATGCAGTATGTGCTCCTGAAAAAAGGCACACTGCCTACCGGAACAAAAGAATTAAAAATCTATATTGACAAAGCATAAATAAATGCAATATAATGGAGGAAGTTATGAAAAGAGAATTGACTTGTATAGTTTGTCCCATGGGCTGTCGGCTCAGTGTTGAAATTGAAGACGGCAAAGTCATTTCTGTTACAGGAAACACATGTATTCGCGGTGAAAAATATGCCGAAAGCGAATGTGTTAACCCTGTGAGAGTTATTACAACCACCGTAAGAGCAAAAGATGGCAGAATAATTGCTGTAAAAACCGACAATCCGGTCCCGAAGGACAGGATATTTGAATGCATGAATGCTATAAATGACCTTGAACCCGATGCCGAAGGCGGACTTGCCGTAGGCGATATTATCTGTGCCGATATTCTCGGTACCGGTGCAAATGTTATTGTAACACAAAAGGTAGCTTGTCGAGGTTAGTCATGAAAAATTCAGGTACGGAGGTGCAAGGATTGTGAATAATTGTTTTGTGATTGCGGCAATAAGAGGGCGCGAAGCACTTTTGAAAGCCTGCGAAACCAATGTGGGAATAGTTTTTGATCTTGAACCCAACATCGAAACTGTGGCAGATAGTGTAGATCTGTGCCGTAAGTATGGCAAGAAGCTTTTTTTGCATATGGATCTTGCCGAGGGAATCGGAAAAGACCGATTCGGTCTTAAGTTTGTAAAAAATATGGGTGTTCATGGTGTAATAAGCACAAGGGCGAATATGATAAAATGTGCAAAAGAGCTTGGCCTCAAAACTGTTCAGAGAGTTTTTATTCTCGATTCACAGTCAATTGAAACGGCTGAATCCGTTCTTAAAACAGCCCCTGATATGGTTGAAATTATGCCCGGAATTATCCCGGTTGCCATAAGCGACCTGAAGAAAAAAATCGACATTCCCATTATTGCGGGCGGACTTGTGAGAACAAAAGAAGATGTGGGTATGATTGCAGAAGCAGGAGCAATTGCAGTATCAACCTCAAATCCCGCTTTGTGGTAAAAATCGAAAGGATAACGCATAATGGAAGCTTTGAAAAAGAAAAAACTATTTTTACTGGATATGGACGGCACTTTGTATCTCGACAACGATTTGTTTGAATCAACTCCCGATTTTCTGAAGTGCATAAAGGATATTGGCGGAAAATATCTTTTTCTTACCAACAATTCCTCAAAAAGTGTAAACAAGTATGTTGAAAAGATGGCAAGCCTCGGTATTGAAACCACTCCCGACGATTTTCTCACTTCGTCTCAGGCAACCTCAATGTTTCTCGAGACAAAAAATTATCACAAAATCTATGTCCTCGGAACTGATTCTCTGAAAGAAGAACTCAGTTGTTTCAATATTACCGATAAGCTTGAGGATGATATAGACTGTCTCGTTATGGGCTTTGACACTCAGCTTACATTTCAGAAGCTTGAAGATGCAAGCATACTCCTTACAAGGGGCAACATTGATTATATTGCGACAAATCCCGACTATGTTTGTCCCACCTGGTATGGCTATGTTCCCGATTGCGGCAGTGTGGCTGATATGCTTTATAATGCAACGAAAAAAAGACCTCAGTTCATCGGTAAGCCCCAGCCCGAAATGGCGCTTATTGCCATGGAAAAAACAGGCTGCTCCAAAGAGGAAACACTGATAGTCGGTGACCGTATATACACAGATATTGCCTGCGGTCTTAATGCAGGAATTGATTCTGCAATGGTTCTCAGCGGCGAAAGCACCGTCGAAGATATCGAAAAGTATAACATTCATCCGACCTTTATTCTTAAAGATATTGGTGAGCTATTGAATATAATAAAAAGATAACAAGGTCCCGGCTGATTTGCCGGGATTGACTTTTTAAAGAAAGGAAGATTCGTTGTGAACACAAGAATAGAAAAGCTTCTGTCGCTCATGGAGGGCAAAGGCATTGAAACCGCAATAATTACCGATCCCAAAAATATGTATTACTACAGTGGTTTTTACAACGGTGAGGGCTATGTGGTAATTTCAAAGGGACAATGCTATGTTGTAACTGACTTCAGATACACCGAATACGCAGAGGATGTGTGCAAAGGATTTGAGGTTTGCGACATATCAAAGCATAAGCCTTCCGACTTTGTCGGCCACGGCAAGGTGGGCTTTGAAGATAAAAGCATTTCTTACAGCGAATATGTAAAATTTTCGGAATATATAGACGATTTCGTACCTCTCGGAAATATGGCACTTTTACCAAGAGAAAGAAAAGACTCTGCAGAAATTGCCAGCATAAAAAAGGCAGTGGCTATAGCAGACGAAGCTTTTTCTCACATTTGTAAATACATTAGAACAGACATGACCGAAAAAGAAGTCGCCGCAGAAATAGATTGCTTTATGAAAAAAAACGGTGCAGAGGGTTGCTCCTTTCAGACAATTGTAGCAGCAGGGGAGAGAGGGAGCCTTCCTCATGCACAGCCCACAGATAGAAAGCTCAGAAGCGGCGATCTGGTGGTTATGGACTACGGCTGCATTGTGGACGGTTATTGCAGTGATATGACGAGAACTGTTGCAGTGGGAGATGTTTCCGATGAATCAGAGCAGGTTTACAACAAAGTGTTGCTTGCTCAGACCGAAGCTCTCAGACAGCTTAAAGCGGGTCTTTCGGGCAAAGAGGTCGATGGGATTGCACGCAACATTCTCGACAGCACATATCCTGGTGCGTTTGGTCATTCCCTTGGTCACAGTGTCGGGCTCGACATTCACGAAAATCCCAACCTTTCTCCGCGAAACGAAAATGCGGTTTGCGCCGGCAATGTGATAACCGTTGAACCGGGAGTTTATCTTCCGGGCAGATGCGGTGTAAGAATTGAAGATCTTACAATAGTTACGGAAAACGGATGTGAAATTCTCACCAAATCCCCTAAAAATCTTATATTTGTGGGATAAAATATACAAAAATTCTTTCTTTTTTGCTATATTTGGAATAAAATGAGAAAAAACTATTGCAAAATTGTATGTTCTGGGTTATAATACTATCATATATGAAATAATTTGGAGGTATAATTATGATATCAGCAGGTGAATTCAGAAACGGTGTTACATTTGAACTGGAAGGCAATGTATTTCAGATTGTAGAGTTCCAGCATGTTAAACCCGGTAAAGGCGCTGCGTTTGTAAGAACAAAACTCAAAAATGTTATTACAGGCGGAGTTGTTGAAAAAACATTCAGACCTACAGAAAAAATGCCCAAGGCTCACATAGAAAGAAAGGATTACGAATACCTTTACAATGATGGCGATCTTTACTACTTTATGGATCAGGAAAGCTATGAGCAGATGCCCCTTAACGCAGAACAGCTCGGCGATTCCCTTAAATTTGTTAAAGAAAACATGGTTGTTAAAGTTCTTTCCTACAAGGGCAGTGTATTTGGTGTAGAACCCCCCACCTTTGTTGAACTCGAAGTTACTGAAACAGAACCCGGCTTCAAGGGCGACACATCAACCGGTGCAACCAAACCCGCAACTCTCGAAACTGGTGCAAGCATTATGGTGCCTCTTTTCGTTGATATCGGCGATATGATCAGAGTTGACACCAGAACCGGCGAATACATGGAAAGAGTATAAATTCCCGGGTTTATTATGTGCTTTTCGGCACAAAAGAAAGGAAGTTTATCCCTTATGGAAAATATTTCAAATCAGCTTTCATATCTCAAAGGTCTCATTGACGGCATAAAGGTTGATCCCGAATCTGATTACGGCAGAATTTTTGAGGGAATACTCAATGTTCTTGACGAAATCAACGAATCAATGGACGAAGTTTGCGAATTTCAGGACGAGCTCGCAGAACAGATTGACCTTATTGATGAAGATCTTGCAGTAATCGAAGAAGAGCTTGCCGATGAGGAAGATTTTGACGACTTAGATGATTTCAATGATTATGAATATTATGAAATAGAATGTCCCGAATGCGGAGCTATTGTTTGTCTCGATGAAGATTTCTTCGACACAGACAAGCCTGTAATATGCCCCGAATGCGGTAAAGAGTTTGATGTCGATCTTGATTTTGACGAAGAAGACGAAGACATCGAAGATTAATTAATCAGTATCAAAGGGGCTTTCTGTTTTGCAGAAAGCCCTTTGAATGTGCATTTGTGTCAGATTGCACTTATTTGTCAATATAATGAAAGATAAATCAGAATATTTTATATATATTTTTCTATTGACATTTTTATGCACAAGTGATATAATGCACTAGAAAGCAAAGCAGAGGTCCACCTCTCACCTTACGGTTTAAAGGTATCGGTAAGGTTAATACTTATCTTGTTTTGTATAAGTGGGTGGATTTTGCCCACTTTTTTTGTTGTCTGACAAGATTGTGCAAAATCTGCTGGCTAAATAATTTATGGAGGTGTTTTGTCATCAGTAACAAAGACTTGTTGATTAATGAAGAAATCAAAGACAAAGAAGTTAGATTAATCGATTCCGACGGTACTCAGCTCGATATTGTCAGCATCGATGAAGCCATGAGAAGGGCAGAGGAAAAGGGTATGGATCTTGTGAAGATTGCTCCCCAGGCCAAGCCCCCTGTTTGTAAAATAATGGATTATGGCAAGTATCGTTTTGAAATGGCAAAAAGAGAAAAAGAAGCTAAAAAGAATCAAAAGGTTGTAAGCATCAAGGAAATCAAAATGAGTCCTTCTATTGATGTTCATGACTTCGATACCAAGGTTAATCACACTAAGAAGTTTTTAAGTTCAGGTGACAAAGTCAAAATTACAGTTCGCTTCAGAGGAAGAGAGCTTCATCACACCCAGCTCGGCAACGATCTTCTGGCAAAATTTGCCGAAGCAATTTCCGATGTTGGAAGTGTTGAAAAGCCGGCTAAACTCGAAGGCAGAAACATGGCAATGACAGTTGCACCAAAGTAAAAAATTATATTACCTAAAATAATTGGAAGGAGTGTAAAAGACTATGCCTAAAATCAAAACTCATAGAGGCGCAGCAAAAAGATTCGGTCTTACCAAAAACGGAAAAGTAAAGAAAAATCAAGCTTTCAGAAGACACATACTCACTAAGAAATCCACAAAGAGAAAGAGAGCTCTCAGAAAGCATACTTATGCTTCATCTGCAAACGCAGCTACAATCAAGAGACTCATTTTGTATAAATAATATTAGAGGGAGGCGTAAATAATGGCTAGAGTTAAAGGCGCTATGGCGACCAGAAAAAGACGAAAAAGAGTTTTAAAACTTGCAAAAGGATACAGAGGCGCAAAGAGCAAATGTTTCAGAACTGCGAAACAGGCAGTTATGAAATCACTTGTTTATGCATATATCGGCAGAAAACAGAGAAAGAGAGATTTCAGAAAGCTCTGGATTACAAGAATCAGTGCTGCTGCTAAAATGAACGGAATCAACTATTCACAGTTTATGGACGGTCTCAAAAAAGCAGGAGTAGACATCAACAGAAAAATGCTTTCCGAAATTGCTATCGCAGATCCCGCTGCTTTCACACAGCTCGTTGAAACAGCCAAAGCTGCTCGTAACTAATTTCTGATTAAAACGCATTTGAAGGTGCAATCGTTGCAATATGCAGCGGTTGCATTTTTTTTTTTTTTGAAAAGTCAAGCTTTTCATGTAAAATACAATGATTTTGCTATGGGTTCTATAGTGGCAATTGCTGATTTCAACTTGAAAAAAGCGAGACAGTATGGTATAATAAATTTCATTAACAGAAATGAGTGATGTCGAAAAAGGAGAATTTATAATGAGTAAAGAGATAATAGATCTACTCAAACAAATTGCAATAAAAACTATAGATGATTGTACATTTTATAAAAAAGTTAATTATTTTAATAAAGAGAATAATGAAGCTGTTTTATTGCCTTCCGGTGATGAAAAGTATATCAGCTTTTGGATAAGAGATTGTGCAATGATGGCAGAGAGCAAGTTGATAGATAATTCCTTGTTAAAAAAATATATTAAGATTATTGCAACCCACGGTCAAAACGGAAAAGAAACAATTTACCTGGAAAATGGATTGTCAATCCCACCATATTCAATTGCAGATCACATAAATTATAACGGAGAACCGGTTTATTTTCCGGGTACCTACTCTTCCGGAAAAAATCAAGGGGACGGGGGCTTTGGTTTTTATCCACCGTTCTGTGATAATTATTATTACATAATGATGGTGGGTGCATATATAGAGCAAAGCGGTGACATTGAAATACTTAATGAAACATGTAATGAATTAACCATTGAAGAAAGCCTTGAATATGCATTTATGGGATACAATATAGACGAAAAAAGCGATTTATGTATTAGCGATGCAGATACATATACGGTGGATTGGGGTTTTGTAGATGCAATAAAAAAGAGTGGTAAACTACTAATGGCTTCTCTTTTAAGGTACAATGCAGCAAGAAAAATGCAGATGATGTTTAAAGACAAACCGGATAAGTGCAAATTTTATAATGAGAAGGCAGAAAAAATCAAGGAAAATATTTTGTCAGAATTTTATGATGATAATACCGGATGGTTATATTCAGCAACAGGAATTGGAAAACAATATGATGTATGGGCAACGGCTTATGCAGTTTTTTCACAGGTTATAAAAGAGGAAAAGACATTGGAATCTCTTTATAATGCATATATGAATAAGACTGCGGTTGTTGATGGATATGTGAGACATATCTTGACGAATGATGATTTTTCTGCTGATTCAGCGTGGGAATGCACTAAACTTCCATACAATACTTATCAGAATGGTGCATATTGGGCAACTCCTACAGGTTGGTATGCATATGCTTTATACTGTTATAATAGAAAAACAGATATTTTGGAAGATTTTATAAAGCATACATACAACTATGAGAAAGAGGGAGCTCCTTTTGAATGGATAAACAAAGATACAAGTGAATACAGCGGTTTGAATTATGGAACCTCCGGAGTGTTGCCGTATATAGGCGCGATTAAGATATTAGACCAATTTAAATAATATTGATGAGGTTATTGCTTAAAATGATGGGCATCTGAATTGTTCACTGATTTATAATTATTGTGCAAAATATGTTTAGGAGATGATATTTTGAAAACAGAAAGAAATATACTAATAGCCTTTATTTTAAATCTGGCATTTTCCATATTTGAATTTGTGGGTGGTGCTATCACAGGAAGTGTCGCGATAGTTTCCGATGCTGTACACGACATAGGTGATGCAATGAGTATCGGTATTTCATATTTTCTTGAGAGAAAAAGTAAAAAACAGCCCGATGAAATCTATACTTACGGCTACATCAGATATTCTGTTATGGGAAGTCTCATAACAACAGTTATTCTTCTTTTTGGTTCGGCTGCGGTTGTGTATAATGCAGTTTTGAGAATATTTAATCCTGTAGAAATTGATTACACCGGTATGATTGTGTTTGCACTTATTGGTGCCGTAGTTAATTTTCTTGCAGCCATGGTTACAAAGGACGGGGATTCCCTTAATCAGAGAGCGGTTAATCTCCATATGCTCGAAGATGTTCTCGGCTGGATTGTGGTTTTAATTGGTGCTGTTGTTATGCAATTTACCGATATTTCAATAATTGATCCGCTCATGTCAATCGGAGTTGCAGTATTCATATTCATAAATGCAATAAAAAATCTTAAACATATAGGAGATTTGTTCCTTGAAAGAATCCCCGATGATTTTAACATTGGTGAAATAAAAGAGCATATTCTTGAAATTGACGGAGTCAAAGATGTTCATCACATTCATTTGTGGAGTATGGACGGTTATGTTCATTATGCAACCATGCACATTGTTACCGATGGAGAACACAGTGAAATTAAAAAGCATATAAGAGAAGAGCTTAAAGAGCATAACATATCCCATGTAACCCTGGAGCTTGAATTGCCGGGTGAGGATTGTCATGAACACGATTGCTGTGTCGAACATTCGGAAAATAACGGACACCACCATCATCATCATCATCACCACCATCACCATCATCATTGATAGCATCAGAAAGGGCTAAACATTATGACAACAAACACTTTTGAACTTTGCAATGGATACGCTATTCCTTCAGTGGGCTTTGGAACATGGAGATTGTCAGAGGGTGAAGAATGCGAAAATGCTTTAAGGTACGCGCTTGACGCAGGCTATCGTCACATTGACACTGCAGCGGCATATGGAAATGAAACATCTGTTGGAAAAATACTTAATGAAACTGAGCTTAACAGAAAAGATATTTTCATAACCAGCAAACTGTGGAACACGGAAAGAGGCTACGATAAAACTCTGAAAGCCTTTGAAGAGTCTCTTTTAAAGCTCGGCACCGACTATCTTGATTTATATCTTATTCACTGGCCCGCTATTTCAATTCAGTTCCACAACTGGAATGAAATCAATCTTTCAACATGGAAAGCGCTTATAAAGCTATACAAAGAAGGCAGAGTAAAGGCAATCGGTGTGTCCAATTTTATGTTGAAGCATTTAATGCCTCTTATGGACAGTGAGATTGTACCAATGGTTAACCAGATTGAATTTCATCCGGGATATATGCAAAATGAAGTTCTTGATTTTTGCCGGGGAAACAAAATTCTTGTTGAAGCATGGTCGCCTCTTGGCTGCGGGAGAGTTCTTTCAAACAATGACCTTGTCACACTGGCAGATAAGTATCAAAAAACCGTTGCACAGCTTTGCGTGCGCTGGGCAATACAAAATTCGGTTGTTCCACTGCCCAAATCGGTTACACCACAGAGAATATCTGAAAACTTTGATGTTTTCGATTTTGAAATTTCTGCCGATGACATGAATTATATAAATTCAATGCCCATGTTTGGTGAATCGGGTCACTATCCTGATGAGGTGGATTTTTAGTTTTGTAAGGAAGTGATAAAATGATATATAATGATGCAATTCCGGCTCTTACCGACCACCCCGATGCAGTGAGGTTGGAGCGGAAAAAGGTTTCCGGTCTGATGTTTGCAACAACATTCGCTATGATTGCTGCTTATGTGGCAGTGTTGGGCGGCTATGGTGTTGCTGTTGCAATTTTTCCGCCGTTGGCAGAAAATGAACTTCTTTTACTCCTTGTGAACAATTTATACACGGTTGTTGCATTGCTTTTGTTCTGGCTTTTTTCATTGTCCCATAAATCAAGTCCCATAAAGTATATTCAACCTCTGACTTTTGGAAAGTTTGCAACATATATTTTGATTTCAATCAGTCTCATGTCTGTGGGGTCGTTACTTGGTCAGACGGTAAATGCTTTTATAGAGACCGTTTTTGGCATAAGGGTTTACAACGGAGTTGAAGACATTGTTGAAAGCTACAGCACGGTTGAAATTATTATCTCCACCGTTATAATAGCTCCCATAGCCGAAGAACTGTTTTTCAGAAAGCTTCTTATAGACAGACTCAACCGGTATGGGACAGGATTTTGTGTTATTGTTTCAGGAATAACTTTCGGAGTTTTTCATGGTAATTTTTATCAGCTTTTTTACGGGGTGGCATTAGGCATGCTTCTTGGCTACATATACTGTACTCACGGGAAACTTCGTTATACAATATTGCTGCATGCTCTAATTAATTTTTTCGGCTCGGTTGTTCCGATGCAAATGCTGGAATGGGCGTTATCTGAAAATACAATCCTGATGATGCTTGCATCTCTTTATTCAATAGCATATGTTCTGTGTATTCCGGTGGGTATGATTATTCTTGTTTCCGAGTATAAAAAAAGTGCCCGGTACGCAGTTCATGGGATACTGGTTAATCCTTTAAAAACGCTTCGTGGCAACAAGGGATTCATATTTTTTATGCTGTATGGAATAACTATGTTTATATTTAGCATTCTTGCTTCTTAACATAAGATTAGTATCCGAACATGCCTGAAAAACAGTGTTTTCAGAGTTTGGATTACTCTTTTTCGAATAAAAAACAACGCACTCATTTACGGCGGTGACAGGGTGCGTTGTTTTTGTATATTGGATTTACTTATAACAAATTAACAGTGGGGTTACTGTTTTTTTCTTGAGTTGACACGGATTGCTTTATACAGGAAAAGTGCCGCCAAGGCGACTAATATCAGTTTGAAATATAGAGAATTAAAAACTATTGACATCCAGTGCTTGGCAAGATTTATTGTGCTGTGTCCTATATCGCTGTATGCCACAAGCTCAACAGTTCCGCATTTGTTATCTCCGTAATACACAGATGCACTTCCGAGAATTTCTCCTTTTTTTACAGGAGCCATAATCTGTTCGCGAAGGTCGGTTTTAATCTTTATATCAGAGCTTTTGTGAGTAATGGGCAGCTTTGCCTGCACAATTCCATTGCTGACAGCAAGAAGATGATCGCTTTCCTTTCCGTTTGGGAGCATGATTTCCGAAACAATTTCTTCATTATGTAAAAGAGTGGTCATTTTGTAATTGGATTTGGAATAATTAAGAATAAATTCTGCATCATTATATGAGTAGTTGTTATCATCTCTGCGGTTTGAATCTGCACAAAGCAAAAGAATTGAATCCACAGAATCCTCATAAAGTGCAATAACACCGCAGTCATCGTCGGAGTTGTAATAGCTTTTTACGCCTTTCATATTCCTGTTTTTGTGATTCAGTGAGTAATAAGTGGTAATAAACTGATTTGTATTAAAAAGTATCCGTGGCTGCAGATATTTGTTAGTGGGAGCAAATTCAACTCTTTCTGTGCTGACGATTTTGGCAAAAGTTTTATTCTTCAGTGCATATTTTGTTATGTGATACATATCACTGAGGGTTGTTTTCTGCGATTTACCCTCATTTCCCGTGGGATTTGTGAATACACTGTTTTCTGCTCCTGCCTTTTTTGCGGTTTCATTCATCATTGCTATGAACTTTTCGTATTTGTCTGCAGTAGTGTATGCCAAAGCAAGGGCACAGTCACCGGCATCATATATGAGCATTGCTTCAAGAAGGGACCTTACTGTCATATTTTCGCCGTATCTTAATCCTATATTTCCGTTGTCGTAATCATAGTTTTCAAGAATGCCATCGGGAATAGTGACTGTTTTGTCAATGTTTTTGATATTGTCAAGAACGGTTATTGCCGTAAGAATTTTAACAAGACTGCCGGGATTGAAAGATTGTGTTATGTTTTTTTCATACATAAACAATCCGGATTTCATATCAACAGCCAGAAGGTGCTTTGCATGAGGGCGGTATTCCTCTTCCTCTATTTCGGCATCCGAATCATCAGTTTTTTTCTTCTCGGAATCATCTGTTTTCTTTTTATCTTTTTCTGAAGCATCAGATTCTTTTTTTTCTTTTTGAGTTTCCGATTGTACAGCTTTGCTGCCGGTTGTTTTCTTTTCTTCTGCAAAGACCGCAAAAGGTGAAGAAAGGGTAAACAGATATATAATGATAATAAATGAAGATAACACTTTTTTAAGCATCATTTTTCTCCTTTGTAAATGTCATATACATAATATAACATAAAAAAAGAAAAAATTCCATAGTATAATGAATATTTTTTAAAACAAAGGGTATAATTTTTCATTGAAGATGTGTGTTTTGTGGAAAAACTTTAATACATCACCTTAAATTCGACATTGTTTTTAACAATTCTCATAAAAAGGAGATTTTTGTGAAAAAAGTGTTGACAAAAAATGTGTGGTGTGTTATTATAATCAAGTCGCGTGAGTGACACCGGGTTCCGGAAAGGCTCATGACGACGGTTTGAACTTTGAAAAATGAACAGTATGAGAGGTTCTCGAAAAGAGAATTTGAGTTGAATTAGTGCTTTAATATAGTGCTTTTAATTCAGTAAATTAAGTTAGTGTTT
>JAZNUS010000054.1:0-5966 GCA_045592485.1 Clostridia bacterium | reverse complement strand
TTTCTTCAGCAGGCATGGTTTCGATTTCTTTCTGGTAGTAGTTCTGTGACATTGTGAACACCCTTTCTTTTTCTGCTTGTGATTATTTCGGAGTGTGAAAAGGGAAAACAAAAACGCCCTCCGCATTCCGATTAAGAATACAGAGGACGAGAAAAATACTATCCCGTGGTACCACCTCAGTTCGTCACTGTTTCACAACAGCGACCTTATCAGGTACTTTCATACCTTAGTTCTGTGACGGGAACACCCGTTGCCTCCTACTTAAGATTTCTCTTGTTCAGTGCACTGCTAACAGAAGGAATTCGAGAAGGACGCCCCATTTGCCTCGCACCAACCGGCAACTCTCTCCATGTTCTTTCCAACCTACTGGTTTCTGATCTTCGCATTTAACTTCCTTAATATTGTACCATGTTAGTGTGATAAAGTCAATAGTTTTTTAAATCTTTTTATTTTTCGAGCTTACAAATTATTCTTCATTACTGTAGCATGCAAAGATTTTTTCCACTCTTTCGCTATCCTTGTTTTTGGTAAATGCACTTACCAGAGGAACGATAATAAGCGAAACCGCCATTGCTGCAACACCCATTTCAGGTGATTTGGCTGCAGCTGCAGAAAATCCCGAATTGAAAGAAATAACCAGCGTGGAAATGCCTACAACGAGAAGTCCGGAAATTATACCGGAGTATGCACCGGCTTTTGTAATTTTCTTAGAAAAAAGTCCCCAGATGTAAGGTCCGATGAAGCAACCGGAAACAATTCCCCATGAGAAAGACATAAGACTTACGATAATGGGAATGTTCTGAGTTGCAAAGATAAATGAGCATGCAACGAACACAAGGCAAAGAACTCTTGTGAGACGCATTTGTGATTCGGGCTTTGTTTCTTTTTTTCTTAAAGAAGGAATGAGGTCAACTGCAACAGCCGATGCAGATGTCAGAACAACTGCTTCAAGAGTTGACATTGATGCGGAAAGAAGAAGAATCATAATTACTGCCAGAAGAATGATTCCAAGGGTACCGCCACCCAACACCTCCATGAGAACTGTGGGAATAACAGAGTCGATTCCGCCTTCGGGAAGAACTCCGCCCAGGATAAGTCTTGATGTGCTTCCGATAAGGTATGCACCGCAACCGATAATAACACAGAATATTGTGGAAATAATTGTTCCTCTTTTGATTGATGCCGTGTCCTTGATTGCATAGAATTTGCCAATCATCTGAGGAAGTCCCCAGGTACCGAAGCTTGTGAGCATAATATTAAAGCAAAGGAATTTAAACGATGAACCGCCGAAGATGTTTGTGAGCTGAGCGCCTGTTGTGGGGTTGGGATCGTCGGGAAGAGACTGAAAGCTTCTGAGATTATCAACGAGTCCTGAAATTCCGCCAACTGCGTCGTGTCCGAGAACTGTAATAATCAGACACACAACACCGGCAATCATTATGATACCCTGAATAAGGTCTGTGTAAGCAGTTGCAATGTAGCCTCCTGCCACAAGGTAAATTGCTGTAAGACATGCAATGATAAGCATCCACACCCAGGTCTCAACTCCCGGGAAAACTGCACCAAACAGTGAGCCCAGACCCTTGTAAACTGCAGCTGAGTAAGGAACAAGGAAAACAAAAATAATAATTGCTGCCAGAATTTTCATTCCTTTTGAAGCGTACCTTTTTTCAAAATAATCCGGCATTGTTCTTGCATTGAGGTGTTTCGTCATTTTTCTTGTTCTGTTTGCAAACAGAAGCCAAGAAAGAAGACAACCCAGAACTGCGTTACCAACACCAATCCAAATGCTTCCGAGACCGATGTTCCAACCATGCTGACCGGCATATCCAACGAAAACAACTGCCGAAAAATATGTAGTGCCGTAAGCAAAGGCGGTAACCCATGGGCCAATGTTTCTGCCGCCGATTAAAAATCCGTCAAGTGTTTTTGACTTACCATAGCTGATGCATCCGATAAGTGCCATTGCAGTTGCATAGATGCAAAGCGCAATGACGGTGTAAAGCTGAGCTTTTGTCATTTGTTTTTCCTCCAAGTGTTGATTTTTTCTGTAACATAGTATATAATACATTTAAGCATTAGTCAAACGAATGGTTTTGATATTTACCATCTAAAATTTCGATTTGGGAGGAATACAATGGAGTTACGCAATTTAATTACTTTTATTAATGTTGCAGAGCTTGGCAGCTTTACAAAAGCAGCTGATCAGCTTGGCTATTCACAATCAACAGTTTCATTTCAGATAAAACAACTTGAAGACGAGCTTGGATGTCTTTTGTTTGAAAGAATCAACCACACCATCACTCTTACCGAAAGAGGTCATGAGCTTATTTCCTATGCTCATCAGGTGCGCACCTTAACAGATGAATTTAAAGAGAATCTTGAAGAAGAAAGGGAATGCAGCGGTCACATTCACATAGTCACACCTGATTCGGTTTGTGATGATATGATAAGCCGTAATTACATAGATTTTCACAACAAATATCCATCTATTTCGGTCAAATTTACAACAGCCGATACTACGGCTATGTTTGATATGCTCGATCACAACGAAGCAGATGTGATTATAACCCTTGACAGTCACTCATACAACAAGGATTATGTCATTGCAAAGGAAGAGCCTCTTTCAATGCATTTTGTTGCATGCTCAAAATCCCGGTTTGCCAAAGCCGGTAATTTGTCAATTCACGATATTATTAATGAACCTTTTATTCTCACTGAATACGGACAAGGCTACAGAAAGGTTTTTGACAAGGAGCTTGCAAAAAAATCTTTAGAGATAACACCAATTCTCGAAATTGGCAGAACAGATATGATAACAAAGCTTATTTCTCAGGGAGATATGATTTCTTTTCTTCCTGATTTTGTAACCAAAAATCTTATTGAATCGGGAGATTTGTGTTATCTTGACATATGTGATATGGATATGGACATCTGGAAGCAGCTTATATATCACAAAAACAAGTGGATGTCAAAAAGTCTAAAAACATTTATTGATTACATAACTGAAAACGGTTTTAAATCGGACTAAAAATTAAGAGATAAATTCCAATTTGTATAACCCTTTCAGGAATAAAAAAAGAGCAGGTCTCGTTTTGAAACCTGCTCTGAGTTTATTATTACTTATTCATTTTCTCCAGATCATTTTTACGGATTTCAACTCGTCTTACTTTACCGCTGATTGTTTTCGGAAGCTCATCCACAAACTCAACAATTCTTGGATATTTGTAAGGAGCAGTATGTGTTTTAACATATTCCTGAATTTCCTTCTTCAGCTCATCGGTGCCTTCGTTTCCTTTGACAAGAACGATGGTAGCCTTTACTATCTGTCCTCTGATTTCGTCGGGAACCGGAGTGATTGCACATTCGAGAACATAGGGAAGCTCCATGATAACGCTTTCAATTTCAAAGGGTCCGATACGGTAGCCTGATGATTTGATAACATCATCGATTCTGCCCACATACCAAAGGTATCCGTCTTCGTCCATTGTTGCCTGGTCGCCGGTGTGATAGTATCCGTCGTGCCATACTTCCTTTGTTTTTTCTTCGTCAAGATAATAACCTATGAAAAGACCGCAGGGAACATCATCTTTTACCCGGATGCAGATTTCGCCTGCATCACCCGTCTTACATTCGTTTCCGTCGGGGTCGAGGATAACAACATCATATAAAGGACTTGGTCTGCCCATAGAACCGATTTTTGGTGTTGAACCCACAAAGTTTGCAATTGAAAGAGTTGTTTCTGTCTGACCGAAGCCTTCCATTATGGTGAGACCGGTTGCTTTTTTAAACTGATTGAATACTTCGGGATTGAGTGCTTCGCCTGCAGTTGTGGCATATTCAATGGATGAAAGGTCATATTTTGACAAATCCTCCTTGATGAAGAAACGATACATTGTAGGCGGTGCGCAGAAGGTTGTGATATGATATTTGGCAAACATCGGTAAGATATCTTCTGAATGGAAGCGGTCAAAGTCATAAGTAAACTGTGCCGCTTCGCAGAGCCATTGTCCGTAGAGCTTGCCCCAGAGTGCTTTGCCCCAGCCTGTGTCGGAGATGGTGAAGTGAAGCCCATCGGGGTTAACATTGTGCCAGTGCTTCGCAGTGGGATAGTGACCGAGTGCGTATTTGTATGAGTGTGTTGCAATTCTCGGATAGCCTGTTGTGCCGGATGTGAAGAGCATCAGCATCGGGTCATTTCCGCAGGGAGTGTTTTCTGTGCGGAAGAAATGGGTGCTGAAGCGTTCCATTTCAACATTGAAATCGTGCCAGCCTTCTTTTTCACCACCGACTAAGATTTTTACCATTCCTGGATAGTTTGCTGCAGCTTTTTCGGCTTCAGTTGATACATCACCGTCTGCAGTGCAGACAATTGCTTTAACCTTTGCAGCTTTGTAGCGGTAATCAAAATCATGCTCCACAAGCTGATTTGTTGCAGGTATTGCAATGGCACCGATTTTGTGAAGTGCAAGCATACAGAACCAGAACTGATAATGTCTTTTTAACACAAGCATTACGGTGTCGCCCTTTTTGATTCCGAGAGATTCAAAGTAGTTGGCGGTCTTTGCAGAATATTTTTTCATATCGCTGAATGTGAAGCGTCTGTCAGTTTTGTCGTTGGCAACCCACATCATAGCCAGCTTGTCGGGATTCTTTTCCGCAATGGCGTCCACACAGTCAAAGGCAAAGTTGAATGAATCTTCATTTTTGAATTTAATACCATTGAACACACCTTTTTCGTCGTAGGACGATTCAATAAATTTGTCTGCCACAGTTTGGTATTTGGATTTTTTAACCTTCACTTTTTCAACAGTCACCGGAGCTTCGGGATATTCCTCACTTACTGTTCCGTCCTGAGGATTTAACACAACTGCATGAAATTCGCAGCCGCCTTCCGACACTGCAATCATTCCGTGAGGAATGATACTGTTATAGAAAATGGAGTCTCCTTCGTTGAGCACATCCACATGATTTCCAACCTGAACCTTGAGTGAACCTTTAACGATAACATCAAATTCCTGACCATTGTGTGAATTTAATGGAATAGGGTTGTTTTGTTCCTCTTCGATGTAAGGGAATTTAACAAGAAATGGTTCGGCAAGCTTTTCTCTGAATTTGGGTGCAAGATTATTATATTCCACACCGTACTTTTTTACAATTTTGAGTCCTTCACCTTTTCTTGTGATTGCAAATGATTTGAGAGTTGTGCTTGTTCCTTCAAGCAAATCAACAACCTCAACATTACATGCCTTAGCACATTTGTAGATAAAGGTGAAGCTGAAATCTGTTTCGCCCATTTCCAGAATCTTGTAGTCCTCAACTGACACACCAGTAAGCTTTGCAAGCTCTTCCTGTGTGTAGCCTTTTGCTTCGCGCAGGTCCTTGATTCTTCCTGCTACTTCTTTCAAACTGTAATCCATTGTTTTTGTCTCCTTTCTTATGACAAATCTGTAATTTGGTTACAAATCTGAATAAAACAAAAAGCCCGTCTCAAAGAAAACTTTGAGACGAGCATATATACCCGCGGTACCACTCAAATTACGGAAAATAAATTCCGTCACTTACCGGGCTCTGACAAGCCCTTTGCCTTTACGCAGCATTACGGAAGAAGTCTACTAAGCACACAGCCGTTCGGTTCCCCGACTCAGAGGTGATGGGTCACTGGAAAGCTCTGCCATTGTCTCGCACCAACCGGCAACTCTCTCAAGGCTTCACAATCCGACCGTCCTCGTCATAGTCTTTTTGTGATATTCAAATTTTGATAAGATTATACTACCAAAAAAAACAAATGTCAATAGTTTTTTTAAAAATTTTTTTATTTTAAATCTGCAGTTGTCAAACATATGACCCATTTTTATCAAAAAAATTTTCAATGTGTATTTTGTCTGTGCGTTTTTTAGCAGCAGTAGTAGTTTTTGTGGGTAGTGTGGTAAAGTCAGCGACTTTTCCATACTATCCACAAAATA
>JAZNUS010000053.1:0-5929 GCA_045592485.1 Clostridia bacterium | reverse complement strand
TTCAAATTGGGGTTTGTCGCTCTGTTTAACACTAGGGCGAAAGGCTCCCCTGCCTAAGGGGAGCTGGCAGTGAGCGTAGCGAAACTGACTGAGGGGTTTTGCTGAAAGCATTGATATTTCTGCATTTCGTACCCCTCCGTCTTTGCCTTACGGCAAATCCACCTCCCCTTAGGCAGGGGCGGGTTTCGCATCAGCCCAATTTCATCTCCCCGATAAATTCCAATTTATACAGATTATCAGTTACTATACTCTCCTTTCATTATTTTTAGTGTGTATAACAATTCCATTTTATCAAATTATACAGAATTTTTTTTGCTGTGTCAACAATTGAAAAGCCAATGTAACAATAAAGAAACACAAAGAGGAGTAATAATACCTCGCTTAAATCATATATTATTTACAAGGTGATTTTTTTATGAACAGCATTAAAAACCGAAGCATAGCAGGCTTCATATTTATGACCATTGCAGGTATTCTTCTCCATTTTGCCTATGAATGGTCGGGAGAAAACATATTCGTTTCATTTGTTGCCCCTGTGAACGAAAGCATATGGGAGCATTTGAAGCTCATTTTCTGGCCGGCATTCTTCCTTATGATACCGGGATATTTTATGTATGGAAAAGGTGAAAATGATTTTTTTGCCATAAAAATGTCTGCCATCTTTTGCAGTATTGCATTTACGGTTATCTCCTACTATACATACTCGGGGATTCTGGGATTCAATCTTTTCGGCGTTGACGTTGCCATATTTATTTTATCGGTCTTTTGCTATCAGTATATAAACTGCTTTCTGACAAAACAAAAGCCATCCGACGACAGCTCAATGAGCTTTCGGGGGCTTGTGGTTATTTTGCTATGGGCGGTATGCTTTGTGCTTTGGACACACAATCCGCCAAGTCTTGGGATTTTTATCGGATAACTTCTTCAAGGTCTGAAATGTGGAGAACAACCGATGCTTCAACAAGCCTTTGCTGAAGCTTTTTTACATCCACATCGGCAAAATCAACACCGAAAGCTGCCGCTGTTCCCGCCGCCTGACCGGTAACGGAACATACGGGAATCACTCTCATAATATCCCACATGTTGCCCGATGCGGAAATACATCTGCCGGCAGTTATGAGATTTTTAACCTTTTCGCCATAGAGGCATGTGTAGGGAACTTCAATTACGGGTCCTCTCCTTCGCCAGTTTCCAACCATTCCAACAGAATTTTCAAAGGCTGTGTCGGAATGCTCTTCGGTGAGCTCAAAAACACCTTCAACCCTTCTTGTCATACGAAGCTGAGGAATCATTGGCACAAAGCTTGGTTCAAGTGATTCATTGCCCTCTTCTCTTTTTGCCAGTATATCCTCAATGGCTTTCTTTCTTGAATTAATCATAAAATCTGTAATTTCTTCTGCATCAATACCGTCATATTTTTTGTTTGATATTGGTGCTATGCGGTTTTCTCCGTTGTGGTCCTCGGGGATATCGGCAGCACCAAGCTGATGAAGATGCTGACCGTTTTTATCAACTCCATAGTACCAACCGGCAAGATTGTTTTTAAAGGGATTGGTGCATACCTCTTCGCCGCTCAATGCACAAACATCGGCATCACCGGTTGCATCAACCACATTTTTCACCTTGATTGCACATCTTCCGCCTTTGCTCTCAGTGATAACCTCAGTTATTCTGTCGCCCGATTTGTTAACCGCACAAACATCGGTACCGTACAGAATTTTGACACCCGAATCAAGAAGAAGCTGTTCGGCAAGATGTGCAAAAATGTGGGGATTGTACTGAACCTCATAACGAGTTTTCTTTTTTTCCTCCGGAGTGCCGTTTTCAAGCCAGGCTTTGGGGTATTTTGCCTGAGCACCGTATTTGACTGAAAGCTTTAAAAGCTCTTCGGCAATACCAAAGGAAACCTGTCTGCCCATACCGTCGCAAATGGGAAGATATATGGTGATGAGTCCAAGAGTTCCAAGGCCTCCAAGCATAAATTCTCTCTCTGCAAGAATTGTTTTTGCACCGCACCGTGATGAAGCCAAAGCTGCAGCAATGCCCGCAAAGCCTCCGCCACAAACGAGAACATCACATTCATAATTTATTTTGGTGTTTAATTGTTCATTTATATAACTCAATTTAATTCACCCCCATATTTCGGGTGCAATCATTCCCAATCGTTCAAGCTCTTTTTCTATTTTGTCGAGAATCTCTTCGGATTCTGCTCTTACGGTGTGATAGTGATATCCACCGGTAATGTCCATCAATTCTGTTGATTTTCCGGTTCTGACACCTTCCAGAAACTCTTTCACATGATGTTTTGTACAAATGTTGAGCCTTGCCGAAACCTTGCCGTAAACTTTGTGCCACACAAACACATCGGTAATAATTCCGCCAAGCTCAACAATTGTCGAAAGCTCTTTTTCGGTCTGTTCTTTTGTGTGATAAAGTTTGAAGGCTCTTTCGCAAAGAGGAGTACTTTGCATAATATAGCCGCTGTGAGTTGAAATAATATCATAACCGGCAGTTTTGAGAGCGGAAATATCCTGAACAATAATCTGTCTTGACACGCCGAATTTTTCCGAAAGTCTGCTTCCGGACACGGCATTTTGTTCTGACATCAGATATCCGACTATCTCTTTTCTTCTTTCATCTGCCTTCATTTTTTCACCTCTTTAAATTTCATGAAGATTTTTAAGAGAAAGGTCAAGAATTGGTGCTGAGTGAGTGAGTGCACCACTTGAAATATAGTCAACACCAATGTCAACAAGTCTTGCAACATTCTCTTTGGTAACATTACCGCTGCATTCTGTTTCTGCTCTGCCGCTTACAAGCTCCACTGCGGTTTTCATATCTTCTACACTCATATTGTCGAGCATAATAATGTCTGCTCCGGCATCCAGAGCTTCTTTTAACATATCAAGATTTTCTACTTCAACTTCTATTTTACGCACAAAGGGAGCATACTCCTTTGCCATTCTGACTGCTTCCTTAACTCCGCCTGCGGCACCGATGTGATTATCCTTAAGGAGAATGCCGTCACTGAGGTTGAATCTGTGATTATAGCCTCCGCCCACCTTCACCGCATATTTTTCAAAAACACGCATTCCGGGTGTGGTTTTACGGGTGTCTAAAAGCTTTGTTTTTGTTCCTTCAAGGAGCTTTGCAATTTTGTTTGTGTATGTAGCAATTCCGCTCATTCTCTGAAGATAGTTGAGGGCTGTGCGTTCACCGGAAAGAAGAACCCTTATGTCACCGCGGACAATGCCGAGCTTTTGTCCGTTAGCAACTGCATCTCCGTCTTTTGCATAAAGTGTAACCTCAGTTTCGGAATCAAGAAGCTCAAAAACTCTTTTGAATATTTCAAGACCTGCAATAATACCGTCCTGCTTGCAAATGAGTTCGACCTCTCCTGCTCTGTAGCATGGCATAACGGAGTTGGTTGTTATATCCTCACTTGTGATATCTTCTCTGAGTGTGAGAAGAATATGTTCGTCTGCGTTCATTTTCATTGTTATGTTATTCATGACTGTTTTTCTCCTTTTCAATTGTTTCAAGAATCAAATTACGATATTCTTCCTGATAATTTTCATATTTTGATTCGTCAAGCTTGATTTCTCCGGCATCTTTGAATACATTATAATTGATATTGATATCAGACGCCGCACGCTTTGCAAACACCAGGCTTTCAAGAAGCGAATTGCTCGCAAGTCTGTTTCTGCCATGGACTCCGTTGCATGCCGTTTCACCGATAGCATAGAGCCTTTCCATGCTTGTTTTGCTGAAGCCGTCAACATCGATTCCACCCATAAAATAGTGCTGAGAGGGAACAACGGGAATCGGCTCTCTGGTGATGTCATAGCCGTCTTCCAGACAGCGCTGAAAGATATTTGGAAAATGGGATTTTATTTCTTCCTCGGGAATTGGCGCAAGCGAAAGCCAAACATGCTCTGTGCCCTCTTTTTCCATTTCTTCAAAAATTGCCTTTGTCACAACATCACGGGGCAGAAGCTCATTTACAAATCGTTCGCCTTTGGAATTAAGAAGGATTGCACCCTCACCCCTGACCGACTCTGATATCAGAAATTCTCTGCCGTCCTTTTTGGAATACAGGGTGGTTGGATGTATCTGAATGTAGTCGATGTGTTGCAGCTTCACGCCATATTTTATTGCCAGAGCTATTGAGTCTCCGGTCAGATGACGATAATTTGTTGAATGTTCAAACAATCCGCCGATGCCTCCGGTTGCAAGGACCGTGTAATTGGCTTTAATTGCTTTATATTCGCCGTTTTCATCGTGTCCGATAATTCCGTAGCACATATTGTCTTCACAAAGAAGATCGACCATTGTGAAATTCTCGATTAATGTTATGTTGCTTCGGTTTCGTGCTGTTTCAAGAAGAGTTGATGTTATCTCCTTACCGGTTTCATCTTTATGAAACAAAATTCTCGCAGATGAATGGGCACCTTCCTTGGTGTAGGTAAATTCCTCTCCGTCCTTTTGAAAATGAACCCCGAAAGAAACAAGGTCTTCAATTACACCTTGTGACGAACGAATCATAATGTCAACAGATTCGGGGTTGTTTTCGTAGTGTCCGGCGCGCATTGTGTCTTCAAAAAACGAATCGTAGTCTTCCTCGTCTCTCAAAACACAGATTCCCCCCTGGGCTAGATAGGAATCGCTTCTGCGGGCTTTGTTTTTTGTTACAACCAAAACATTGCGGTTTTCGGGGAAATTGAGTGCGCAGTATAGTCCTGCGACACCGCATCCCACAATTAAAATATCAGTATTCATATTATTTGGCACACTCCAGCATTTTTTCAAGAGGAGCAAGGGCTTTAAGCCTTGTTTCCTCGTCAATTTCTACAACCTTATCTTCTTTTTCAAGAACCGAAAGTATGTTTTCAAGGGTGTTGAGCTTCATATCCCTGCAGCAGGGAACGGGGTCTGTGAAGTAAAATTTCTTGTGTGGATTGTCGCTTATGAGCTTATATTCAACACCGTTTTCGGTACATACTATAAATTCATTTTTATCGCTGTTCTTAGCATAATCAATCATTTCCGAGGTGCTTCCGATGTAGTCGGTAATCTCCAGAACCTCGGGTTCGCACTCAGGGTGAGAAAGAACAGGTGCACCGGGATGAACAGATTTTAATGCTTCAACCTGAGCCTTTGTTATTTTGGCGTGAACGGGGCAACAGCCGTCATTTACCATAACATTTTTTTCGGGAACCTCTTTTGCCACAAAGCTTCCAAGGTTACGGTCGGGAACAAAGAAAATGTTTTTGTTGGGAAGTGATTTTACAATTTTGATTGCATTTGAAGATGTGACACACACATCGCTCTGACATTTGAGGTCGGCAGTTGAATTGATATAGCATACTACTGCAAGATCGTCATATTTTTCTCTCATTTCCTCAATTTTTCCGGGAGCTACCATATGAGCCATGGGGCAATCTGCCGAAAGATCGGGCATAAGAACCTTTTTTTCGGGATTTAAAATTTTTGCACTCTCTCCCATAAAGGAAACACCGCAAAAAACTATACAGTCGGCATTGCTTTCCTTTGCAACCTTGGCAAGATAAAAAGAATCACCAACATAATCGGCAACCTTCTGAGCCTCGGGGGGAGCATAGTAGTGAGCAAGAATTACCGCATTTTTTTCTTTTTTGAGCTTTTCAATCTGTTTTTCCATATATGTTTCACCTCATAATATATAAAGCATATTGTACTCATATTAACACAAAACTTTACATCTGTCAAGTTATCTGTAAAGTTTTGTTTGATATTTAATAAATTTGGGTTTATCGGTGAGTTATTACAGAAACACTTGTGGAACTTTTTATAATCACGCAGTTCTTTCCACAGGAATTTCAATAACTGCCATTTCTTTGTCTGACCACCTTCGACTCCGGCACTCAGCCGTCGGCTCAGGTTAAATCCG
>JAZNUS010000052.1:0-6827 GCA_045592485.1 Clostridia bacterium | reverse complement strand
AAAAGAACAGCTCAAATGCGAGCTCGGGAAGACTATGGCCCTGATTGGCAAAAGCGAAACCTATCTCATGGTGGGGATAGATGACGGTTACGACCTTTGGATGGGCGGTAAAAAGCTTGATAAGGGAGCCTATGTTGAGGTGAGTCTCCTTGGTGATGCCGGTTCTGATGCATACAAAAAGGTGACCGGAGCTGTATGCGAAATATTTGAAAGACTTCTTGATATTCCGCCGACAGGAGTATATATTAAGTATCATCCCGTAACCGACTGGGGCTGGAACGGAACAAATTTCTGATACGCTGCCGGATTTTAGCGGAAACAGGAAATATTACACAAAAAAACATCTGCAGAATTGGAAAAAGTTTCACTAATTTTTATTTAAAACTATTTACAATTTGGATTTAATGTGATATAATACACAAGTTGGTGTATATCAACCAAGCCCTGAGCAAGGGTCACGGAGTCTCCGACCCGATGCTTTGCTCTGAGGCGATAATATTTTTATTTCAGGAGGTGTTTCCAAATGCTTAAGGAAACAAAAGACGCTATTATCAAAGAATATGCTACTCACGAAGGTGACACAGGTTCTCCGGAAGTACAGATTGCAATTCTTACTTACAGAATCAACCACCTCACAGAGCATCTCAAATCCAACATGAAAGACCATCACTCAAGAAGAGGTCTTCTTAAAATGGTTGGTAAGAGAAGAGGTCTTTTGCAGTATCTTGCAAAAATCGATATCGAAAGATACCGTGCAATCATTGCAAAGCTCAACATCAGAAAGTAATTTGTTCAAAGCGTGGCAAAGGTGATGTTTCGTCGCCTTTGCCTGTTTTGCTAATTAGAAATTATTATGCAGTGGGATAAATTGTCTTATTTTAGCAGTTAAATATGCTTTTAAAGGCTTTGAGAGCATATTTAAGTGCTAAATATTAAGAAAATTTCTCCCATTGCCAAAAAATCACAGGAGGAATTTTATTATGAAACAGACATTTACCACAACCATCGCCGGCAGAGAATTTACTGTTGAAACCGGCGAACTTGCTCAGCTTGCTTCAGGCTCATGTCTTGTAAGATACGGCGACACAGTTGTTCTTGCAACAGCCACAGCATCTGAAAAACCCAGAGACGGAATAGACTTTTTCCCTCTCAGCGTTGACTACGAAGAAAAAATGTATTCAGTGGGCAAAATCCCCGGCGGTTTTCTCAAAAGAGAAGGCAAGCCTTCTGAAAAAGCGGTTCTCACAAGCCGTGTAATCGACCGCCCCATCCGTCCTCTTTTCCCCAAGGACTACCGCAATGATGTTGGTCTTGTAACAACAGTTATGTCCGTAGACATCGACAACTCTCCCGAGGTTTGTGCAATGAACGGTGCATCAATTGCCATTTCAATTTCTCAGATGCCTTTTGCCGGCCCTGTCGGTGCAGTTGTTGTAGGTCTTGTAGATGGTGAATTTGTTATTAACCCCACCCTCGAGCAGAGAGAAAAAAGCGAAATGTATGTTACCGTTGCAGGTACCAAGAAAAAAGTTGTTATGATTGAGGCCGGTGCAAACGAAGTCAGCGAAGAAGTTATGTTCGATGCCATCGTTTATGCTCATCAGGAAATCATTAAAATCTGTGAATTTATCGACACTATTGTTGAAGCAGTAGGCAAGGAAAAAGCTCCTTACGAGGCTCACGAGGTTGATCACGACCTCTATGACAAGGTGTATAGCTTCTCCTACGATAAGGTTTGTGCAGCAATCGACACAGACGACAAGAGAATCCGTGACGAAAGAATGTTTGCCCTCACTCAGGAACTTATGGAATTTCTCGGTGAAGAAGGCGAAGGCAGAGAAGCTGAAATCGACGAAATTTTCTATAAAATCCAGAAAGAAATCGTTAGAAAATGGCTCATTGAAGATCACAAGCGAGTTGATGGCAGAGGCATTGATGAAATCAGACCTCTTTCTTCAAGTGTAGGCATTCTTCCCAGAGTTCATGGCTCCGGTCTTTTCTCCAGAGGTCAGACTCAGGTTCTCACAGTTGCAACTCTCGGTGCAGTTTCCGAAGCTCAGATTATCGACGGCATCGATGAAGAGCAGTCCAAGAGATATATGCATCACTATAACTTCCCCTCATACTCTGTTGGTGAAACCAAACCCTCAAGAGGTCCCGGAAGAAGAGAAATCGGTCACGGTGCTCTTGCAGAAAGAGCTCTTAAGCCTGTAATTCCTTCAACAGATGATTTTCCCTATGCAATCCGTCTTGTTTCTGTGGTTCTTTCTTCAAACGGTTCAACATCACAGGGAAGTGTTTGCGGAAGTACCCTCGCTCTTATGGATGCAGGTGTTCCCATTAAAGCTCCCGTTGCAGGTATTTCCTGCGGTCTCATCACCAAGCCTGATTCCGATGACTTTCTCACAATGGTTGACATTCAGGGTGTTGAAGATTTCTACGGTGATATGGACTTTAAGGTTGCAGGTACCAAAAAGGGTATCACAGCAATCCAGATGGATATTAAGGTTGACGGTCTCACCTATGACATAATCAAGGAAGCATTCAGAAAGACAAGAGATGCTCGTTATTACATTCTCGATGAAGTAATGCTTAAGGCTATTCCCGAACCCAGAGCACAGCTTTCAGAATATGCTCCCAAAATCATCACAACAAAGGTTCCTGTTGACAAAATCAAAGATGTTATCGGTTCCGGCGGTAAAACAATTCAGAAGATTATTGCAGATACCGGCGTTAAAATCGACATCGAAGACGACGGTAGCGTATTTATTCTCACAACCGATCAGGAAGCAGGCGACAGAGCACTTGCTACAATTGAAGGTATTGTTGCTGAACCCGAAGTTGGTATGATCTACACCGGTAAGGTTGTGAAAATTATTGAAATTGGTGCATTTGTTGAATTTCTCCCCGGAAGAGAAGGTCTTGTTCACATTTCAAAGCTTGAAAACCGCAGAGTTGCCAAGGTTGAAGATGTTGTTTCCGAAGGCGACGAAATTAAGGTTAAGCTTATGGAAATTGACCGTCAGGGCAGATTTAATCTTTCCAGAAAAGATGCTCTCAATGAAGAGACTGCCACTGAGGAAAATGCTCAGTAATAAATAATTAGATTAAAAGACTGTGTTGAGCAGAAAGTTCCAATAATTAAAATTTTTCCATATACATCCCACAATACTGTGGGGTGTATATTTTTTGCTTTATAGGGAACTTCGTTCCTATAGCCGTCGGAAGATTATCCGAACCTGCCTTAAAGACAGTATTTTCGGCATTTTTTGGTTTGTCGTCCCCGACGACTAAAGCAAAAAATATTGATTATATTTCGATTTTAAAAAAGTTCGGGGTGATAAGGAACTATTGTCCTGAAAATCATATTTTCCGCTAATTTCTGCGTTAAAAATGGCTCATATCCGTCAGGATTATGAGCCATTTTCGCCTTAAACTTCAATAAAAAATTTATATTTTAGAACCGACTTGCTACTATTTAAGTACCTTAACCTCTGTAATACTGTTCCATTTTGACGATGCGGAGGAGTTGTTTCCACGGCAGTCAAGACGAATATATTTTGCTTTTTTAGCGGTGTCGAAAAGGAAGTATTCAAATTCGAGAGTGAGTCCGCTGGACTGACAAATCTGAACATTTTCCCAAGTGTTGCCGTCTTCGGAAACAAGAATATCAAAATAGGTGCTTCTCTTGTCGCCGGAGTAGAAAGCAATTCCAAGACCTTTAACATCTTCCGGATTCTCTAAGGTAAAGGTGATTGACTGCTTGCCTGCAGCTGACCAACGGGAAACCATATCCTTGTCAATAGCGTTTTCTGCGGCGTTACCATCATCGGCAGTTGCAACGACTGAAGTAATAACTGCTTCTTCAAAACCTGAAATGTCGGGTGCAACATACACCGGAACGGCTTCTTTTTCTTCAATCATATATGAAATGTATTTGCCTGTTCCTTTGTTTTTCAGAATAACATATTTTGCACTTCCGTCAGGAGCATCTTTGTAGGATACTTCATATTTTGCAGTGTCAGCAGTACATTCAAGACTTTCGGGCATTTTGTCAAGCTTGTAGCAACGGGTTGCAGGATTGAAATCTGCAATGGGGGTGCCGTCTGCAATGATTGACTCTGCACCGTCAGAAGCATATGTGCCTTCGGGAACTGTCCATTCTGTAAAGGGAGTTATGGCAGTTGATGCCGGGGTTATTTCTTCTTCTGTAAGATAAGGTCTCATTTCAATGCGGAAATTATATCCTTTTGTTTCAGGGAAGTGGAATGAGAGCTTCGAAATGTTGTTGATAACCTTCTGGCCGTCGGGATTTGGCGAGGTGGGAAGAGGCTCACATCTCATAACACTAAGCTCGTAGGGGGCATCACAGAGAATGTCGAGCTTCACATGCTTGTTGCCCTTTGACAAAAGAACGCTTTTTGAATCGGGAGCAATTTTAATTTCGCTGTCGTAGATGTTTATGAATGAATATACTTCACTTTCTTCAAGAAGCTCAAGCTCATCCTGAACAACAAACACAGCTCTGTCCTCGGTAAGGGCGATACCGCGTCTGTAGGATTTTGCATAGGGTGCATAGGTTTTGGTGAGGTCTGCTATTGCATATGCTCCCCGGGGTGAGGATTTGAAAATGTTTACCACATCGTGGGAATTAACAATCTGACCGCCGCCTTCATCGGGATTGATAACAAGACAGGAGTTTGCTTCCGCTCTGCCGAAGTAGTAGGTCCAACGCTGACCGTTCTGACCGCTTGCCCAGTAGCCCTTGAGACCGTAGTCGTCTCTTCCGGGGTTAGACACCCAGAGATCTCCGAGAGCCTGGAAGGTGAGAGTGCCTGAGTTCATTGTGCCGTGAGTGAGATTTGCATCCTGAACAAACATTCCTGCAAACACAGGAGTTTCACCGTCCCAGGTGCTTCTCATTGTAACTTCATCGGTATTTCTGAAGTGCTTGTCAAGGGAGAATGTGTCAACATTGATTGGTGCATCATAGTCACCGTTGACATTAAATCCGAGACAGGTAAAGGGGTTTGCGGTGTTTGTGTAGTGAACTGCATAGTTTTCAAAATCCTTGTTTCCGCTCAAAATTGCAAGAAGATACACATAGTCGTCACTTCTCGGGGCAACCGAGGAGTCGTTTATAACAAAATGGTTGTCAACAGTTCCGTCATAGATTGGGAAGTAGCCAATTCCCTTAAGCCATTCGGTTTCGGCAAGGCCATAGGTTGTGCCGAGAGCTGTCTGCATTGAAATGAGCCAGCGAGCCATAAAGGGACCTGTGTAGCCCCAGTAACCTGTGCCTTCATACCATGCCGAATCGGGGAAGTAGCGTTTTACGGAAGCTTCCATGTTTTTGAATGTCCATTCCATAATCTTTGTTGCGTAATCAGGTTCTCTGTCTGCAAGAGCCATAGCCGCAACGAAGGTCGCAGTGTTGTCAAGGACTGCGTGGTTGTTGGAGTTATAATAGAACATTATAAATCCGGAGGTAGGTTTGTTTTCTTCGGTGCGTGTTGCCATGTCATACATGGTGTTGAAGTGTTTTTCTTTAAGTGCATTGAAAATTTTGTCTCTCTGTTCCTGATTCATCCAGTCATAGAGCCAGTCGTAGCAGATGGCAAGTGAGAAAACAGGGAAGTTGTTGTCAATGTACTGATAGGTGCCCCAGCTTTCAAGGTCTGCCCAGGCTGCCGCTTCATCGTAGGCTCTCTGAGCATATCTTTCGTCGCCTTCTACCATATACACAAGAGCACAGTTTGAAATTGCACTGAGGCATTCGCCTGCTCTGCCGTTATATCCGCTTCCTGCAAGAACCTGACCCAAAGTTGTCACCTGACGGTCAACATAGGTGTCGGCAGCAGCCTTTACTTTTGCATAGATTTCGGTAAGATATTTGTTCTGACCGAAAGCGTTGTTTTTAACCTTTTCAAAATCTTCTTTGTCTGCAAAAATGTAGGGGTGTCCTTTTTCAACTGCTTTTGTGATGTCTTTTTTAAAGGTTTCCGCAGTTACATCAGGATAGTCAAATGTGTATTCGGGCACATTTACCTTTCCTTCGGGAGCTTCATAGGAGGGCTTGATTGCCAGTGCATTTGAAAGCATTTTAACTGCATCGGCAGAGGTTATGTATGCATCGGGAGCAAGGTCAACTCCTTCGGTGATTCCAAGAGCCTTTGCACCCTCCACAAAGCCCGGATAGTATCCGCCCTTCACATCGGCATATTTGCTGTAGTCAAGAGCTGCCACAAGCATTTTGCAGCTTTCTGCAAATGTGACATTGCGCTTGGGTGCAAAGGATTTGCCGTCACCGTTTACAATGCCAAGCTGTGCGGCACGGTTGATAAATAGGGCATGCTCTGTTGATTCGGTCACATCGTCAAATGCTGCATCGGTGGAGCCGGCATCGTTTTTGTCAATGAGCTTTACGGCATATTCTGCCATTGCCGCTCTTGAAACAAATTCGTCACCTGACGAATTTTGTGCCGAAAAATCGGTGGTGATGTTTTCGGTCACATTTGTGAGTGCTTCTGTGTCATAGGCAAAAGAGGCTGTGCTCATAAGCATTATGCAAAGTGACAAAAGAAGCGATAATGTTTTTTTCATAATAATCATCCTTTCTCTCTGATTATGTTAATTATCTTAATTATACAATATTTTCCCCTTGTTTGCAATACCATTTTTTACTTTAGCCTGACAGGAGCTATCCGAACCTGATTTTAAACGGAAGATTTTCGCTTGAACTTCGTTAAAATGCTCGCAAATCCGTCAAGGATTCACTGTGCTTTTGCCTTGTTCAATCAAAAATCTTCACGCTTAAAATTCCCTGA
>JAZNUS010000051.1:0-3274 GCA_045592485.1 Clostridia bacterium | reverse complement strand
TTTGAACGATTTTCAAATTTGTATTTGAATTTACTTTCTTTTGTTTCCCCTCATCAGTCACCTTACGGTGACAGCTTCCCCACCAAGGGGAAGCCTTTCGCTTTAGCCTCATTTGTTATTAGCTCGATAAATTCCAATTTAAAATTATTGCACAAAAACAACATCACCGGGACATTTTTGTCCCGGTGTGAATCTATAATTTCAATTCTGTCAATTACATATTATTCAAAGACTACTTCAACCGACCTCACCCTCGGAGTTCCTGCTCCGCACCTTGCAAAAAGGTTCAGCCTGTATTGAACATAATTTGAGGTGATGTTACCTGATTTTAAATCTGCCCCATCAGAGGCATCAAGTGACCAGTCTGATTTCAGAAGCTCTTCCTTTGTTTCGCCAAAACGAAATTCCATTTTCACCTCGCACGAAGGTGGAATGTCGGCTTCCCAGTTGACCTTTGACAACAAACTTTTATCTTCATTAACAAAAATTTCGGAATAATAATATTCATTTCCGCTTCGATCCATGATGTTTCCAACATCAACCGTTGACATTCCATGGGGACCTCTGCCGGGAAGCGCAGTATATCTTTCAGTGTTGATTCCGTCTTCTCCGCCCCAGTACACAAAAGAATCACAAACATGATTGCCGTATTTTTTGTGGGACGCCACTGCAAGATCGATGTATCCGTCACCGTTAAAGTCACCGGAGAGACATCCTGTTCCCGAATTGTTGAAAATACGCATTTTGTTGTCCTGATAAAATATGCCTTCTTTTGAGCCGTAATACAAGACCGAATCCGAATCACGGGTTCGCACGCCGTAATAGGCACAGGCATATATGTCGAGAATCCCGTCATTGTTAAAATCCTGAATTGTTAAATCGTTTATACAGTTTGCAGGAAGCTGGGTTTTGCGGTTTTCCGCATAGCCATTTGGTCCTCCCCAGTATATGGTAATATAAGACTCTTTAACCTGAGATTTACAAAGAGCCGTGAATCCGCCAAGCACAAGGTCCAGATAACCGTTACCGTTAAGGTCGGCAGCATTTCCGGTTACTGCGCCATCGGTTGCAAGTGTCTGCATATTTTCTGTTGAAAATCCGTCAGGACCGCCCCACAGTATAAACGAATTTGTGCCGTAGAGCTGTGGTACAAAAAGGTCAAGCCAACCGTCGCCGTTAAAGTCGGCACAAAACATATTTCTCATGCCGCCAAACTGATTTATGAGTCCGTTTTCTTCATCGGTGTATTCGGGGTCCTCGTCCTCAGCGGGCCATGTAAAGGGATCACAAAGCTCGGGGCTTGGACCCATTATAAGTTTTTTTGGATTCTCCATATCATAACCGTTCGGACCGCCTTCGAAAATCAAAAGCATACGGTTTCTTATGCCGGCAATCACAACATCAAGATAACCGGAGTGTCTGAAATCACCTATAACACAACTATGTCCGAGAATTGACGGAAAAGCATACTTGTTGTCGGGGTTAAATCCGTCCTTGCTTCCGCGATATACCACACAGCCCGGGTTCTCCCACGGAGCATTTTCGGCACAGTTTACCACAAGTATGTCGGGGAAGCCTGAGTCGTCAAGGTCTGCCGCAATGAGGTCAACAGCGGCACAGCCGGGAAGCTTTACCTGCCTGTCCTCGCTGAAGCCGTCGGGGCCGCCAAGAAAAAATGCCACATCCTCAAGACCTTTTGAAAGCTCTCCCTCGTGATTGACAACTACGGTTTGTCTTGTGCCATCGGTGAAGGTTTTGCCGTTTAATATAACATTGGCATCCCAGGAAGGAATTTTTGCGATAATTTCATAATTACCCTTTTCATCAAATGAAAAAACTGCACTGTCAAGCTCGTTGCGGTCTCTTTCACCGCCCTGACAGGCAAAAAGAACATTTTTTCCGTCAGAGCAATAAGGAGAAATCGATAGCGAGCGGGGGTATCTTATTGGAATGTGTGTGGCTTTTTTAATGTCATAATTTGTATCTCCCCACAACACAATGATTTCAGTTTCAGTATCTCTGTCAAAGGAAAGAGCAATAGCAATGTCTGTATTTCCGCTATTTTTCAAATCCCCTGACACAACATGCATAATTCCGCGATAACGAAGAGAAGGAATTTTCATAAGGGAATCATGGTCAAAGCAAGTGAAACGATATTCTTCTACCGGTTTTCTGCCATTTTGCCAGCTTTCGAGAATCACATCTGCCTTGTCAACTCGGGCAGTCATTTGTTTTCCGTTAATCTCAAGTATGCTTGTCTTCCACGGAAGCCAACCGCTGGCAATTCTTCCGGCAGTTGTTGAACCGCGGACATCAATTTTCATCGATACTCCGAAATCCGTTTTTCTCTCGGGGTTTATGCCGTCTTCACCGCCCCAGTAAATGCTTTGATGACCGTCAAGCTGATGCATAACATAAAGGTCGTCATAGCCGTCACCGTCAAGATCGGCAACCGCAAGGGAAAGCCCCTGCACATCAACATCTTTGAAAACCGATGCTTCAATGCCCTGTTTTGTCTGATAGAAAATCCTCATTTTGTCGGAAGTGAGAAAAGCAAGGGCTTTTTTTCCGCTGCCGTTGAAATCGCCTGCGGCAACTGCAGATGCTCCGAAAACCCGAAGCTCACTGCGGTATTTTTCAGAAAGACCGATTTCACTGCCATAATATATTATTGCAGAAACATCGGTATGCACTCCATCGTGCTGACAAGCCAGAACAAGGTCTTCGGTTCCGTCACCGTTTAAATCGGTAAGTATGCCGTCGAAAGCGCCGTAAGTAGGAAGTTCAAGAGGTTTTTCGTTTATGTCACTGTAGACAAACACCGGCGGACGCTCGTTCATTGAATGGCTGTTTGCAAGAGGAAGGTCAAACCAGCCGTCACCGTTGATATCGAAATTATGTATTCTTTGAAGAATGCCCTTTCGTGACACATATATGTTTTGTCCGCCGTTTCCAAAAGAGCCTTTTTGAAAATCTTCAAAGGTGTTTTTTCGCCATATTTTGTTTGACATATTGTTCCTCCGGTAAAAATTTTTAGGGGTGTGGATTTTTTTGTATTCATGTGATAAATTGGAATTTGTCGAGCTAATAACAAATGAGGCTAAAGCGAAAGGCTTCCCCTTGGTGGGGAAGCTGTCACCGTAAGGTGACTGATGAGGGGAAACAAAAGAAAGTAAATTCAAATACAAATTTGAAAATCGTTCAAACTATTGAAAACGCTGATTTTTAACGCTCCACTAACCAATCAAATTCGCACAAGTGCTCTTTTCTTGGA
>JAZNUS010000050.1:0-11845 GCA_045592485.1 Clostridia bacterium | reverse complement strand
ATCAAGGCAAAAACGCAGGGAATATGTTAATATTTCCGAGTATTTTAACGATGAGTGAGGCGAAATTTATATTTTAAAACCGCCTTTAGTGTTGGTTGCTAAGGCTAATCATATTTCATTTTATAGTATATAACAAATTCCTCATTTTTGCAATGTTACATTGTTCCATTATTTTCTTTCTTATATGCAGGAATTTTATACATTTATTTTATTAAATCCTTTATAACCTCTCCTGCCATAATATATCCCATAACAGGAGGGACAAAGGACACCGAACCCGGAATGACCTTTCCCGAGTCCTCGTCGATAAGGCTATAGGCACACTCTGTGGGAAGCTCTTCGGAATACACACACTTGAGAGACCTTATGCCTCTTTTTTTAAGGTTTGTCCTCATGGCTCTTGCAAGAGGGCAAACTTTTGTATCGTAGATGTCTGCCACGCGAAATTTCGTGGGGTCCAGCTTGTTGCCTGCCCCCATTGCGGAAATCACAGGCACCCCTGCCTTTGATGCACACTCACAAATTGAGAGCTTGGCACTTACGGTGTCCACTGCATCCACCACATAGTCAAATGCCGAAAAGTCAAATTTGTCTGCCTTGTCCGGCAGGAAGAAACAGTTGCAGACAGTGACCCTTGAAGAGGGTGATATGTCGGCAAGGCGCATCCTTGCGGCTTCGACCTTCGCCATGCCAACATTTGACGAAAGGGCTATAATCTGACGGTTGATGTTTGACAGGCTCACTTCGTCCTTGTCAACAAGGACAAGGTGACCGACTCCGCCTCTGGCAAGGGCTTCAACACAAGCTCCCCCCACTCCGCCGACACCAAAAACCGCAACGGTTGACTCAGAGAGTTTTTTCACTGCATCCTCACCGAGCATCATTTCTGTTCTTGAAAAGCGTTCATCCATAGTAAATTCACCGTTTATCTCTTTTTTATAATCCGTGTTATGATAATGAGAATTGCCATAACAGCTCCGATGATTATGACGCAGTATGTAACCTTGTCATAACTGCGGCTTTCGCTTTCCTCTCTTATTTCATCATTTTTGTCAGAGCCTCCGGCAATTTCGCTGCCCTCGCCTGCACTGCCTGCCGAATCGGCTGATTCATCATTATTATCGGTGGCATCAGCGATGGGAAGCTTGTTTTTTCCGCCAAAGCGAATGTTTTCAACAATATTTTCATATTCTTCAATAACTTCGTCGGAATGTTTTCCGGCATAGCTTACAAATTTCACGGTAATCTTTTTTCCTCCGCGATGGGTTTCATACTGTGCCGCACTGTCGGATTTAACCCTTACAAACTTGTTTGTGTCTTTGTCTGTGGAATCCTCGACAATAACGAGAATTTCGCTGAAATCCTCGGAATCAACCGCTTCGAGATAGATACTGGCAAGCTCAAACGAAGATTTGAGTCCGTCATAGCTAAAGCCAAGCTCTTTGAGGTTTTCATCATCAGGGGCAGTGTCACGGGTGAAAACATACATATCATCGGGAATCTCCACAGTCATATCCGCTTCTTTAACAAGATATTCCCTGTTTCCGGCAAAAGAAACCGTGGTTGTGAAAACAGTCATCAGTAAAACAATCAGAACAAGAAGATTTTTAAATTTCATAAGTCATATTTCCTTTCAAAATAAGGGTTACATTTTTGGTGTACGCAGTTGCGATAGTATCCGAATCCGTTTTGGGTGCGTGTTTTTACGCCACTGCGTCGTTAAAACACTCGCAAATTCGTATGTCTGATAAGTCTGAACACCTGTTCGCAGGTGTCGGCAATGTTTGCGTATGCATTGTCTCTATTCATTGCATCTTCGAGGCTTGTTGCCCCTCTTACTATGGGGAAAATCGCATCGATACCATGGTCATTGCACACTCCGGCATCCTTTGAAACACAACCGGAAAATGCAATAACAGGTTTGCCAAACTCCTTTGCAATGGAGCTGACTCCCGACGGGGCTTTGCCCATCACTGTCTGGGAATCAATCCTGCCTTCTCCTGTTATGACAATATCGGAATTTTCAATGTGTTCTTTGATCCCGATCTGTTCAAGAATCAAAGCAATTCCGTTTTTCAGATTGCCCGAAAGAAAGGTTCGAAAGGCAAATCCAAGACCTCCTGCCGCACCCGAGCCGGGATAATTCATATCGGCAGGAAACCCGCATTTTCCGCAAAGGCCGGCATAGTCTGAAAGCCATTTGTCCATGTGGGCAATCATTTTTTCGTCGGCACCCTTCTGAGGACCGTAAACCGCGCTGCATCCATCTTTTCCGCAAAGGGGATTTTTAACATCGCAGGCAATGTTGAAAACACAGTCTGCAAGCTCCGGAATTACATTTTCCGCCGAAATTGCCGCAAGATGCTCAAGACCTTCTGCCCCGGGGGCAATGGGCTTGCCGTGGCTGTCGGTAAATGAAAAGCCAAGAGCTGAAAGCATTCCTGTTCCGCCATCGTTGGTGGCACTGCCTCCGATACCGATAATAAAATTACGGCATCCCTTTCCGATGGCATCTTTTATAATTTCTCCCACACCATAGGTGGTTGTGTGAAGAGGATTGCGCTCATGGTCATTGACAAGGGTTATCCCGGCGGTAGCTGCCATTTCCAAAACTGCGGTTTTGGTGTCGGGAATTATTCCGTATTCAGCATTAACCCTTTGCCCCAAAGGTCCTGTCACCGTGACGGTGCACATCTGACCTCCAAGACCTGACACAAGAGCATCAACCGTTCCCTCGCCGCCGTCTGCCACGGGAAAAACTGCAATGTCTGCGTCGGGATATACTCTGAGAATCCCCTCTTTGACGCCATTTCCCGCCTCTATTGATGACAGGCTGCCCTTGAATGAATCTATCGCTACTGTAACCTTCATTTTTATCATCCTTTGACTATTCTTTCCCTGATATTATAAAACATATACATAATTTTGTCAATAAATAACCGCTTTTGAACCCGGTTGACAAAATCCCCTGTTCACTATATAATCTATAATATACACAGTAAGTCTGATAACCAACACGGAGGAAAAAATGTCATACAGATATCTTGTAAATGCAGTATCTCATTTAGGCGAGATTCTTCACAGTACCGATGAATATTATTTTGCCGACGGACTCACATCGCTTGGCAATGAAATGTCTCAAAGCTCATGTATAAATCAGCTTTGCAAAGGCAGAAGACATATTTTTTCGGTTTTTTCAACAAATTCAAATGCAGACTCCATCTGCCGGAGGCTCCGCTCCGCTCTTGGCAAACAGGTTTTCGAAAAAATCCGCATCAAGGTTCAGTACAACATCAGAGAGCTAATGAGAGAAATCGGCACAGGTATAAGCAAGGTTTGTGCCGATGCGGATATGTCGGTCATATTTATTGAAAGTGGAAATGTGTATGCCTGCGGCTACGGCAGAGTTAATCTTTACAAATTTACAAAAGAAACCGGAAAAGCAGAGAAAATAACCTTTCCTGTTGCATCTGAAGAAAATCAGGAAATGATAAACGCCGACAGCGGACAAATCAGTGAAGCAACAGATATAGCAACATTTGTCCGTTTTGTTTCAAAGGTTTCCGACGGCGATGAATATCTTGTTCTCGGAAGTGCTCTTGCCGACAGCGTTGGGGAGGAAACCATAACTGAAATTTTTGAAACCAACCGCAAAAATGCCATCGACGAAATAGTGAATATTGCCTGTGATTCCGGCAATCTTTTCACCCTCACAGCATCGAAAATCACCGTAATAAAGCATATGCTGCCCGTGTATTTGTGGGGCGGAGCTTTTGTGCTTTTGATTCTGGCAATTATTGCACTTTGCATTTTAGCGTGAAAAAGAAGGTAAAGATATGAAATTTTCTGCAAAACAACTCGATCCCCTGTTCAGGGTTATGCGTGCAATTTTAAAATTCTGCTATCCTGCAGCAAAGGTGGAAGGACTGGAAGCCCTGCCCGACGAGCCTCTTGTTATAGTGGGCAATCATACTCAGATGCACGGTCCCCTTGTGTGTGAATTTTATCTTCCCGACAATTTCTATACCTGGTGTGCCGGAGAAATGATGCATTTGCGTGATGTTCCCGGGTATGCATACAAGGATTTCTGGTCCCTTAAAGGCAAAAATGTGAGATGGTTCTACAAAATCCTGTCATATCTCATAGCCCCTCTTTCGGTAATTATTTTCAATAACGCACGCGCCATAGGTGTGTATCACGACGCGCGTATTCTGACCACATTTAAAACATCTGTTTCAAAGCTTCAAAAGGGCGAAAGCATTGTTATTTTTCCCGAATATGACGAGGACTACAACCACATTCTCTGCAATTTTTCAAACCGTTTTGTTGATTTGGCAAAAATGTATTACAAAAGATGCGGCAAGGAGCTTTTGTTTGTTCCCTCATACATTGCTCCCGGGTTAAAGAAGATGTATATAGGAAAAGGCATTCGCTACTGTCCGGACAATCCGGCGCAAGAGGAGCGTGAACGCATCTGTACATATCTTATGGACGAAATCACACGCATTGCAACCAACCTGCCCCGACACAAGGTTGTGCCCTATCGCAATGTGCCGAAAAAACAGTATCCCTTCAACAAGTGACACAGGAGTGAAACCCATGAAAAAAACAGCTTACGATTATTCCGGATTCAGCTTGAAAAAGCTCACCGACAAAAGATTTTCCCATTTGCTTCTCCTCGTGGGATGGCTTTTGTATTTCGGTTTGTATTTTCTCACAGAAAATCTTATTCCTGCCGAGAGCTGCATTCCTGTTCACTGCGGTCTTGATGATGTTATCCCCTTTTGCGAATGGTTTGTTATTCCCTATGTGGGATGGTATTTTCTCATTATTGTATCTCTTTGGTGGTTTGCATTTTACAATGTTGAAAATTTCAAAAGACTTCAGATTTTCATTATGACAACCCAAATACTGGCAATGATTTGCTACATTGCCCTGCCAACCCGGCAGGACCTGAGACCGGAGCTTTTCCCGAGAGACAATGTTCTCACTGACTGTGTGGCGTTTTTGTATAGCTTCGACACAAGCACCGGAGTGTGTCCGTCTCTTCACTGTGCCTATTCAATAGGCATAGCCTCTGTGTGGCTCAAAGAAAAAAACACAAGCCTCTTTGTGAAGGGGTTTGTGGTTTTGTTCGTTATTCTTGTGTGCCTTTCTACAATGTTTATAAAACAGCATTCCGCAGTGGACTTTTTTGCGGCAATACCTGTGTGTGTTGTTGCGGAATATGTTTCAGGAAAGCTGTGTAAAAAATAAAAGAGGTATAAAAATATGACAGAATTAGAATTAATTGAAAGAGCAAAAACCTATGTTGAAAAGCTGGCAAACGGAATTAATCCCCTTGACGATACAACCATTCCCGAAAACGACATTGTAAATAATGTCCGCATATCAAGATGTTTGTTTTATGTTTCCGGCATTTTGGAGAAAGTCATATCAAATGGTGGCAATGTTGCAGCAAAAAAAGCTTCTAAAAAAGATTTTTACATATCTTTTGACGATGTTCAGAAATTCGAAGTGTCTCCTACAGCCATTACCATAAGTGAAATTGCAAAACGCATAAATGAGCTTGTGAATGATGAAAATATGAAAAAGATTGCATACAAGCATATTGCCGACTGGCTTGTAAGCATAGAAATGCTGAGCGTTGAAACAAACCCAGATGGCAAAACAACAAAAAAACCTACAGAATCCGGAAGTAATCTGGGTATCTCAACTGAAATAAGAAACAGCATGAGAGGCGATTATACAGCTGTTGTGTATAACGCAAAGGCTCAACAGTTTATCATTGATAATATCGAAGCAATTATCGGAATGATGTATAACAAATAAATTATTCTGAAAAATGCGACTGACTGGCGGGGACTTTGTGTCCTCGCCTTAAGTTTATACTTCAAAAACATTTATAATCTGACGACATTTTTTTACGGCGAAATCATACGCTACTTTTGTTCCGCTTTTAGGTTGGTAGTCAGTTAAATCTCGTTTACTATTTTTTCTTCTTGGTGGTGCATAGCTTTCGTCATAGTAAACCACGCAATATTCTGACTTGTTTATCATTTCTTGATTTCTTTCCACATAAGAAGCTCTACCGGCATTTTCCATATGTTCAGGGAAGTAAGTATCTTCATAATGTTTAAGTAGGCTTTCTTCGTACCAATCAGAAATGTGTTGGTATGCCGACCTGACATATATTCGCTTGATATGAGGATATTTTTCTTTTAACTCTGTAACAACCTCGTGAGCAAAATCATCAAATTTGCTTTTGCTGCCGAATAAAAATGTATCAACATTTTTTTCGGTTATGAGTTGTTCAGTGATTTTAAACATTCTATCGCTTAACTCTTGTGTTTGGTTAATTCTTCTATGACCGAAGAAGCAACAAGTTTTGCTGCGTTTTTTATCTTCCATAATCGTACCACCTTACATATTTATAATTATTTTTATAAATACTATTATAAATCATGTCAGCCTTGCAGTCAAGGTTGAGAACCTTATATTAGGGTTTACACATTATTAAAAATCAAGTGCGTAAGCCTTATAATAAAGGTATATCATTGATTTATGGGGTGTTCCTATGAAAGTTAAAGATAAAAACAACGCTGCCATAGGAGAAAGAATAAAAGAAATTCGATTAAAAAGAAATGTTACTCAGGAAGTATTGGCAGAGAAAGTGAATTTAGGTAGTGCTCAACAAGTGAGCGATATTGAAAGAGGATTATGCGGACTGTCTGTTGCGAAACTAAGGGAGTTTTGCAAGGCACTTGATGTTGATGCAGATTATTTACTTTTCGGAACGGCAACAAGAGATACAAATAATCCACTTAACAGATACCTTTCGAAAATGACACCTGAACAATCTCGTTGTGTGGAAGAACTTGTTTCCGCATACGCAAAATCTTGTAATATAAAATAGCCTTAACAACCAACACTTTAGCGTTGGTTGCTAAGGCTAACTTATGCTCTCAATACTTCGGTGCAGGGAGCATTTATGGTCTTTGCGGGATTGATAGAGGTGCAAATGTTTGGTTAAGTATTCATATGATGACTTTTTTTGAAGGACTCGATATAGATTTGTAAAAAACAGGGTTGTTTTAGATTTGACACTTATATCTAAAACAACCCTGTTTTTTTGAAATTATGCTGTTAACTGAACTGTGAATTATAAAGCGTACTGTAGAATCCGCCTTTTTTAAGAAGCTCATTGTGAGTGCCGCTCTCAGCAATTTTCCCATCGAGAATAACAATTATGTTATCGGCATTCTGAATTGTGGAAAGTCTGTGAGCAATAACAAAGCAGGTTCTGCCCCTCATAAGCTCCGACATCGCTTCCTGAATTTTAATCTCTGTTCTTGAGTCAACATTTGATGTTGCTTCGTCAAGAATTAACATTTCCGCATCTGAAAGCATTGCCCGTGCAATGGTGATGAGCTGTCTCTGACCTTTTGAAATGTTGATTCCGTCATCGGTAAGGACGGTGTCGTAGCCATCGGGAAGGCTCTCGATATAGGTGTCGATTCGTGCCGCCTTCGCTGCCCTTTTCACTTCTTCAAGAGTTGCCCCTTCTCTGCCGTAGGCTATGTTTTCAAAAATGGTGCCCTTAAAAAGCCAGGTGTCCTGAAGAACCATGGAGTAGGATTTTCGAAGGGATTTTCTTGTTATGTCCGAAATGCCTGTGCCATCCAGGGTTATCTTTCCCCTGTCTGCATCATAGAACCTCATAAGAAGACTTATGACCGTTGTCTTGCCGCCGCCCGTGGGACCGACAATGGCAAGAGTTTTGCCCGGCTGTGCCAAAAGAGATATGCCGTGAAGAACTCTTTTTTCGGGAACATAGCCAAACTCCACATTGTCAAAACAGATTTCGCCCATTACATTTTCAGCTTCTTTTGCACCTGGAGAATCGGGAACCTCCGGATTTTCGTCAAGGATGGTAAAAACTCTTTCTGCCGCTGAAAAGGTGGACTGAAATTCGTTGATTATGTTGGCAAATTCATTTATGGGGCCTGCAAATTTGCGTGAATACTGAACAAACTGCGCCACACCGCCCAGGCTTATGAAAAAAGCCGAGCCAAGGGGGAATGTGCCGTTTTGTGAGTAAAGATAGAGTATGCCGCCAAGTATCATAATCAATGATATGGACAAATTGTTGATAAATCCCACCGACGGTCCCATGGTTACACCGTAGTAGTCGGCATTGTAGCAGGCGTCCATTGCATCGTTATTGCGTTTATCAAAGCGGCTTCCTATTTCGTCTTCCCTTTCATATGCCTGAATGGTCCGACAGCCCGAAAGCATTTCCTCGGCATAGCCGTTAAGCTCGCCAAGCTTGCGTGAACGCTTGCTGAAAAGAGGTCTGATTTTCTTTGAGCGGTAACGGGTGAAAAAAACCGCCGCAGGAACAGTTATTCCAAAAACCAGTATCAGGGGCTTTGAAATCTGCCACATAAATGCAAGTGAACCAAAGACTGTGTATAGGCTTGTCATAACCTGAACAAGGTCGTGGGAAAGGGTTCCGTTTATGGTGTCTATGTCATAGGAAATGTGGCTGATGATGTCTCCTGTGGGGTGAGTATCAAAATAGCCCACAGGCAGGCTTGTAAGCTTTTCAAAAACCTGACGGCGCATGGTGTAGACAATTTTCTGACTTATGTGTATCATAATGACCGCAAGAACATAGGAAAGGACTGCCGAAAGCACATAGCAAATGAGCATGCCTTTGACATTGTGCCACACATTGTCAAACTGCACTCCCCCGGGAGAGGCTATTGCATCTATGGCTTCGCCCGAAAACCTCGGTCCCAGAAGTGAGAGCTGATTTGAAAGAAGTGTCATAGCAATTGCCGGTAGAAATAAATACCAATAGTGCAAAACATATTTGCAAAGTCTCAGAAATATGCCCTTGTTGTCTCTTTTTTTCACAGTCTTGTTTTTTCCCTTAGTCAATGAGAGCACCCCCCATCTGTGAATCACTGATTTCGCGGTATTCGGTGCAGGAGTCCATAAGCTCTGCGTGAGTTCCCGAGCCGATTATTTTTCCGTAGTCAAGAACAAGAATAAGGTCACAATCCTTTACAGAGCTTACTCTCTGAGCAACTGTGATTACTGTTGAACCCTCAAGAGATGAGGAAAGAGCATTCCTTAATGCCGCATCTGTTTTGTAGTCAAGGGCAGAGGAGCTGTCATCAAGAACCAGAACCGCCGGCTTTGATGCAATGGCTCTGGAAATCAGAATGCGCTGCTTCTGACCGCCCGAAATGTTGGTGCCGTGGGGTGTGAGCATATGGTCATAGCCCTCGGAAAAGCTCATTATAAAGTCGTGAGCCTGAGCCATACGGGCGCTTTCTCTTATGGCAGCTTTGTCTATGTCTCTGCCAAAGCGAATGTTCTCTTCAATTGTGTCGGCATAGAGAAAATCCTGCTGAAGTGCCGAGCCGAACATTTTGTAAAGACGGTCTTTTTCGATTGTGCGAATGTTTTCACCGTCTATGTAGATGCTTCCCGAATCTGTGTCATAGAACCTCAGAAGAAGCTTCACAAGAGTGGATTTACCGGAGCCTGTCGCCCCTATTATGCCAAGTCTGTCACCTTTTTTCAGCTCAAAGCTTATGTTTTCAAGATTGTTCCTTTTTCCGTTATACGAAAAGCTTACATTATCAAAAACAATGTGGCTATCTGTTTTAATGTCGGGATATTTGTCTTTTGATTCGACACATATATCCTCCTCACAGCAGAGAACCTCAGATATTCGTCTTGCAGAAGCGGAGCATTTTGTGTACATAACAAAAATTCTTGTAACCGCCATAAGCGACATTGAAATGTGAGTGAAATACTGCATAAATGCAATAACGGTTTCGGGCTTTGAAAGACCTCCTGCAACCCTCGATGCACTGAGGGCAACAACAGCCACGCAACCGCCGTTCATAAGAAGTGTCATAATGGGATTTACAGTTCCCATAACTATTCCGGCACGGCTTTCATCCTTCACAAGATTTTTGTTTACTTTGTCATAGCGTTTGTGCTCATAGTCGGTTTTGGAAAGAGCTTTTATAACCCTGATTCCCTGAGCGTCTTCACGGACAACTCTCACCATTGAATCGACAGATTTCTGAACACGGGTGTAGAGCGGCACGCCCTTTTTTCGTATGAAAAAAACAATGGTAAAAAGAAAAGGAATGATTGCAATCATAACAAGAGAAAGCTTCGCATCCATAAAAAGCGTTATGGCAATTCCGCCGATGAGCATAATCGGTGCTCTTATGCCCATTCTCTGCATCATGCTGATGAAGTTGTAAACATGATAGGTGTCGGTGGTGATTCGCGATTCAAGAGAGGGAATGGTGAAACGGTCGGTCTGTGCCGCAGAAAGACGAAGAGTTTTTGAAAACAAATCGCTTCTCATTTTAAGGGCAAAGCCTCTGGACACCTTTGCAGCCATACGGTTTGCAACAATGTTGAACACACAGGCAACAAAGGAGAAAACCATCATCAGGATTCCCCAGAACAAAATGTCTGATATGTTTTTGCCGATAACATCAGAAAGAATGTGGCTGAGGATATACGGAAGCATAAGCTCTGCCACGGTTCCGGCAACCTTTATTGAAAGTCCGCCAAGGATTCTCAGATAGTATTCTTCAAGATATCTTAGTATATGTCTCATATTTACATCTCCCCTGTCAATGGTCAATTCTTCTTATTTTCTCAGTGTGGACTTCCTCAGACGGACAGTAGCCGAAAAAGCTTTTGTAGCTTCGGTAAAAGGCAGAATATTCTGAAAAACCGCAATCTGCGAAGACCTCGGTGGGTTTGATTCCGGAGCGAAGAAGATTTTGCGCCCGTATCATCTGTCTTGACAGAACATATTTTTTGGGTGACATCTGCATGTGAGTGTTGAAAAGCTTAAGAAGATAGCTTTTTGAAATGTACAGCTCTCTGCACATGGACTCCACCGAGAAGCTTTCGGAAATGTGGGTTTCGATGTATTCCACCACCTTTTCAAGAATGGGGTTTGTCTGAAAGGCAATGGTGCGAAGATTGTCTTCGGGATTTTCTGCTGTGTGAACAATGTTGAAAAAAACCTCTTCCACAAGGTTTGAAATTATTCTCGACAGCTCATCTCCCGAAAATATTTTACAATAAAAGTCAAATTTTTTAAAAAGGGATAAAAAGAAATCGGGGTTTTTGGGAATTATTATGTCAAGGTCTTCGGGAACCCTTTTCATTAAGGACTCCATAACGGTTTTTTCATCAAAAATTATGTCATATCTTTCGTAAACACTGCAATTGTTCAGGTTCAGCATATGATAATCCCCCGGTCGGGTGAAAATGATGGAGTTGTCGGACACAGCATATGTTTTTTTGCTTGTGCTATAGGTGAGATTTCCCTTTATCACAAATATTATTTCAAAGGCATCGTGAATCTGAGGTATGATTTCTTCCCAGTCGGGCTCGTAGTAACACAGATGATTGTAGCTTATTTTACTGTCGAAATATTTGGAATAGCGTTCGGTTTTCATTTTTCACCTCGAAAATGTAATTTGTCCGATTGTCAAATTGGGGTTTTGCGGTGAGATGGAATTGGGCTGATGCGAAAGGCTTCCCCCTGGTGGGGAAGCTGTCACCGCAAGGTGACTGATGAGGGGAATTTGAATGAAAGTAATTTCAAATAAAAATTTAAAATCCATTCAAACTATTGAAAATACTGTTTTTTACGCTCCACTAACCAATCAAATTCGCACGAGTGCTCTTTTCTTGGAGTGTCACTATCCCCTCAGCTACTAAAGGGTGCATAAGTTCTGTCTGCCAATCGTGCATTCGCACTCTTGGGACATCACTTAATCCGTCA
>JAZNUS010000049.1:0-18789 GCA_045592485.1 Clostridia bacterium | reverse complement strand
TGGCGGGTAAAAAATTTGGAGGTGAATTAATATGTCAGTTATATCAATGAAACAGCTTTTAGAAGCAGGTGTTCACTTCGGACACCAGACCAGAAGATGGAACCCCAAAATGGCGGAATACATCTACACAGAAAGAAACGGAATCTATATCATCAATCTTCAGAAAACAGTTAAAAAGATTGTTGAAGCTTATGATTTCATCAAAGAAGTTGCCGAAAGCGGGAAAGAAATTCTCTTTGTAGGTACCAAAAAACAGGCTCAGGATTCCATTAAGGAAGAAGCTGAAAGAGTTGGAATGTATTTTGTAAATGCAAGATGGCTCGGCGGTATGCTTACTAACTTCAAAACCATTCAGAAGAGAATCGCAAGACTTAATCAGCTCAAGAAAATGGAAGAAGACGGCACATACGATCTTCTCCCCAAAAAAGAAGTTGTTAAGCTCAAACTCGAATGTGAAAAGCTCGAAAAATATCTTGGCGGTATCAAAGACATGAAAAAGCTTCCCGGAGCAATGTTCGTGGTTGATCCCAGAAAAGAAAAGATTGCAGTTTCCGAAGCAAAAAAACTCGGTATCCCCGTTGTTGCTATTGTTGATACAAACTGTGATCCCGATGATGTTGATTATGTTATTCCCGGTAACGATGATGCTATCAGAGCAGTAAAACTTATTGCTTCCACAATGGCAAATGCTATCATCGAAGGCAGACAGGGCGAAGATGCTCTCGAAGCTCAGGCTGCAGATGGCGAAGAAGTAAACCAGGACGAAGAATAATTCAATAATATTAACGGGAGGTAAATACAGATGTTTACAGCAAGTGATGTAAAAGAACTCAGAGAAAGAACCGGCTGTGGAATGATGGATTGCAAAAAAGCACTCACAGAATCAGGCGGAGATATGGAAAAAGCTATTGAATTTTTAAGAGAAAAAGGTCTTGCTGCTGCAACAAAGAAAGCAGGCAGAATTGCTGCAGAAGGTATTGTTTCAACCTATGTTAATGATGCAGCTACAGTAGCCTCTATTATCGAAGTTAACTCCGAAACAGACTTCGTTGCAAAGAACGCTGATTTCCAGGCATTTGTTGCTCAGCTCGCAAAAATCGTTGCAGAAGAAAATCCTGCTGATGCAGAAAGCTTTATGGCAATGAAATATGATGATGCTATGACTGTAGAAGCTGCTCTTCAGGACAAAATCCTTACAATCGGCGAAAACATGAAAATCAGAAGATTTGCAAGATATGAAGGTAAAGTTGCTTCTTATGTACATGGCGGCGGTAAAATTGGTGTTCTCACTCTTATCGAAGGTGAAGATACAGCTGCAGCTAAAGAAGTTGCAATGCATATTGCAGCAATTAATCCTCTTTACATTTCAAAAGACTGTGTTCCTGAAGCAGATGTTGAAAAAGAAAAGAACATCATTATTGCTCAGATTAAAGAAGATCCCAAGAATGCATCAAAACCCGACGCAATCATTGAAAAAATGGTTGGCGGTAAAATTGGTAAGTTCTTCGAACAGAACTGTCTCCTTCAGCAGGAATTTTGCGTAAATCCTGATTTCAAGGTTGAAAAATATCTTGAATCAAAAGGCGTTAAGCTTATCGATTATGTAAGATTCGAAAAAGGTGAAGGTCTTGAAAAGAAAGAAGAAAACTTTGCCGATGAAGTTGCAAGCATGATCAAATAATCATAATTTTTGAAAAATTAAATTCGTATTAAACCAACCCCGCTAAATACCGTGTTTTCATGGTGTTTAGCGGTTTTTTTACTTTATAGGAAACTGCGTTCCTATAAAGTAAAAAAACATTGATTATATTGCCGTGCAAATTTTTTTGTAAAGCTGTAGCTTTTCAAAAATGCACATGGCTTAAGAAAAGCGATATTGCTTCTTGCCCCGCCACAGGCGGTGCGGCGAAGCCGGGTTTCTTGTGCTGTGTTTATAGTAAATCAAGGTAATTTGAACCGGCTTGAAAACTTTTAAATGTCAACATTAATTGACCAACAAAATAAAATTGTCAACAAATCCAAAAAATTGTTGACAATTTTTGTTTTGTAAGATATAATTTGAAAGAGGGGGTGTTAAAGATGCAAAGCACTATGAATAGAAGCGGCACGGTTCAGGCAGTATTAAAGCAGCTGAGGCGTGATATTATTTTCAAAAATTTAAAAGACGAAACTCCTGTTACAGAATTGCAATTTGCCCAAAAATACGGGTGCAGCCGTGCGGCGTTAAGAGGAGCACTCACTGTATTGGAGAAAGAGGGGCTAATCACGGTAATGCCCAATGGTACCAAGAGAATAAGCAGCTTGAGCCATGACGATATCAATAATTTATATGAGATGCGTACATATGTTGAGTGCAGTGCAGCAAAGCACATTCTCAGCAAAGATCACATGGATATTTCACGACTCATAAAAGTTATGGAAGATGCAGATGATATGGATTTTCTTGAATGCGATTCTCTTTTCCACGAAATACTTGTAGATATAAGTGGTAACAAGGTACTCAAACAAGTGTGGTGGACTATTGCACCGGTAATCCGTGAGTTGTTTATGCTTAATTTCACTCATTCTGAAAAAATCAGAGGTACAATTAAAGAAAGACATTTGATTATTTCAAAAATGCTTCTTGAAAAAGATGAAAAAGTTATAGAAGTATTAAAAAATCATATTACAGAGGCAAGAATGCTTTCTGTTCTGGAATAAGGAAAGGCGGAAAAATATAATGAAAATAACTGATGTACAAGCAATAATCGTAAGACAGCCCGAAATCAGCATGATAGGTGACGGAAGTCAGGATACTGTTGTTATCAAGGTTATGACAGATGAAGGAATAACAGGTATTGGCGAGGTAGATTCATCTCCTTATGTTGTTAAGGCAATAGTTGAATCTCCTGCATCTCATATGGTTTGTATGGGACTTCGTGATATAGTTGTTGGCGAAGACCCCTTTGATGTTGAAAAAATCTGGTACAAGATGTATAATCTGGCTAACTATTACGGTCGACGCAGTGCCGCAATCCACGCAATGAGCGGTATTGATATGGCAATTTGGGATATTCTCGGCAAAAAGCTCGGTGTTCCTGTTCACAAGCTCATTGGCGGAGCTTTCCGTGACAAGATTCCTGCATACTGCAGTGTGCTTATGCCCGATAACGAAGACGAAATCAAGAGAATTGCTGATACATATCTTCCCCAGGGATACACAGGCATCAAGTTTGGTTGGGGTGCCCTTGGTCAGAGCGACAAGAGAGATCTTGAGCTTGTAAAAATGTGCCGTAAGGCTATGGGCGATGACCCTCAGCTTATGATCGACATCGGCATGGTATGGAGAGATGTTAAAACCGCTATCCGTCTTTGTAAAGAGTTTGAGCAGGAAAATGTTTATTGGGTTGAAGAGCCTTTCACTCCCGATGACCTTGAAGCCTACAAAAGATTGACTCACAGTGTTGATATGAGAATTTCAGCAGGTGAGCAGGTTGGAACTATGTTTGAGTTCAATGAGCTTATTTCAGGCTGTGGAATTGATATCATTCAGCCGGACATCAGCCGTTGCGGCGGTATTACAATTGCTAAAAAGGTTATTGATATGGCATATCTTCACAAAATCCCTGTTATTCCTCACGCATTTAAAACAGGTATTCTTATGAGTGCATCATTGCAGGTTATTGCAGCAGCACCAAATGCACTCTGGCTTGAATATTGCTGTCAGGAAACGGTTCTTTCAAAAAATCTTGTTAAAAAGCATTTTTCAATTGACGATCAGGGCTTTGTTAACATTCCTCAAAAACCCGGTCTTGGTGTTGAAATTGATGAAGAAGTTCTTAAACGCTATGAGGTGAAATAATGACTACCTGGGAAGTTCAGAGTACAGTCCATAAAGCTGTTAAAGAAAATCTTCATGCAGGCATGACAGAGCTTGAACTTGCAGATGTTATAACCGGTGTTTGTCCCCTGTGGCAGGGAGACCTCATTTCCGGAGAGCGTACATCACGAATTGAAGGATCACCCACCAAGCGTGTGATTAAATGCGGCGATGTGGTTTTACTTGATTTGCAAATCTGTTCAGAAAACAAGTGGTCCGATTTAACCCGTGTATATTTTGTTGGCGGCATGTCAGATGAACAAAAAACGGCATATAAGCAGGTTGTCAATGCCTTGAAAACGGGTGAAAAGAATCTTTATCCCGGAAAAAAAGCCAAGGATTTGTGGAAGGTCTGCCGAAATGCAATCGGCTCTGAATATGCTTTTACCCATCATGCAGGTCACAGAATAGGCGAGTTTCCGACCGAAGAAATTGTGGCAGAGCCAAGATTTGTTCCTGAGTGTGAGGGCATTCTTAGAGCGGGAATGGTGGTAACTCTTGAACCCGGGGTGTATTATCCCGGTAGTTTTGGCATCAGACTGGAAAACAATTATCTGATTACAGAAAATGGTTATGAAAGACTTTGCCAATTGCCTCTTGATGAGACGGAATATATTGTGAAAGGATAGAGAAAAATGTTTAAAGGACCATATGGCGTACTGTTGACACCCTTTACCGAGGACGGAAAGGTTGACTATGACGCATTTGAATTTGAATTAGATTTTTTGCTTCAATCCGATATACAGGGCTTTTTTGCCTGTGGCACAACCGGTGAATTTGTAAGTCTTTCACCGGAAGAAAACATTGAGCTCATGAAGTTTACGGCAAAGCGTCTTGCCGGAAAAAAACAGCTTCTTGCAGGTGCTTCCGATCCAAATCCTGCAACATCAATAAGCTATTTAAAAGCGGCACAGGAGTGCGGATATGATGCCGCAATGATTTGTCCTCCGTATTATTTCACCATGAAGCAGGAGGATGTTGTCAGATACTATAAGTATATGGCAGACCAGAATATTATCGATCTTATTCTTTATAAAATTCCTATGTTTACCAATACCATTGAGCTTCCGTCTTTTGAAAAGCTGCTCAATGAAAAGAGAATTGTTGGTATGAAGGATTCATCCGGCAATATGAAGCAGATAGCACATGAGGCAGACATAGTTCGCAGAAACCGTCCTGATTTTGCACTTATGACAGGTACAGATGACTGCATTGTTCCTGCACTCCTGGCAGGTTGTGTGGGGTCTGTTACCGCATTTTCGGTAATAGTTCCCGAGGTTAATGCAAAAATATATGAGCTTTTTAATTCGGGGCATATTACCGAAGCACAGGAATTGAACCGTAAAGCCCTCAAGCTTCTCAGACTTGCGGATTCTGTTATGTTTCCAAGCGGATACAAGCTTGTTTATGAGCAGAGAGGTTTTTCGATGGGACATTGTCAGGTGGTTGATGAACAGGCAATCAGATCCCTCAGACTTTCTATGCGTGCTGAACTTGATGAATTGTTCAGAGGTGTTAAAAAGATAAAATAAAGGCGGTAGATATATTATGAAAGCAGCAGTTTGGGATGAAATAAATCATGTCTGCATATGCGAAAGACCAAAGCCTGTGGCTGATGAGGGTCATGTTGTTGTAAGAGTGAAGGCTGTTGGTGTTTGTGCAACCGACATACATATGATTTCGGGAAATATATCCCTTGCAAAACCTCCTCATGTTCTTGGTCACGAAATAGCCGGAGTGATTGAGGATATAGGGCAGGGCGTAAAAGGCTGGAAAAAGGGCGATAGGGTTGTAATTGATACAATTATTTCCTGCGGTCGTTGTCCGGCGTGCAAAAAGGGAAGAAAAGAACTTTGTCCCGACAGAATGGAAATAGGCTATACTCCTTATGATGGGGGATATGCGGAATTTGTGAGAGTTCCGGCGCAATGCCTTGTTTCTTTGCCCGATGAAATTCCCTTCAGAGATGCAGCAATACTCGAAAGCGTTGCATGCCCCTTTGGTGCAGTGCTCAGAATCGGAGTCAAGCCCGGAAGCAGCGTATTGGTTCAGGGTGCCGGACCTGCCGGAATTGCGTTTATACAAGCGGCAAGGCTTAGCGGAGCAGGAAAAATAATAGTTTCTGCAAGGGGAGAAAAAAGGCTTGAATATGCAAGGTTTTTCGGAGCTGACGAAGTAATAGATGCAAAAAATGAGAATGTATTAGACAGAGTAATGAAACTGACAAACGGAGAGGGCTGTGACTATGTAATGGACGCTGCCGGAAGTGTTGACAGTATATTACTTTGCTTTGATGCGTGCAGAATAGGCGGAGATGTTCTATACTATGGAATCCCTGATGAAAAGGCTCAGATTCCTTTTCCGTTTATGAAAATGCTTATGAAACAGTTGAGACTCCACGGTATTCTTGAATACTGTGCAGGTTGGGATACTCTGGTCTCCCTCGTTGCAAGCGGAAAAATTAATGTCCATGATATGGTTACACATACATTTTCCCTTGATGAAATGCAAAACGCAATTGAGCTTTTTAAGGCTAAGGACAAAAACCTTATAAAAGCTGTTATTGAAATTGAGGAAAATCAAATATGAGTATAACACGGAAAAAATACGGAGTGTTAAACGGAAAAGCTATATATGCTTATACACTGAATAATTTCCGGGGATTGAGTGCAGAAATCATAAACTATGGGGCAATCATCACCCGTCTTGTATATAATGAAACAGATATTGTTCTCGGATATGACGGTGTTGTTGACTATATTGACAATCCGGACTATTTTGGTGCAATAATCGGAAGAAATTCAAATGTAATTGAAAATTGCGAGTTTACTCTCAACGGCAAAACTTATGTTCTTTCCCGAAATTGTAACCGGAACAATCTTCATGGCGGCAAAGAAGGCTTCAATAAAAAAATATGGAATACAGAATGTGCTGATGGCGATGAGCCTTCACTGACTCTTACATATTTAAGCCCCGATGGGGAAGAGGGGTTTCCGGGCAATGCTCAGATTAAGGTTACATATACTTTGACTGTTGATAATGCTCTTCATATTCATTGTGAGGCTGTGTGTGACCGGGATACGATTATTAATATGACAAATCATTCCTATTTCAATCTTAACGGTCATAACAGCGGCTCAGTCGAAGGTCACAGATTGTGGCTGGCAAGCTCCTTTTATACGCCCAATACACCGGAAATAATCCCATGCGGTGAGATTCGCCTTGTGGAAGGGACACCCTTTGATTTTACAACGGAGTCTGAAATCAGAAACCGACTTGCAATTAAGCACGAACAAATTGATATGTTCGGAGGCTATGACCACAACTTTGTTATTGATGGTTGCGGCTATCGTCTGGCTGCTATATTAACGGGTGATAAGAGCGGAATTGCAATGGAAATGTATACGGATCAACCGGGAGTTCAGATTTATCTCCCGATCGAGTTTGCCCCTGACAGAAAACATAAAAACGATGCAGGATATGGTCGCTATGGTGCTCTGTGCCTTGAAACGCAGGCATTTCCAAATGGAGTGAATTATTCTCATTTTCCTGATGTTGTTTTGAAGAAGGGTGACAAGTACGACAGAAAGACAACATATAAATTCATACAGAGGAGTTAGCACAGCTTGAAAAATTTTTTAAAATTGTACTCTTCTGCATTAAGAAAGGATGTAATAAAATGAATGTAAACATGAATAAACCTTTTGTATATTGGAATGAATGCGAATTTTGTAATTTAGGGAACGGAGTTAAGAGAAAAATATTGGCATACAGCGAATCACTTATGCATGTTGAAGTTCATTTTGAAGAGGGAGCAGAAGGTGCTATGCATTCACACCCTCATGCACAGACAACCTATGTGCTTTCCGGTGAGTTTGAGTTTACAATCGGAAATGAAACGAGAATTGTAAAAAGCGGTGATACTATGTATGACGAACCCAATGTTTTGCACGGTTGCCGTTGCCTGAAAGCCGGAGTTCTGCTGGACACCTTCACACCCATGAGAAAAGATTTTATTAAATAAATTTAATTGCAGAGAGGTTTCGTATGTATAAAAAATTACAAGAGCTAAAAACAAAATCGAAGGTGAACAATGAAGGCAAGGAAAAAATGCTTTTGACTGACCTTGCAGATTTTGATGCATCTGACCCGAGAATAAAAGCTTATGCGTTGGTGCAGTTAAAGCCGGGTGAGGCAGTGGACTATCACATGCATATTGGCGAAAGTGAAACATATTTTATTCTTTCGGGAAAAGCTATCTACAATGATAATGGCAACATAATAGAGGCAACACCGGGAACAGTTACATTAACTCCCTCCGGTCATGGGCATGCAATCAAAAATACCGGTGATGAAATGCTTGTTTTTATTGCTCTTGTTGTTTCAGCATCAAATTAACAGAAATCTTGAAAAACCTGATGAATAATAACTAATAAAATCAAACAGACAGAGAGCCTTGAACCGACCTACTAATCGTTAGAATTTTTGGTCTGACTTTTGGGGGTCAGTTCTCTCTCTGTCTGTTTTTTGCTGTTGGGAATATATCACTGTATTTTTACATAAAGTTGTATAATCTTTGGCATATTTAAAGCTGTTGTAATTGGAAATTAATGTTGACTTTTTTTTCGTGACACTATATAATATATAATTGATGTAGTGTGTATGGCTATGATTCAAATATAAAAAATTTAAATGTAAGGAGTTTTCATATGGTTGATGTAACAGAAATTTTTGCAGGCTATGTCTTTAATGACAGCGTCATGCGTTCAAAGCTCCCCAAAGCTACATACAAAACACTTAAAGAAACCGTAAATGAAGGTAAACCCCTTTCTTTGGAAACGGCAAATGTTGTTGCAAGCGCAATGAAGGATTGGGCACTTGAAAAGGGGGCAACACATTTCACTCACTGGTTTCAGCCTATGACCGGTATAACTGCCGAAAAACACGACAGCTTTATTTCACCCTCCGATGATGGAAGAATCATTATGGAGTTTTCCGGTAAAGAGCTTATAAAAGGTGAGCCAGATGCGTCCTCTTTCCCCTCCGGCGGTCTTCGTGAAACCTGTGAAGCCAGAGGTTATACTGCGTGGGATCCAACCTCCTATGCCTTTGTAAAAGATGGCACCCTTTGTATCCCCACCGCTTTTTGCTCCTATGGCGGCGAAGCTCTCGATAAAAAGACTCCGCTTCTCCGTGCAATGGAAGCCATAAACACTCAGGCAATGCGGATTTTGCGTCTTTTTGGCAACACAACCTCAAGCCGTGTTCTCACCACTGTTGGTCCCGAACAGGAATATTTTCTTGTAGATAAAAAAGTGTATGAACAGAGAAAAGACCTTCAGTACACAGGACGAACACTTTTTGGCGCAAAACCTCCAAAAGGACAGGAGCTTGATGACCACTACTTCGGTGTAATCAAACCTCGTGTTTCTGAATTTATGAAGGAGCTCGATGAAGAGCTCTGGAAGCTTGGCGTACTTGCCAAGACCAAGCATAATGAAGCCGCACCTGCACAGCATGAGCTTGCTCCTATATTTACAACAGGTAACATTGCAAGTGACCACAATCAGCTGACAATGGAGCTTATGAGAAAGGTCGCTCTTAAATATGACATGGTTTGCCTGCTCCACGAAAAACCATTTAAAGGTGTAAACGGTTCAGGTAAGCACGATAACTGGCCGCTTACAACCGATGACGGTATAAATCTTTTGAATCCCGGTAAAGCACCTCACGATAACCTTCAATTCATCCTGTTTTTCTGTGCAGTTATCAAGGCAGTTGATGAATATCAGGATATGCTTCGCCTCAGCGTTGCAACTGCAGGGAATGACCACCGCCTTGGTGCTCACGAAGCACCGCCTGCAATTATGTCTATGTTTATCGGCGATCAGATGGAAGCAGTTTTAGAAGCTCTCGAGCACGACTCTGCTTACAGCGAAAAGAAAAGAGAAAAAATGCTTACCGGAACTCATGTTGTTCCAAGCTTCTCCAAAGATACAACTGACCGCAACAGAACATCGCCATTTGCCTTCACAGGAAATAAGTTCGAATTCAGAATGGTTGGTTCATCTCTTTCCGTTGCGGGTCCAAACACTGTTCTCAACACAATAGTTGCAGAATCACTAAAACAGTTTGCCGATAAGCTTGAAAAGAGCAAGGATTTTGATAAAGCTCTTATGAAGCTTATTCAATCTACAATATCAAAGCACAAACGAATCCTTTTCAACGGCAATAACTATTCTGACGAATGGGTTGAGGAAGCAAAAAGAAGAGGTCTTTCAAATTACGCAAGCACACCCGAGGCAATTCCACATATGCTTGATAAAAAGAATGTTGATGTTTTTGTAAATCACGGTGTGTTCAGTGAAGCCGAACTCAAAGCAAGATGTGAAATTCATCTCGAAAACTACATTAAAACAATTCATATTGAAGCTCTCACTTTCTCTGAAATGATTAAAAAAGACATTATTCCTTCAGTCAGTGAATATGTTGGTGTACTTTCCGATGCTGCAATATCCAAAAAAAGCTTTATGCCGACAGTGGACACAACAGTTGAAGAAGCTCTCGTTGAAAAGCTTTCTTCTCTAAATGCCAAGCTTTTTGCGGCAGTTGAGAAAATAGATAAATCCGTTGTTGATTTTAAATTTGGCGAATCGGATGTTGAAAAACTTGCACTTTATTATCGCAATGAGGTTCTTAGTGCCGTGAACGAAGCAAGAGAATATGTTGATGAGCTTGAATCAAACACATCTGATGAGTACTGGCCTTATCCGACCTACGGAGACATACTCTTCAGTGTAATGTAAATATAAATCCAAAGAGAGGTAAATATAATGAAAAATATTGTTAAACATGATATAATTAACCCCGATAGATTTCTCGGAGAGAAAAAAATGACACCGGAAAAGCTTCAGGAAGCTTTAAAACACGCCCTTGAAAAAATAGATAAGCTCTGGGAAGATATGCACGGTAATTTTGCCCAGTCTGCAAGTGTGAATAATGTATATGTTGAATGCGATAATTTCGGCGGTGACTGGAACACCGGATTTTTCAACGGTATGCAGTGGCTTGCATATGAAGCTACAGGTGACGAAAAATATAAAGAAAGAGCTCTTTCTCAGCTTCCTTCATTCTACAAAAGAATTGACGAAAAAATCGGTGTAAATCACCATGACATGGGATTTTTGTATGTACCCTCCTGTGTCGCAGCCTACAAGCTTGCATCAAGTGAGCTCGGGAAAAATTCGGCTCTTAAAGCTGCCGACCATCTTCTTACAAGATATATTGAAAAAGGCGGTTACATTCAAGCCTGGGGCGATGTTGGTGCTCAGCCCCGACTCATTATTGACTGTATGAATAACATACCTCTTCTTTATTGGGCATCTGAAGTCACAGGTGACAAAAACTATTACGATAAAGCGTATAGCCACGCAAAAGTTACAATGAACTGTATTGTTCGTGAAGATGCATCAACCCACCACACATACTTCTTCAATGAAGATGGTACTCCTGCATACGGAAAAACTTCTCAGGGAGCAGGGGATAACTCCTGTTGGGCAAGAGGTCAGGCATGGATTGTTTCAGGTCTTCCTCTTTCGTATAAATACACCAAAGACGAAGAAATGGTGGAGCTTTTCGAAAAAGTAACCAACTATTTCCTTAATCATCTTCCCAAAGACTATGTTCCGTTCTGGGATCTCATCTTTACCGACGGAGACAATGAGCCCAGAGATTCATCTTCTGCGTCAATAGCTGCTTGCGGAATCCTTGAAATGCTTCCTCACATCAAGGATGAAAAGCTTAAAGCAATATATGAGGGTGCAGTTGACAATATGATGTATTCACTTTTCGAAAACTACAGCACCAAAGACACCCCTGAGTCAAACGGTCTTCTTCTCCATGCAGTATATAGCATTCCTGCAAAGCTTGGTGTTGATGAAATGAATATCTGGGGTTGCTACTACTATATGGAAGCTCTTGTACGCATGATTAAGGGTACAAAAGCATACTGGTAAAATCAGACCGGAGGTATAAAAGTGATTATAGATATTATTCAGGCAATAATTCTCGGTATTGTTGAAGGAATAACCGAATGGCTTCCCATAAGCAGTACCGGACATATGATTCTTGTTAATGAATTTATGGGCATAAAGGAAAGTGACTTTTTTAATTCGCAGATTTTCCTCTATGTCATTCAGCTTGGCGCAATTCTTGCAATTGCAACCTTGTATTTCAACAAGCTGAATCCTTTTGCTCCCTCAAAATCACTTCAGGAGAAAAAAGACACCTGGCAGATGTGGTTCAAGGTTATTATAGCCTGCATTCCCGCGGCTGTTCTCGGACTTCTGTTTAATGATTTTATGGACTCTATTTCAACTCCGGTAATGGTCAGCATAATGCTTGTAGTCTATGGCATTGCATTTCTTTTTGCAGAAAGAAAGAATAATAATGCTAAAATAGACAGCATAAATTCAATGACCTATAAAACCGCTCTGTTAATCGGTATTTTTCAGGTTTTGTCAATAATTCCCGGAACATCCCGTTCAGGAGCAACAATTCTCGGAGCAATGCTTATTGGCTGTTCAAGAGGTGTAAGCGCTGAGTTTTCATTCTTCCTTGCAATTCCCGTAATGTTTGGTGTAAGCTTTCTTAAAATTGTTACCAACGATTATATTATGTCAGGAAGTGAATGGACACTTTTGATTGTTGCAATGGTCGTTGCTTATGTTGTATCAATGCTTGCAGTCAAATTCCTTGTAAGCTATGTAAGAAAACACGATTTCAAGGTGTTCGGATGGTACAGAATAGCTCTCGGCATTGCAGTTCTTGCTTACTTTTATATACCCGCTTTAATTAAATAACTGTTTACAAAAATCAGGAGATAATAAAATGGATACACAAACAAACAAATTATATACAAATACATTTTTTGTAGCAGTATGCGCACTTTTGTGCTGTGCACTCTGGGGCAGTGCAACTCCGTTTATAAAAATTGGCTATGAGCTGATTCTTCCTTCAAAAAATGTTTCGTCAACAATTCTTTTTGCCGGAATCAGATTTGTTCTTGCAGGATTGCTGACAGTGCTTATTTACAGTATTGCACGAAAAAAATTCCTTTATCCCCAAAAGGAAAATTACGGAAAAGTCGCAACAGTCAGTGTTTTTCAGACAGTTGTACAGTACCTTTTTTTCTATGTTGGTCTCGCAAATACAAGCGGTGTAAAGGGTACAATTATCAGTGGTTCAAATGCTTTTTTTGCAATTCTTATTGCAAGCCTGGTTTTTAAACAGGAAAAGCTCACACTTAAAAAAATTATTGCCTGCATAATCGGATTCGCAGGCATTGTTGTTGTAAATCTTGACGGACTCGATTTCAATATGAACTTTATGGGCGATGGATTTGTTCTTTTCTCTAACATTTCCTATGCAATTTCATCAACCCTTATGAAACGCTATTCCAAATACGAAGACCCTGTCATTCTCAGCGGTTATCAGTTTGTACTTGGCGGCACATTTATGATTGTTGTAGGTCTCGTTGCAGGCGGCATAGTAACCTTTACATCATGGGCGGCAATCGGTGTGATTATCTATCTTGCATTCCTTTCGGCTATTGCATACTCACTCTGGGGCATACTTCTTAAATACAATCCGGTTTCTAAGGTAACAATCTATAGCTTTATGATTCCTGTTTTTGGTGTAATCCTTTCTGAAATAATGCTTACTGAGACATCAAATGTTTCTCCGGTTAATCTTCTGGTGACTCTTGTTCTTGTGTGTGCAGGTATATTTATGCTTAATTACTCAAAAGAAAAGAAACTTTAATAATTTTTCTGCCAATACATAAAATATCTATAATAAATACAAACCTCGGAGGTAAATATGGATAACAAAATGAATCCGGAGGCACTTTTTAAAATAGGATATGGGCTATATGTCCTTACAACCAATGATGGTAATAAAGACAACGGTCTTATTGTAAATGCTGTAATTCAGGTTACCGACACTCCCAATCGTGTTGTGGTTGTTGTCAATAAATCAAACTATTCTCACGACACAATAGTTAACACCGGTATAATGAATGTCAACTGCCTCAGCACCGATGCCCCTTTTTCGGTTTTTGAGAAATATGGTTTTCAGAGCGGAAAAGATACAGATAAATTTGCCGGAGAGGTTTTTCCGCGATCAGACAACGGACTTTTGTATCTTCCTGAATATATCAATTCATACCTTTCTCTTAAAACAGAGAATTATGTAGATCTTGGCACCCACGGAATGTTCATCTGTACGGTAACTGATGCCAGGGTGATTAATGACAACGAATCAATGACATATGCTTATTATTTTGCCAATGTAAAACCCAAAAAGAAAAAAACTTCAAAGAAGGGTTATGTGTGCAAGATATGCGGATATGTGTACGAAGGGGATCCTCTTCCCGAAGATTTTATATGTCCCTTGTGTAAGCATGGAGCAAGTGATTTTGAACCGCTGAATTAACAAGCTTTACAATTGATAATGAGATGCTGTGAAAATTAAAACAGTATCTCATTATTTTTTACAAAAATTTTTTTTCAAATTGGAAAAATTTCGTCATATATATGTTGAAATTTATGTATGTTTTATGGTACAATATGATAGTGTTAAATTATTATTGCAAGGAATGATATAATGATATTCAATAATATCCTTGAAGCGATGGGAAACACACCCATTATTAAACTACAGCATATGGTTTCCGAAGACTCGGCTGATATACTTGTTAAATTTGAAGGCCTTAATGTTGGCGGTTCAATTAAAACCCGCACCGCCTATAACATGATTTGCGATGCAGAGAAAAAAGGGCTTATTAACAAAGATACAATAATTGTTGAGCCAACAAGCGGTAATCAAGGCATTGGTCTTGCTCTTGTGGGGGCTGTCAGAGGCTATAAAACAAAAATAATAATGCCCGATTCTGTCAGCGAAGAAAGAAGAAAGCTTGTTAATCACTACGGTGCAGAGGTTATTCTTGTCCACGATGACGGAAACATTGGTGAGTGTATTGAAGAATGTCTGGCAATTGCTTTGAAGCTCAGAGATGAAAATCCCAATGTCTTTGTTCCTCAGCAGTTTGAAAACCCTGCTAATCCATACATTCAAAAGAATCAGACGGCAGTCGAAATTATCTCTCAGGTTGACGGTCCCATCCATGGCTTTTGCTCAGGTATAGGCACCGGAGGTACAATAACGGGAATTGGTGAGGCTCTCAAAGAAAAAAATCCTGACATTGTCATTTGGGCTGCAGAACCCGAAAACGCTGCAATTCTTTCCGGTGGATCTATCGGAACTCATGTGCAGATGGGAATAGGGGACGGTCTTATCCCTCCCATACTCAACTGTGACATATATAACGATATCTGCATTATTAAAGATGATGAAGCCATAGAAACCTCAAAACTTCTTGCGTGCAAAGAAGGAATAATGTGCGGAATTTCAAGCGGAACAAATGTCGCGGCAGCGATTAAACTTGGAAAGCTTCTCGGTAAAGGCAAAACCGTGGTTACTGTTCTTCCCGACACTGCCGAAAGATATTTTTCAACACCGCTTTTTGATGCTTAATACATATTTGATAAATAATATGTTTACTTCACTTGTTTAAAATTTATTTAGAATAGAAGGGATTAAAATGACAAAAAGAGAAAGAAGAGTTGGTACAGTTTCACGAGGAATACGGTGCCCCATTATCCGTAAAGGCGACGATCTTGCAAGTATTGTTGCAACAAGCGTTCTTGAAGCAGCGGAATATGAGGGATTCGAAATTTTTGACCGTGATGTTATTTCGGTAACCGAATCAATTGTTGCGCGCGCTCAGGGCAACTATGCAACTGTTGACAACATTGCCGATGATGTTCGTACTAAGCTTGGCGGCGGAACCGTGGGTGTAATTTTCCCCATACTTTCCCGTAACCGTTTTGCAATTTGTCTTCGTGGCATTGCAAAAGGTGCAAAAAAGGTTGTCCTTATGCTTAGCTATCCTTCCGATGAAGTTGGCAATAAGCTTATTACCGACGATATGATTGATGAATCAGGTGTTAATCCCTATTCAGATGTTCTCTCTCTTGAACGCTATCGTGAACTTTTCGGTTACCATAAACACGAGTTTACAGGTGTTGATTATGTTGAATACTATGGCAACCTTGTTCGTGAATGCGGTGCAGAGGTAGAGTTTGTTTTTGCAAACCAAGCCAAGGCGATTCTTGATTATGCCGATTGCATTATCAACTGTGACATTCATACCAGAGCACGCACAAAACGCATTCTTCTTGCCGGTGGTGCAAAGGTAGTTTGCTCACTTGATGATTTGCTCAACAGTCCAGTAAACGGAAGCGGTTACAATGAAAAATATGGTCTCCTCGGTTCAAATAAGTCTACCGAAGACACAATCAAGCTTTTCCCCAAAGAATGTAAGCAGCTTGTGTTAGATATTCAGAAGAAAATTTTCGATGCAACAGGAAAGCATGTGGAAGTTATGGTTTATGGTGACGGTGCTTTCAAAGATCCTCAGGGTAAAATCTGGGAGCTTGCAGATCCGGTTGTTTCTCCGGCATTTACAGACGGTTTGATTGGTACTCCCAATGAACTCAAATTAAAATATCTTGCCGACAACGATTTCAAAGATCTTTCCGGCGAAGAACTTAAAAAAGCCATTTCCGAAAGCATCAAATCAAAAGGTGACAACCTTGTTGGCAACATGGCTTCCCAAGGCACAACACCCCGCCAGCTCACAGACCTCATAGGTTCCCTTTGTGATCTTACATCGGGTTCCGGCGACAAGGGTACACCTGTTGTTCTTGTTCAGGGATATTTCGATAACTATACAAACTGATTTATGGAGGAAAAAACAATGGAAATTACAAAAAGACCGGATTCTATGGAAAGAATCACTACTCCCGAACTTGCAAAGGCTTTTATTGATGAGCAAATAGCAGAAGTTCGTGCACAGGTTGGTGACAAAAAAGTTCTCCTCGCTCTTTCGGGCGGTGTTGATTCCTCAGTTGTTGCCGCACTTCTTATAAAGGCAATAGGCAAACAGCTTGTTTGCGTTCATGTTAACCATGGACTTATGCGTAAGGGTGAAAGTGAGCAGGTTATCGAAGTTTTCGGTAAGGAGCTTGATGCAAATCTTGTTTATGTTGATGCAACAGACCGTTTTCTTGATCTTCTTGCAGGTGTTTCAGATCCTGAAAAGAAAAGAAAAATTATTGGTGCTGAATTTATAAATGTTTTTGCTGATGAAGCAAGAAAGCTTGATGATGTAACATTTCTTGCCCAGGGCACAATCTATCCCGACATCCTCGAAAGCATTAAGCAGGCAGAAGGTAAAAAAGCAGTAAAGAGTCATCACAATGTTGGTGGTCTTCCCGAAGACCTCGAATTTAGCCTTGTTGAACCAATAAAGCTTCTTTTCAAAGATGAAGTAAGAGTTGTTGGTGAGGCACTTGGTCTTCCTCATGCAATGGTTTTCCGTCAGCCATTCCCGGGCCCCGGTCTTGGTGTTCGTTGTCTTGGTGCAATCACTCGTGACAGACTAAATGCCCTTCGCGAAGCTGATGCTATTCTCCGTGAAGAATTTGATATTTGCGGTCTTGCCGAAAAAGTTTGGCAGTATTTCATCGCCGTTCCCGATATAAAGAGTGTCGGCGTTAAAGATGACAGCCGCTATGAAGGCTGGCCTGCAATTATCCGTGCAGTCAATACTACCGATGCAATGACTGCTACAATCGAAGAAATTCCTTATAATATTCTTCACAAGATTACTCAGCGTATTACAAATGAGGTTGAAGGCATTAACCGTGTTCTTCTTGACCTTACACCAAAGCCTACAGGGACTATTGAGTGGGAATAATCTTGAAAGTCCAAAAACAACTTAAAATATTAGAATTTTAGCGACATTAACTTCTGTAAAAATTAGACGGGCAAGTGCTTTGCTGAAAATAAAATTATTTAATGCTTAAATCCTCTGGCAGAAACTTTGCTGTGAGGATTTTTGATTATTTAATAGATTCTGATTTAACAAAAGTTTGTTACTGCATGAAATGTTAACAGTAGTGAATAATGAATAGTTGAGAATTAACAATTTAAAGTAAGGGAGAACTTTTATGAATGGTGCAAAAGCTGATAAAGATTTAACAGTAGAAAAAAAGATAAGAATGGATGGCCTTGAATTTTTCAATATAAACACTCAACCTTTTGAAATAAGAGGCGTATTTTATGAAAATGGAAAATACCGGCGGTTACCCGAGAGTTTAGGTGAAAGTCTTAATGAAGGGCTCAAATATAATTATACCAATACTTCCGGCGGAAGGGTGAGATTTAAAACTGACAGTTCTGTAATTGCGATATCAGTTAAAATGAATGGAATATGTAAAATGTCCCATTGTGCTTTAACGGGTTCTACAGGTTTTGATATGTATTACAACGAAGGTGAGAAATATAAATATTTCGGAACATTTATACCGCCTTTTGATGTTACTGATGAGGGGTTTGAAAGCAAGCATGATTTTAAAACAACAAAACTAAGAGAAATTACAATCAATTTCCCTCTTTATAGTGGTGTAAGTGAATTTAATATTGGTGTTTGTGAAGGTTCAATACTTGAGAAACCCAATGTGTATAAGTGTGAAACTCCGATTGTATATTATGGTCATTCCATAACACAAGGTGGATGCGCTTCAAGACCGGGAAATTCATTTCCAAGTATAATTTCAAGAAGATTTGATATTGACTACATAAATCTTGGGTTTTCAGGTGGTGCAAAAGGAGAAAAAGAAATAGCGGAATATATTTCTGAGCTTGATATGAGTCTTCTTGTGTATGATTATGACCATAACGCACCCAACTTTGAATATCTTAAAGAAACACACGAAAAAATGTTTAAAATTATACGTAATAAA
>JAZNUS010000048.1:0-32012 GCA_045592485.1 Clostridia bacterium | reverse complement strand
GCGGACCTCAAATGGATGAATTTTTGAGGAGATTTTGGTGCGGAGGACGCAGGAAGGCTACTCGCCTTTCAAGGACGACAAGGCAAAAGATACCGAAAATTCACCATTTGAGGCGTCTTCAGTGTTGGTTGCTAAGGCTATTTTAAGCTTTCATTTGCAGCCGGAACCGTCTGTTGTTGTTACGGTTCCGGCTGAATCTGTTAAAACAAAATTTTAGAAATCCGAATTGCTTTTTATCTGAACACAACAATCTTACCGTTGGTTGTGTAGGCACTCTGAAGGAATATTTTGGAGCCTTCTCCGGTGGTCTTGTAGTCAGAAAGGTCAGCAACTGTTCCTACTCTTACAGGATTATCTCTTGCCTCCGGATCATAAACGAGAATGGTAAATCCGCCGGCATTGTAGCTTTCGAGCTTGGTGTAATCAGGTCTTCCTTCAGCATCGATGGGTTCCTCGGTGATGGGACCCTTGTGAACCAGAATGTTGTTTGAATAAACCGAATAAACCTCGTTGTAGCTGATTCTGAACTGAGCATTTGCATTCTGTCCGTCGTAGTTTGTTGACGAATAGAAGCGTTTATTGTGAATATCAAATATGAGAGAAATACTGCTTACATAGCCTTCGGCATCCTTTGAAATCATAATGATGTCTCCGGGAGCAAGCTCATGGTCAAGAGCCGCATCTGCGGTTCCAGCCTTATACCATTTTATATTCGAAAGAATGCTTTCATCCTTAACATATAATTCTGAAGCGTTTCTGTTTGCATATGCAACAATCTTTGTTACTGCATTTTCCTTGGAGTCCATTGACTGTGAAATTTCCGAAACAACATATGTTGTGTTTCCTGTGTCGCCGGATACAGCGGAGGAATAAAGAACAATGATATCTGCCATGTGTGAATCGGCAACTGTTTTATAGGCTTTAACAGTATAGTAAGCATTGGAGGAGCCAAGCTCGGAAAGCTTGCTTACACCAAATTCTTCGTCGGGTGCATTTTTATCCTTGGCAACCTTGAAAAGAACTGTATTTGAGCTTGTGGCAATCTTTGAACCGAAAATTCCCGTGCCCGATCTCCACTCAAGAGTCTGTCTTGATGTTTCAACAATGTTGTCATCCTCGTCGATGGTGGTATCGTAGCCATTATACATTTCAGAAAGAGAATCACGGATTTCAGTTTCCGGGTTGTATATGATGGTGTCAATTCTTGCAAGGAGACCATCTTTGTTGGTTTCAAGAACAATGGGCTGAGGAGCTATATTTTCTCCGCCAAGATATGCATAGGCATCGGCTGCGCTCATTGATTTTCCGTCAACATTAACCTTTTGTGCCGAGGTAAGGCTGATAACCCCACCGTTCTGGCTGAGAACTCTGTATTTGTATTCAACAACAACACCTGCGGTGGGCTTGCCGTTAATGAGGTAGCCATAGGATGTTCCGTCGGAGGCAAAGCCTCTGTTGATTGATGCTACCTTTCCGGTGGAGGTGAGCCCAAACACACCCCATTCACCAAGCTTGAGCTTTTCATGCTTTGCAAATCCGTCGGTTGTGTCATAGGTAACACCGTCTATTACCACATAGCTTCTTCCGTTGGTGATTCCCGATGCTTCAACAGCACCGCGCACTTCACTGTTTGAATAGATTGCAATGACATTTTTTCCGTCAAGGCTTTTCTTTACTGAGATAACATCATAACGCATAAGCTCAGAAAGAAGCATGTCTCTGCCAAATTCATCGATGAATTTAACATTCATATCTTCCTTGTCGGCAAGACATACGGTTCTTGTGGTATCATAGTAGTCATAAACCATACCGGAGGCTGCATCGGCAACCTTAACCACATAGTCCTCGGTGATATCGAGGAAAATTACATCATACTTTCCGTCGCCGTCGTTGTCAACAAATTTAAATTCGCCCTGCTTGTCCTTGAAGTATTCACCGCTGAAATCTTCAATAACAACATCGTTGTAGAGAATGATTGCACCTTTGGAGAAGGAAACCTTTTCTTCCTTGAAGTCCTCTCCGTCATACCAGATTACATTATCGGCATATTCATAAACCGCTTCAGCATCTACAACCTTTACATTATTTTCAACGGGATAGAAGGCTTTTACTGCTTTGGTGTTTATGTCGTAGTAAAACTCTACCTTGTAGCCCACATAGTCAGACATATTCACAAAGTCGTGTGAAAGCTTTAAGCCGTCAATAATAACTCTGCTTCCTTCCATTTCTCTGTCGCCGTAAAGGGCTTTGCCGTTCACTGCTTCAACAACGCCCTCGGCAGTCTGAATGTCAAGAGTCTGAACAAGAATTGTTCTTCCTTCCCGGGTGCCATACTGCACATCCTCCTGACCGATGTTTACCGGTTCAAGAACATCAATGCCTATTGCATTGTACAAAAGCCTTATGGCGTCACCATAGGTCACAGGGGTGCTACCTACAGCATTTATTCCGTCAAGAAGACCAATGGAGTTTGCCATGATATTGTAGCCGCTTGGCCAGCCCCCCTTGTGGAGGGCATATTCGTTGTAGCCAAGCATGCATATGAGCATTTTGATTGCTTCATTGTAAGTAACCGCATCATCAGGACGGGTTACCGGTCCGGTTACAAGACCGAGCTTTATGGCTCTTGTCATAGCCGGATAATAATCGTGAAATTCATTGATATCGGTAATTACCGCTCCTGTTGCCTCGATGATACTGCCGTTCATCATGTCAACAATTATCTGTACCATTTCACCTCTGGTAACTGTCTGAGAGAGATCCTCGGGGATTGATCTGAGGAAACCAAGCTGATTAAGAATTGTTGCTTCCATGTCCACATCGGCAGATTCTGCCGCAGATGTTATCACCGGGCAGCAAAGCGCCGAGAGAACAAGAATAAGCGAAACAACAAGTGCTGTTATTCTTTTCATTATTTATCTCCCCTTTCCATTGTTTCATAAATCATTTTTGAAGCTTCCGCTCTTGTTGCAAAATCGAAGGGTGCAAAGGAGTTGTTGCCTTTGCCGTTGATAATCTTCGATGTGGCAAGGGTGGAAACTGCATCCTTTGCGTAGTCGGAAACAGAAGCTGCATCGGCAAATGTGAGAGTGCCTTTTTCAAGCTCAATTCCGAAGATTTCGCATACTCGGTAAAGAATTGTTGCCATATCCTGTCTTGTGATTTTTTCGCCTGTTCCGAAGGTTGCCTTGCTTGTTCCGGTGATGATGCCCAGCTTGTTGGCTGTGGCAACATAGGAATAATACCATGCGCCTTGAGGAACATCGGTGAAGCTGCATTCAATGTTTGCATCAACACTTGTGAATGCATTGATAACAATTTTTGTAAATTCTTCTCTTGTGATGTTTGCACCGGGATCGAACACTGTCTTGCTTCTTCCGGAAATTACACCTTTTGCCGAAAGAGCTGAAATTGCTTCTTTTGCCCAGTCATAGCCTGCAAGGTCAGTAAAGCCTGCTGCTGTGCCTGCGGCAATGTCGGAAACAGGTCCGAGAGTTACAAGTGAACCGGAACCGGAACCGGAGCCTGAGCCTTTGCCCGATCCGGAACCTGAGCCTTTGCCTGAGCCGGAGCCGGAATCTTCCTGTTCTTCAATTGCTTCATAAAATGCTTCTTCAAGCTCTTCAAGAGAAGCAAAGTAATTGCCTACCAGAGCAGCATTTACTTCGTGCTTCTTTGTAAGTCCGTTATATCCGGAAATATCAAACTTAAGATATTCATTGTTGTCGTTAATGATGTTTGAAATTTCTGTCTGGCTTTCTGTGTACTGAACTGCACGGAGAATTGAAGCCTTGGCGAAGGCATCTGCAAATTCATCAAAGTCTGAAAGATTTTTGTTTTTGGAAATATCCTCATAGATTGCATTTTTGCCTTTTTGGCTGAGCTTGGAGTAATCCTTGTATGCAACAAAGCCTTTAACACCAAGGTCGTCGCCGTATTTTTCGATTGCGGTTTTCACACCGTCATTACGCATCGGATTTTCAATGAGAACACGGGCAAGTGCATATCTGAATGCTTTGCGGAAGGCTTCGATCGTGTCAAAGCCTGCCTCAAGCTCTGCCTTTTGTTCAGCTACAAGCTGTTCAAACCGTGCAAGCTCTGCCGTACCGAAGGTTTTAAATTCGGTGAGGTCAAGAGCGAAAATGTCGTTGTTTGCATTTACTATTGAAGCGAAGTTTGCACCATCTCCGTTGAGAGAAAGGCGTACTGCCTCAACACGATTGGGATCGATGTAGGTGAATACATTTGATTTGAAAGCACCGTTTACTGCAACACCGTATTTTCCGCCGCCGTTTCCGGGAGTCCATGCAAATACATCAGCTTCGGAGGAATCAAACTGAGCAATGTAGTCAACAACATCTATAAGGTCTGATGCAAGTGCCACATCATTCATATTCTTTCCGGGCTTGAGCACCAGAACAGTGCTGTCTGTGAGAGCAGCTCCGGTGTTTGTAGCTGTTACAACATCGGTGTCCATATTCTGGATATATCCGTCACTGCCTGCTTCTGCTTTAAGAGCATTCTCGCCAAGAACCCCTTTGTCCTTTATGGCAACCATACCCTTTGTGCTATCCCATACATAGCCTTCGAAATAGGTTCCTTCGCTCTTGGGGAGAGCTGCTTCAAAGGTCACCATCTTATCGCTGAGGCTTATGGGTGTTTTTGCCATGGCAAGAAGCTTGTTTGTTGCACTGTCAAATTTTGCAAGAATGAGAACATAGTTATATTTATTTCCGTCGTAGGAGAAGCCCGACACGGATGCTTTAACATTTTCACCGTCGGTGAGGGCAATGTCGGAAAGCTTGGATGCCATTACTGTGTAGAAGGTGAGTCGGAATTCCTTAACTTCGCCGAACATATCCACGGCATCGGTTATGATGATTCTGTATTTCTTGTTGTATTCAAGGCTGTCTTTAATGTTTAGTCTTACCTTGTTTGAACCGATAATGTCAAAATCAACAGGCACTTTGTTAACCAGGATGCTTCCAATTCCCACAATTGTGTTGGAGAAGGATATTTCCGGATTGCAGGGAAGAACATCTGTTTCGGATGCGGAAGGAGTTGATTTGGACACATAGAAGCCGTTGTCATTGTAGGTGTTGAAGTTGTCAACCAAAGTTTCCGATTTGCTTCCTGTCTGGCTTACAACAACCTTTACATCGGTGAGGTTTGTTTTGAAGTCTTTATCGTCAACCTTTATGAGAGGAATTTCACCGACAGCCTCAAAAACAACATCTTCGCCCTGCATAACAATAACTGTGTAATTGTTGAACTTTTCTGTTTCGCCGTCTTCACCCTCTCTCTGCATTGTGAAGGAGTCGGCTTTAACAATCACCTTGTATTCCTTGTTTGCATCGTAGGGCTTATATGCTTCGCCAACGGAAATGTTTCCGTCTGCACCGAAGCGGAGAACCTCAGCTTCGCCAATCATAAGCTTTCTGTCAGCATTTTTGTCCTTGGGAGTGATGTCGATTTCTGTTCTGAGCACCCCGTAAACCGATGCGTCATAGCCTGTTTCGAAAGCATATTTCCTTGAAAGGCTCAGCTCGCCCTCCTGAGTTGTTTTAAGGTTAACCTTGCCGCTCTGAGCATACAGTCCGTTTTTACCGTTTACCAAACCGGAGGCTTCAAAGCCTTCGGGAGCTGTGAGTCCGTTGGAGGTTCCGGCAAAGGAATCGAAATCGGTTTCGTCGAGCATGGGAATGTAGAGAGGATCAATTTCTCTGAATGAAATGTCATCATACCAGATGTGTGTTTCCTTGCCCGAGGTTCTCTTGCCGATGTAGCCGAGACCGAGATAGTTGAAGTTGGGGAATGCGGCAAGAGCAGTGCTTCTGCCAATCTTTGTTTCCGACCAGTCAGCACATGAAATTGTCACTTCATAGTAGCCGGAAATCTTGTTTATACGATAAACCAGGTCGTACCAGGTGTCGGGAGCAAGCTTATGAGAAAGCTTTGAGCTCATAAGTGTGCCGGTTGTGCCATCCTGAAGGAAGGTGTTATGCTGACCGCCGCCGTTGCCGTAGATGTAGAGTGCGGAAGCTCTGTTCATTTCCTTGAACTGAACGGAAACTCTGATTTCGGCACTTGTTGTTATGGGAGACTGTGAATAAGGTCTTACAACACAGTTGTTGTTTGTTTCCGCACCGTCTCTCTGAACAACATCAAGGCTTGTGCCTCTGTCAGTCTGAACGCTTGTGGGGCCGGCTTTTCCGGCTGCTATCTGATAGCTACCCCAATATGATGTTCCGTAGAAGTTCTGAAGTGTTGAAAGAGCAAGAGTTTCATCGTTGCCCACATAGCCTTCAAAGTCGTAGCTCTTGAAGTTTCCGGAGGAGGCAATGCCTTCGGATACATCCTTTTCGCCCTCTTCAGCCTTGAGTCTTTCGTCAACAGCCTTGTCAAATGCTGCTTTAAATTCGGCAATTGTTTCTACATCTGCTCCCACAAGTGTTTTGTGAAGAGCTGATTTGTTTGTAACCTTGTTATATTTTGAGAAGTCAAAGTGGAGATAGGTGTCATTGTTGTCGTTGATAATGTTACCAAGCTGAACCTGTCTGGTTGAATTTCTTACTGCAGAAAGAATCATAGGCTCGCCGAAAATTTTGTCAACTGCTTCAAGGCTTGCCTTTGCTTCACTGTCTGCTGCCCCAATAACTGCATAGATTTCTGCTTTTGCAGTGTCGTTTGCTTCAGCATAGGTTTTGTAAGCGGTGAGTCCGTCAATTCCGTAGTATTCACCATATTTTTCAAAGGCGGTCTTAACATCGTCTGCACTGTCGGAATTTGCAACGAGAATCTGAGATACAGCTGCATAGAATGCATCCTGGAAGGAAGCAATTGTGTCGAAGCCGTTTTCTCTCTCTGTTCTGATTGCAAGCATTATAGCTTCTACTGCGTCTATTTCATCACCTGTAAAATCTGCAAATTCTGTTGTGTCGCAAACAAGAATTTTGTTATATTTGCCGATGCAATCAGCAAAGCTTACACCGTCTTTGTTGATTTCCTTGTAAACCTCCTGAACATAGGCAGGGTCAATGTAGTCGAATGCATTTTCAACGGGAGTTCCGTCTAAAATGTAGGAATAGAAGCCATTTCCCGCAGAAGGAGTATATGCAAAAACATCATCATCTTTGTAATCGAACTGCTTAATGAAGTCGATTACATCGGTAAGCTTTTCTGCGGTTTTAATGTCATCGGGGGTTTTTCCGGGCTTTAACACAAGGATAACGCTGTAGCCGTCGGGGTTGATTCCGAGATTTGTTGCAGTCATAACACCTGTGTCCATGTCTTCAACAAAGCCGTCATCGCCTTCCTCTGCATCGGTGAGGGGTTCTGTACCGAGTGTTGCCTTTGGAGAAACAACATTTTTGGAATCGAAGGAATCCCAGAGATATGCTTCATAATATGCGTTTTCAACTGCAGGAAGCTTTGCTGTGAAATCTTTTGATTCGGTTTCAAGTGCAAAATCGGTTGTTTCAATGTTTAAAAGCATATTGTTTTCGGCATTGTACTGTGCAAGAACCAGTGTGTAGTTATAATCTCCGCCGTCATTTGCAACACCTGTCACCTTTGCGGTAACTGTTTCGCCGCCTGTAATTGAAACATTGCTTATTTGTTTTGCAACAATTGTTGAAAGGCTTAAGGTGAAGTCTTTTTCTTCACCGAAAATGTCTTTAACTGCTCCAAGCTTGATTGTGTAATCCTCGCCATAGCCCATTGCTGAGGCTGAAGCAACAGAAATTTCGTTTGAGGAAATTATATTAAAATCAACATCCTCGCCGTTTAATGTTACATAGCCAACCGATGCCACAGGATTCGAAAAAGCAACTGTAACATCTTGGGGCTTAACATTTTTGGAGCCTGATGCGGGCTTTGATGAATCCATAGAAAAGCCGTTGTCGTTGTATAAATTGAAGTTGTCAATGATGCTTTCAGAGGAAGCCCCTGTCTGAACAGTTTTGTAGACAACCTTTTTAACATCGGATGCGGCAATGTCGATGGAACCTTTAAGGATTTCTTCGTCGCCGTCATATACATAGGCTGTAGCCTTGGCTGATGCCACATCAATTTTTACGGAAATCTTGTAGTCTTTTCCGGTTTCATAAGCTGCAGTTGCACCTCCGGCAGTAGCTGTGCCGTCTGATGCAAATTTGAGAGCTTCTTTGTCACCAATGAGGAAGCTTCTGTCAGCATTCATGTCGGAAAGGTTAACATCTGCCATTGCTCTGATTGTACCAAAGGCAGCCACTGTGTTGTTGCCGGTTACAGTAATCGGTTTTTCCAAGGTGAGAGGAGTTGTATTTGAGGTTTTAACCTTAACTGCACCGCTCTCTGCATAGAAACCGTTAACACCTGTGGAAACTCCCGATGCATTGAAGCCTTCGGGTACCTCTGTACCGTCGGGGTTGCCTGCATAGCCTTCAAAATCACTTTCGGAAAGAGTGGATTTGTAGAATCCACCGGGAATTTCACCTACATATATATCATCAAGATAGGTGCTTGAGCCTGTGCCTGAATTGAGCTTTCCGAAATACATAAGCTCTATAAATTCAACTCCGCTTGAAGCAAATTTTTTAACATCATTGTTAATACCCTCGTAAACAGTGGTGTCTCCATCAGCGGTAAGTGAAGCCACATAGTAGCCTGTTTCAAAGTTAACGGACACATCAGCGTCATACCATATGTCAGTCTTAGCCTTGGTGTGATAGCTGTTTCCCATAAAGGAAATTGAACCGCCGTTTAACAGGAATGCTGTGTAGGAATTATGGATTCTGACAGCTCTGGTTCGGTTCATGTCCTTGAACATCATTGAAAATTTGAATTTCAACGATGTGTTAACAGGAGAGGGAAGCATGGGTCTGATAGAAGCGTAGTTGTAGCTTCCGGTATTATCGTTGTTAATGTGATTAACAGATGTTCCACGGTCTGTCTGAACGCTTGTGGGACCGGCTACACCTGCTGAAAGCTGATAGGAGCCCCAGGTTCCCTTCCACTTTGTAAGTGTTGAAAGGGCAAGAGTATCATCATCACCAACATAGCCTTCAAAGTCGTAGCTTACAAAGTTGTCTGCCGCACTTGCCGCCATGGGCATTGTTACAGTTACAATGCTTGTGGCAAGAAGAGTGATTACGCAGATGAGTGAAATTAGTTTCTTCATTGTTTTTCCTCCTTGAATGACTTAATCATTAGCCTTCTTTATATTTACAACTGCGGTCAGGCTTCCGGGTTTAACCGAATCTGTTAAAGACTCGATTCCGAGCCGGTCCGCAAGGAACACAGGATTGCTTATCTTTAAGCTGCTTGTCATATCGATATTTACAAGCTCACAGGATTTGGTGACGGATGCGCCGGAGGTGTCCTTTATTCCGGATATTTTCACATTCACTTCCCCCTCGTCCTGAGGATAATAAACCTTGATTGTGTTTGCATTGACAAAGGCAAATTCTGCGGTTTGCCCGTTTACCTTAACTGTGGGCATAACCGTCGTGTCAATGGGCTTGTTCATTCTTATCATATAGGTGTCGTTTCCACATTGCCAGTAATCTGCAATGTCAAAATCATAATCCGATGAATCGGAAAGATGATAGATGTTATCTCCCGAAGAAAGCTTCAGATTGTCAAACAGGGCTTCCATTGTGTTGCCCGCGGAATTTGAATAGTTTTCCAGAGAAAGCTTGTAGCCTCCGACCCATGTTACAGGAATCTCTGCACTTACAAATTTGTGGGTTGTGCTAAAGGTTCCGTCGCTGCAAACTAAATAGCCGCATTTTGATGTACTGTCAAATGCTAAAGTTATGTGGTAGCTTTTGCCCACGGCAAGTCTTTTGCCAAGGCTCTGACCATATGCAAAAATCTCACCTGTGGATGCCTTTATCCTTAAAGCATCGGCATAGCCTTCATCGGCATTGCCAAGATATATGGAGGTGTCGGAGTTGAGGCTTTCCACTTTCACATCGGCTTCAAAAACCGTTGCTTCAACAACCTTGTTTTTAAAGGTGCCCCAAAGAGTCAGAGGTCTTGCCACATTCTGAGCAAGAACAAGAGCCCTGCCCTTTTCATCTTCACGGGTAAACACTGCCGAATAACCGCTTGCAGCGGTAGATGCAGGCACAAAGCCGGTGAGCATATAGCCTTTGGGAACATCTGCTCCGCTGTCTCCGGCAGAGAAGTCATCGAAGGTTATGGGAGCATTTGTTGACTGCTGTCTTGACACTGTTTCAATCTTCCAGTTGTCAAGGTAAACCTTCGCCACTTTTTCGGTGTCCTTTATATCGCCTATGGTTTCAAACATCACATGCTGAATTGATGTGAGGCTTTTTTCATAGCCGGAGCATTTTTCACGGCAGATGTCGAGACCTTCATCGCCGGTGATGCGAACCTTGCAGTAGCCCGAGGGCACATCGTAGACAACATCGAGGTTGTACCACTTATCCTTTGAATAATACACATATCCGCCGTTTTCCTTGATTGGTTCGTCCAGAATGCTGATTGTTCCGTTATCGTTGAATACGACTATGTTATAGGGTGAAGAGCTTCCTCGTTTGCGAAAACGAAAAACTCCGTAGCCCCCGGAAATTGTTCCGTTTATCTTGAAAGAAAGGGACGAATGTAGGGTTTCTGTGGTATCATAAGATGCGTATCTGTGGGAATAGTACACACCGGGATATTTTGCATAGCGGCGGACAAGAACAAGAGAGGTTCCCTTGTCGGTTGCCTCGGAGGTTATGCCGTCGTCTCCGGAATCACCTGTTCTGTTGTTTATGCCGAAGACTCCATAGGTTCCTCTTGCCGGAACAACCGAGAGAGTTTCGTTGTTGCCGGTGTAGTTTTCGAAATCGAAGAAATCATATTGCCCTTCGTGAGCCGAAACCGTTGTTCCAACGGCAAGCATAAGTGTTAAGATTGTAAAAAAGATTAGTTTTCTCATGGTTATACTCCTTTTTATGCCTTCTACTCAGGGAGAAGGCAACGCTCCGGTTCTGATTTGAGATTTAAACATTGATAAACAAGGGACGGCAAACAAGCCACAAGCTTGTTTGTCCTTCTTTGTTTATCACGCCTTTCCTTCGTTCCCCGGACGGGCAAAATGCCCGTCCGGAAACAAAGTAAGGTATTTAAATGAAGAAAGAAATATTCTTTATTCTGCTTTAGGTACACAAATTGTTTCTACTGCAGCTTTTGTGCCTTCATAAGGAGCCTGATTTGCAGCTTCCCATCTGAACGCTTTAACAGCATAGGTAATGCCGTCAGCAGGAGCTGTGATTGAAACTGTGTAGTCCTTGTCAGCATCAACTGCTGAAAGAGTTACATCTACAGGAACAACTGCAGCAAGCTCGTCACCGTTGTAGAGAGCAATTGCGAAGAACAATTCACCAGTTTTGCCTGTTGATGTGAACTTAGCTGTAGCAAGGTTTCCTTCAACTGCGATTGTAACATCGGAGATTGAGGGAGCAGTAGCTGTGTCAAGTTCAACAACATCAGTAAGAGTCTGACCAAATTCATCAGTTACTGTATAAGCGATGTGATAGTGAGTTTCATACTCTTTAGCAAAGCTGATGGTAATGGTTTTGCCATCTGCAGATTTGGTTGCTGTTGCTTCAACTAATGCATCATCATTGATAGCACCTGTGGGAGCATATACCTTGATGTCTTCTGCCTGGATAGCATTTTTGAATTTAAGACTTACAGAGTCGGCAGGATCGAATTCATCAAATACATAGCCACCTTCATTTTTGAGTGTGTAGATGGTGGTGTTTTTGATGTTTTCGAGGTACAATTCACTTGCACCTTCAGCTGCCTCTACAACAATTTTTGGTGCAGAAGCTGCTGTGGTTGTAAGAGAAGCTGTGCCATCGGTGAAGGTTACGGTAACATTTTCACTTGTTGCCTTGTTGTAGTCAAGTTTGAGAGCAACGTTTGCACCTGCTGCAAGTGTCATGGATTCTTCACCAACAGTGAGCACGCCCCCTGCATCTACAGTTGCAATTGTGGTGTCACCAAGCTTGAAGGTTTTTGCACTGCCAAAATCTTTGAATGTGAAGTCAGCTTGATATTTGTAACCGCTGTTAGCATAGTGATATGGAAGACCGATTGTTGTGGTTGAAGCTGAACCGGCAGCGGATTTTATTACATATGCACCGGTATCTGTGGTGTTGGTGAGCGATGCTCTTTCCTGGATATCACTAAATGTTACATCGTGAATGGTGAGAGAGCTTTCTTTTCCTTCGGGAATAGTGCCATAGCTGGTATTCACAGTAATTTTAGTGTAATCATTGCCACTTTGGCCAACAGGTGTACGGTTGTAGTTGCCGATTAAATTGCTTGAGCTGATAGCCGTAATATCATCTGTATTATAAAGCTTACAATCACCATAGGTACCTGTCTTGTCGAATGGAACTGTGACAACCAAGGTGTAGATTTTGTTAGCTTCAAGAGGTGTAGTAAATCCTTTGCCACCAACATGCATTTGGCTATAAACCATGTCACCGGTGGCGGTGTCTGTTGTACCAAAGATAATTATGGGGTTGCAGGCACCGATGCTTATGTACTTACGGGCATTGTTAAAATCGGGTACGGAGAAACGAATTTTAGCGGTATATTCGCCGTAAGGGTTTGGAATAGCAATTGAGCCTTTGCCGGCATTTTTGTCGTCATTTGTAGCAGTGAAGGTTTTGCCCTCTACAACAACATCATTTGCATGAGTTGTTGAAACAAAGTCAGGATTTTTGCCATCTTCAAAGTTATATTCATATGACGAGGGCATGAGTGCTTCGGAATATTCTCCAAAGTAGAAATTATCCAAATAAGCATATTGTTCAGCAGTAGTGGAACCATTTATCTGGAAGAACACCCTGTTATCATTGTTATCCATCAGATCTACAAGCTTTGACCAACATCCTTCGACCTCAACAGCAGGATTGGCTGTGGGCGATGTGAGATTTGTAATGGTAGCTTTGTAGTAGCCTGTGTCACCGTCTAATGTGATGTCAAAATTGTACCAGTCGTTGTTGTTGGGAGTCAGTCCGGATACAACATTACCGCCCATATAGAAACTGCCTGAGGCGTATTCGAACACAGCGTCACTGTTGCTTCTTAATATAAGCTTTGTGTTTGATGCAACAGGGAAGCGTGCATCAAATATAATGCGGTAGTTATCAGGCATTTTGGCATTGGGAGTCCAACGAAGCGAAGGATACTGATACCGTGCGTCAGTAATGGTGGAGCCTGACGGCTTGATGGGTGAAATCAACTTTGCACTGGTGCCAAGGTCAATTGCTTTTTCCCAGTTTTCATTATAAGCATCTTCCACTGCATGTACAATGGAAAGCTCAGGATTGCCCTGATAACCGCAAGAGAATGAACCTTCCGAGGATGTGGGGAAATCAGCATTGCTGCCTGCTGTCTGACCTGTGAAGCCTTCGAAATCGATGAAGCTGATTTCTTTCTGCTCTGTTGCAGGACGAAGCTCGGGGATGGATTTTATTTCGAAGTTATCCATGTAGGTAATCATATCAACAGAGTTTACAGTGGATGATATGGTGTTGTTGTAGAGCATATTGTAACCATCAATGTATGAATAAAGGTCTGTGTTCACTGTGCCGGATACTGTGCCAAAGAATTCGCCATCTTCATACACTGTGAACTCATAATACTCTGTGTTCATATTGTATTTGAGCTCAATGTCATACCAATGATTTGCCGACCATTTTTTGTTCGGTATAGCCACACCACCATAGGTCGGGAAAGGCTGGATTGTTCCACTGTCGTTGAAACGAATGGTGGGTGTTCCGCTTGATACATTACCAGCATAACGAAGTGATCTGTACTTCATGTTGTTCATATAAAGTGACATTTTGAGACTTACAGAATCAGTAAATCTTTTGTTAAATGTAACACTGGGTGTGAAGTAGTTGTCATTACCACTCAATTTTGCCACGAAATTGTCATAATAATTGGTTTCTCCAACAACCCAATCCTTCATAACATAGTATTTCATAACCTTGCCATATTTCTCGGCATCAGAGGGAGCAGTGACATACTGCTGACCAATGAAAGCATTGGAGTGGTAATCAAGAACGAAATCGTCAGCTGAATACCTTACCTGCTCTTTCACAAGCACAGGAGAATCTCCTGTTGTGTCAACAGACTCTGCAGCTGTGAGAGGTGTGTCATCAGCTGTGAGAGAAATGTGTTTTCCTGTTTCCGAGTCATACTTTGAAACATTTTCAAAATCTGTAGCAACAGATTGGTTAGCGTGCGCCGATACGTTAACTATCGACAATGATGCAAAAACAGAGGTGAGAAGTGTGAGTGTAAGAATTACACTCAAGATTTTTCTTGCTTTCATTTAAACTCTTCCTTTCATAATTTTGACCGGAGATTAAAGGTGTTTTCTCCAAGCCATTTATTTATATTAAACTGTCTGTGCAGTTAATATATGATATGTTGCTCCTGGGGAGCAGAGTTGTCAGCCCGGTAAGGTTTGGGGAAATTGAGATTTGTAGGTCTGACAGCAAACTGTCTTAATTACAGTATTTGCAGATATGGGAAGTTCCTTGACATCCCCTCAGTCACCTTGCACAGGGGAGCCTTTCGCTTTAGCTTTATTTGTTCTTAGCTCTGCAATCTCCAATTTACCTCTCAAGCTGACAGTATCGCCTCTCCAAGGGAGAAGGCAATTTATGTTAATTCGTTATTTAATCAGTTCTTTGAACATTCATCATATTCCGAATTTAATCAGCTTTTTGAATATTCAAGATATTCGGCAGGTGTCATAAACACAACGCCCTGGTCTTTAAGCCAATTGATGAACTCATAGAATCTGTCACGGGAATCGGTGTTTGTGTCCCAACCGGAGGGATGAGCCTGAAGCATAAGATAGGGTGCGCCCTTTGCTTTTTCAGCGTTCCATCTTGCCTTAATGTCTTCAACAGCATCGGTTGTGCCGGTGGCTTTGCTTTCAACTGTAACCCCTCTCCACATAAAGAACAACTGAGGATATTTTTCTGCATAAGCTTTGTAGATGTTTTCTCTGGTCATAATCAGATTATAGTTGGGGAAACGCTCTGTCATAACCTGAAGTGTGAGTTCGTTCAATGCGTTTGAAGGTGCACAGAAGGAAGTCATTTCAAAGCCTGCCTCTTTTGCCACACGGTTGCTTTCTGCAAATTCAACAGCCTGAACCTCGGGATCGTCGGAGGTGAGTCTGTCGTTTTGCCAGTTATATGCATGGCACCACATTTCAATCATGGGTGAGTTTGCAATTCTGGCAGCAGCTTTCTGCTGATCGGGGTTGTTGTTGAGAGTGTAGCCCATGAGACCGATGCACATTTTGAAGTTGTTTGCTTCGGCATATTCCACGATGGAATCCCAGCAGGCCTGGTGAGCTGACTGACCGTAGTCATCGAGCTTGATGATGGCAATGGGCTGATCTGTTGTGAAGTTCAGAATTTCAGTTTTCACAAGGGGCTTCATGTTGTCCTTGCGAAGTGCAAAGGCTTTGATTTCATAGAACTTGCCGTCATCGGGAACTGTGATGCTGCGATCAAGAGTTACTCCTTCTGCACTTACAAGACCGCTTGTTATTACAACCTTAACAAGGTCGCCCTTGTTGTACATTGCCATAGCAAAGAGCATTTCAAAATCGGTGTTGTTGTAGGCAGTTGCTGTAACCGATGCATTAACCTCACCTGGAGTAAGAAGGCTGAGAACTTCTTTTTTGCCGTCATTCATACGCCAGAAGCTTGGTCTTGTGATTACAAGGTCGGGAAGCTTTGTGGTAAATTCAACAGCATCGGTGAGAGTGTTGCCATAGATATCGGTGAGACCTTCAAGAGCTATGTGATAGTGAGTTAAATCTTCTTTTTCAAAGGAGATTGTAGCCGAGTGGCCATCCTCGCCAAAGGTAACTGTTTTTTCGGTGATTTCACATTTTTCATCTATTGATCCCTCGGGCTTGTAAACCTTGAAGCTGTCTGCCGACGGATTTGAAAGCTTGTTTGAAAATTCAATCACAACATCATCGAGAGGATTGTAAGCATCTTTATTTATTTCATTTGTAATTTCAAAATCATAAATTATGCTGTAGTAAATGTCTGAAACTGACACCAAATTACCTTCGCCAACAGGTGTTGTGAGTGTCACTGCAGTTGGGATTGATGCAAATTCTGCCTCAACCTCTTCACCGTTTAAGGTGACTTTAACCTCGGGAGCATCGCCTGTCATCATTACCACATTCAAGGGATATGAGCCGGGTTCGAGAGCTGATACATCAATTGCCACATCGCCAACGGTCACTGTGGGAGCAGCGCCTTCAATTGTGAGGGTTGCTTTGAAGTCGTGACCTGCATAGCTTTTTGCATAAGGGAAATAAAGTGTCTGGGTTGCAGCTTCTTCTGCAGTTGCAGCAGCTGTCACATTGGCAAGCTCAACCTTTGAAAGCTCGGTGTCAAAGGGTGCTCCTAAATAGAGGTCATCGATGAATACTGCACATTCATTTGCCATTGTGGCTGCCTTTGAAAGACGGTCCATTCTGAACATCAGCGATGTGATGTCAAGCTTCATTGTGGGGTTGTAGCCTGATGCACAGGCATTTTTCTCTTTGTCTGTGGGGTGAATTACTGAACCGTTGAAGTAGCCTGTTGCAGTGTCGATGATGATGTTCACATCATACCACACGCCTCTTTCATATGCCACGCCTGTGTCTGTGTTACAGATTTTGAAGGTATTGCCGTAGAGCATGAGTGGCGAATAGCCAACTGAGCCCTGACTGTTCAGATAGAGGGCTGCAAGCTCTCCTGCCTGATTGGTTTTGAGCTTCATGCTTATCTGAACAAGGTCGTTGGTGAAATGAGAGTCTGCAATGGTGTAGGTCATTCGGGGATAATTATAGTAATCTTTGAGGGTTTTGTCTGCAGATTCAAAGGCTGTTTCTTCGTCCCATACAGGACCGAACCATTTGAGAACCTCGCCCTGCTCGGGGTCGTTGAAGGAATCGGCAACTGATTTTTTGGAGGCATTGTTGTAGCCATATGCCCATGAGCCTCTTGTGCTTGCAGGCTGATTTTTGGGATTGCCGCCGGGGAATGCTGTGTAGTCAAAAATTTCCTTTGAGGAATTGTCCTCGGCTATTTCAAATTTATTGACAGATTTTATTGATACATTATCCCAGTATATCCACATGTCGTTGCTGTTTGCGTCAGCCTGTGAATGGTAGAGAATCATAGTGTTGACATTGGGAATTTTGGCATCTGTGTCTGTGCCTGTAAAGTTGATATATTCAACACCGTCTTCAAAAATCACAAGATGAAACTGTCCGTTGTCCAGGTTATAGGTGAGGTCAATGTCATACCACACATCGGTTTTGTAGGTCTTGCCGGTGTCTTTGCCAAATGCACTGATTGCTCTGTTCTTGTTGTGAGCAAACAGAACTGCTACCTTGTTGGTGTAGCCGCCACCATCGTTTTGAGATCTCAGTTGCACAGCTCTTTGAATGTAGCTGTCGTTTTCATTGCCTTTGGTGTAGAGTGATGCTTTTGCATTAACAGTTCCGCAAAGAAGAGGTGTGGGGTCTACAACTGTCTGAACATACTGCGTTGCAGCACCTTCTTCATAGTACTCACGGATTAAAAGGCTCTTGCCGTAGCGTTTGTCGGGAGCCTCGGCAACATCGTTGAAGTAGTATTTGTTGTTGTGGAAGGCGGTAAATTTTCCGCCGGTGAAATACTGTTCGATGTTTTTAAAGCCTTCGGTTCTGTCGATGTTTCCCGTGCCGTACTTATAGCCGGTGGGGTTGGAATCGGTCACAGCTGCAGCTTCATCAAAGGTGATGGGTTCCATTTTGTAGTTCTGATGTGCTGATACATTTACAATTGAAAGACCGGCAAGAACCGATACAAGCATTGCAAGTGTAAGCACAAAGCTTAAAACCTTTTTCATAACACTTTTCCTTTCTTTAATATATTTTTTATCCGTTAACGGATAATGAATGGCAAATAAAAATTTATTTAACATTCATTATGCGTTAACTGAATAACTGTCAGATAAAATTGATGCCTGAGGGGTATTATAACCATTTTATTGACTGAGAGGTATTACTGAAAGCATAGATACTTCTAAATTTCGTACCCCTCCGGCTTTGGCTTTAGCCTTATTTGTTCTTCAATCAGCATCCCCCACATTAAAACTTTTGCCAAATCAGTTTTTTATCTATAAGAAATCTTGGCTAGTGCAACACAGGCGCCCCTGCCTAAGGGGAGCTGGCAGTGAGCGTAGCGAAACTGACTGAGGGGTTTTTGGTCATTTGGTTAACTGACTTTTTACAAAATAATCTATGTATTCACATACATTAACAAAATTTTCATTTATTTCGTTATTTGGAATTCTTAAAACTATTATATTTCTTTCACCAATATTTTCAGTTCGTATTTTATCTTTAAGCATTATTTTTGAATCATAATGTTGCGAACCGTCAAGCTCTATAATCAATCTTGCCTTATTGCAATAAAAATCAGCAATATAATTGTCAACAACCTTCTGTCGATAGAATTTTATTGGATAATCTTTTAAATAATCAAACCAAAGATGTCTCTCTTCCTTGGTCATATTTTTTCTTAACTGTCTTGCAAATGAGGTGAGGTTTTTATTATGTTTTCGTTCCATTCTATACCCCTCCGTCTTTGCCTTCGGCAAATCCACCTCCCCTTAGGCATGGGAGGCTTTGGCTTTAGCCTTATTTGTTCTTCAATCAGTATCCCCCACATTAAAACTTTTGCCAAATCAGTTTTTTATCTATAAGAAATCTTGGCTAGTGCAACACAGGCGCCCCTGCCTAAGAGGAGCTGGCAGTGAGCGTGGCGAAACTGCCTGAGGGGTTTTAATCTCCCGACTGACCACTGTCTCCCTTGCCTTCGGGCAGGCACTAAGCCTGCCCGGCAAAGAAGGAATTTAAATGAAGAAATTTTTATTAGCTTTTAAATTTCAATTTGTGACTATATCAAGATATAAAGTCAGCATACTGTGTGGGTGTCATAAATGCAATATCCTTGGTTTTGAGATATTCAACAAAATCCTTGAATATTGCTACATTATCTGCATCAAAGTAGCCTGCGTGACAGCCATAAATCATATATTCTTTGCCAACCGTACGGTTGTCATAGAAGCCTTTGAGAGTGTCAAGGGGATTGAGCTTACCTGTGGAGGGTTCCATCCAGAGAGAATTTGTGAGATTCACAAATCCGTTGCCGCTATAGGGCACAGAAACATTTCCGAAATTAACCCTGTATTCGGGAACCATTTCGAGAGCCTTGAAGGTGTCTTCGTCCATTGCACCGGAAGGTGTTCCCAGACAGCTGAGTTTTACAACTCCATCGGTTTTCTCATAAACGCAGTCGTAGCATTTTTCGAGAACTGCCGCCTGATATTCAGGTGTCTGCTGATAAAATTCAGATGTAACACCGGTTCCTTCGTGATATTTATGGTCATAGCCATGGCACCAGATTTCAACGAAGCCTGTTTTTACCATGTCTTTAACTGCCTCAATGTAGGGTTCGTTGTCTTCGTCGATTGAGTTACAAACCATACCGATTGAAAGAGCAACCTCATTTTCTGCCGCCCACTGAGTAAGTGCAACATATTCTTCCATTGTGTCAACCTTAAGGTCGTCAAGTCTGAGGATAATTGCCTGAGTGTGAATTTTGCCAAAGGCTACAGGCTTGAGATTGGGAAGCACAATACCGGCTTTTACAAAGTATGCTTTGCCGTCGCCGGGGACACTCACTTCTGTTGAAACCACCTGTTCCGTTGCATTAAATTCAACGGGAGTGAGTTTAACAGATTTGAGTGCACCTGCTTCATTGTAGAGAGCAATCCACATATTTGCATCATATGTGTTGCCGTCACCGGAGACAATTGTTGTTTTAGCGGTAACTGTTCCTGAGGGAAGGGTTACTGCTTCTGCACCGTCGGCATCGAAGAATTTTATGTCGTCTGCACGATAGATATCAGGTTCTGTGTCCACTTCAACAATGTCATTGAGGGTTGCACCGTAGATGTCTGAAACTTCAAAGGCAATGTGATAGTGAGTTGATTTTAATTTGTCAAAAGAAAGTGCTACTGTCTTTCTGTCTTCGGAAAATGCAACTGCAACATCTGCAACCAGTGCAGAATCATCAATAACTCCCATGGGTGCATACACCTTGAAGGCATCGGCAGTCACAGTTTTTGAAAGAGGATTTGCGAAAGTGATTTCAACATCGTCTGCAACATTGAAGTCAAAGTATTCATCGGCACTTCTCATTTCAAAGTTGTAGATAATGTCGAGCTGTGCATTGTCAACGGTAAAGGTACTTACACCTGCATCGGATTTGATTTTGATGCGTGATGTGGGTGCAACGGTGGTCTCAAGACCTGCAAGAGTTACCTTTGCTGTGGGAGCATCACCGTTATCGGCATCAACAAACAGTCTGTAGGTTTCGCCGGCTGCAAGCTGTGCAGTTGCTCCTCCAAGAGTGAGAAGACCTGTTTTATCTACAGTTGCAAAGGCAGTGTCGTCGAAGCTGAGGGTTTTTGCAGAGTTGAAATCTTCAAACGCAAGGTCAACACCATATTCGAAGCCCTGGTTTGTATAAGAGAAGGGCAGTGCCATTGTCTGAACTGCAGCTGAGGTTGCAGTTGAGTTAACAGCAAATTTACCTGTGGAAGCTGTGTTGGATGAGCCTGCATTGATTTTAACATTTGTGAATTTCATGTTGGAAAGCTTGAGGGTTGAAGCCGCACCTTCAACTGTTGATTTTGAAACCGTTATCACAATGCCTGAGTTGTTTTTAAACTGTCCTGTGTATCCGTTTGCAACTTTTGTTGTTCCGTCTGCATAGTAAAGTGTTGCAGTTGACTTAACATTGAGCTTGTCGTTTGGAACATCGATTTTGAGAACATAATCGGTGTTAGCTTCAAGTGCACTTCTTACAGCTGTCATAACACGGTACTTACGGGCTGATGCATTGTCGTCACCAAAAATTTCGAAGCTTCTCATTCCGTCGATGTCAATCTGCTTGAAGGAGTTGAAGTCGGGAACGCTTACTGTTGCAACAAAGGTGTAGGAAGCATCAGGGTGAGGAGGTGTGATTGTGTATTTTGCAGCTGCTGTTGAATCTGCAGAAACTGTCACATCATCAACTGTTACATCGCCTTCATAGGCAGTCTGATACCATTCGGGGTTAGCTGTGGTTCCGTTGAAATCGTGCGCTACTGATGCAGGAATTTCGTTTTCAAAGTATTCACCGATATAAACATTATCAAAGAGAATATAATTGTCACTGGTCTTATTTGCAGTTGTGTTCATCTGGAAATAAGATGTGGGGTTTCCTGATGCTGATGCAAAGCTGTCCCAAACAGAAATCATATTGGGATAGTAACCGGTAACGGTTACGGGTGCCTGTGAGGGTGATGTAAGGTTTTTAACTGTGAACTGATACCAGCCGGTTTCAGCATCAACAATTAAATCCATGTTGAACCAGTCATAATTGTTGGGTGTGAAGTCAACAGTCTTGCCGGCACACGAAATTGATGAATGACTGAAGTTCACCATAACCAGATTGGAGCTGAAAAGGTTAAGCTGCTGTGAGTTACCATTTGTCATCTTAACATCCCATGTTATGCGATATCTGTCGGGAACATTTTTTGAACTCAGTGTATATTTTAGCTGAGCGTACTGATATGCATACTGATGAATGCCGGTTGATGCATCGTATGCAGGGGAATAGAGCTGAACGCTTGTGCCCTGATCGATGTCAACTTCGCACTGGTCACTGTTTTCGTCCTGAACAGCTTTAGCGTTGATGAGACCGGTGTAACCGGAATAACCTGCAGCCCATGAACCCTGAGAAGATGTGGGCATACCTGCCGACTGAGATGAGGTTGAGCTCTGACCTTCGAAGTCTTCAAAATCATAGATGATTCTTTCATCGCTTGAAGGGGGTTCAAGGTTGTTGATTGATGAAATTGAGAGATTGTCAATCCATGTTATCTGGTCACGGCTGTTGGCAATCTGATTCATGGTGTTGTTGTAGAACAAATCAAATTTGTTTATGTTCTGATAGGTTGAACCTGTGTACACACCGCTGAGCTCACCAAAGAGCTCGCCGTCTTCATATACCACAAATTCATAGTATTTGGAGTCAATGTTGAATTTGAGTTCAACATCATACCACTTGTTGGCAGACCATTTTTTGTTGATTGATGCAAAGCCGCCAAACACTGCGATACTGCTACCGGATTCGTTGAAACGGATTGTCTGGTTTGAACTTGAGCCTGCACCGTGAACACGGAGAGTTCTGTAGTGAAGGGTGTTGTTGTAGAAGGATGCCTTGATAGATACAGAGCCTGTGAAGGTTTTGCCGGGGCTGATGGAATACTGGAAATAGCCGCTTGTGGGAGCATAGTCCACGCCGTCATAGGTCCAGTCCTTCATGCAGTAGTATCTGAGAACCTTGCCGTACTTTTCAACATTTGCCGGAGCATCTTCATAGTTTGCACCTGCAAAGGCTGAAGCCCTTGTTCCGTCAAAGTCGAAACCGCCGCCGTTGTATCTTCTTGACTGATATACAACAGCTCCGTCTGAAATTGACTCTTCCTTGGTGGGAATTGTCTGAACATCTTCGAGAGCTACCCATTTCTTTAATGTTGTGTCGTAGATGTTGATGTTTTCAAAATCAATGCTTGAGGATTGATTCTGATGTGCTGATACATTTACAATTGAAAGACCGGCAAGAACCGATACAAGCATTGCAAGTGTAAGCACAAGGCTTAAAACTTTTTTCATAATTCTTTTCCTCCATTTTTTATAAATTTTAATGCACGTTGGTTAATCTGATTTGTTTTCGTTAATTAAGGTTTTAATTTACTGCAAATTTCTTTACAACAGGCACTAAACCGTCATTTGTCCACACAAACACCGAAGCTTCATATTTCAAGCCGTCATCGGGAACTGTGATGATGTCGGAAAGAGTGAGGTCAGCAGACGATGTGACATTTGTGGTTTTCACAATCTTAAGTGTGGGAAGGTCGGGAACTACATTTTCCTCTCCGCGCTTTTCGCCAAAATACAAATCATCAAGGAGAACCCGGTGATATGCATATACATAGCTGTTTTGCTGGAACCAGAAGTAAGGTGACTGAGCTGCAAAGAAATTTGTTATCACATCGGATGTTCCGGAAATTGTTTCTGTGTTTGCAGGATCATAAGCATTTGTCACTGTTGCTTCATATCCGCCTGTTGCAGTATTCATAACAACTTTGAAGTCGTACCACGCATCCGGAGCATTTTTGGTTGACATTTCAAAGGTTTGTCCGAGGCATTTGAGGGTGCCGTTGTAGCTGTAGAAAAAGGGAGTTGAACCGACTGACGGAAGAAGCTGGAACACATGGGATTTGTCAAGCTTTGCAGAGAATGAAATTTCATATTCATCTGCGGTGATAGTATTCGGATAGAATTTCAGTCTCGGATACTGGCAGTCGTTGTTGGCAATGTCTTCGAAGCCTTCTTTTGGAGCATCATCATTGTCAATTTTTCCATCACCGTTGGTATCGGTATCAATTTTTTGCGGTGCCATAAACCTAAGGGCGGCTCCGTTCTTGCCTTCCGGCTCGATTGCAACAATGGGAAGCTTTGAAGCGGCAGTGTAGCCATATACCCAATTACCGCCAAGACCCTCCGGCATTGCATTTGTGCCTTCGGGAATTTCAAAGCCTTCGAAGGAGAGAGGTCTTGTGCCTTCATAGGCACCGATTTCATAAAGTGCAGTTATGAAATTAAGAGCAATTCCTTCGCCAAGGTCGTTTTCATATTCAAAGCCGTCAAATCCCAAGGCTGTAAATTCTGCAGCTTCACAGGAATCGGATTTCGAAACAAGCTTTATGAATCTTGCGTATTTGTCGGGAGTAAAGCAGTGAGCATAGCCTGTTCCCGAAACAGCTCCGATTTGGCTGTAGCTGATGCCATCGTCGGAATAGTAAACATCAAAGTCTGCCTTTTTGCCTGAAACAGACACATAATTTACAAGATATTTATCGGAAAGCTCATAGACAATTGAATCGCCGGTGTTAAACAAGGTCTTTGTTTCTGAGTTTCCGTCAATTGTTTCGGCGCCCTTGTCCGCTCTGACAATTTCGAGCTTTTTGTAGCTTGCTTTTTCAAGGTTGCTTTTTGCTTCCTTAAGATAAACTGTATATTCAGTCTGCATTCCTGCATAATCAAGAGTAATTTTTGCCAATCCCGGAAGAGCATCGGGAGCTTCAACGGTTATGTTGCCCTCTCCCACTGCTTCAATTTCGGGAACGGAAGTGCCCGATGTCTCAAATTCGTAGCTATACACATTGGGTGAAAAGTTTTTAAGCGGCTCACCGTCAACTGTGAGTGAGGAAAGCTTTCCGCCTGCCGCTACAGCATCGACCTTGTCGAGAGTCCAGCCTGCAATCGGTTCTACAGCCGGAAGCTCAAGGGTGTCATAGTAGAAACCGGGAGTGAAGCACACTGCAATGTCTGCATCGGTAACATTTGTGAGGTGGACAAAGAGCTTGGTGTAGCCGGCATTGGCATTTTGACCCTCGGGATTTGGTGAATCCGGAAGGGGAACTGCGCCCATTGTCTGAAACTCGCCGTCAGTGAGAAGAGTTGCATACATTTTGTTACCGTTTATGTCAAGCTCTGCAACCTTGTTGTTATCTTTAAGGGTTACATTGGCTTTAGTGTGCATAAACCAATAGATTTCGTTTTCATTATTTGATTTTTTTGCTACGCCTCGTACCTCGTCCTTTAAAAGAATTGAGGTTCTGTCGTTGATAAACTTCATTGCCCTTGTGGCAGATGATGCATAGCCTGCGTAAGCACTTGTCATATCAAGAACTGCAATTGACGAAGAAGCATTGTGTTCAACTCTTGTCATTGTGCCCACTGCATCAAGAGTCTGGTCATAAGCTCTTGAATCGGGATTTATGACAAGTGTGTTGTGACCTTCGGCACGGTTGCGGTATTTGTCGTAGTACGAAGCCATGAGATTGTAATTTTCAAGACCGAGGTCGGCAGCAAAACGGTCGCCGAAGGAATCTATTACAAACTGTCCGATGTCAAGATGACCTTGCGCGGGTTGGTTTTCACCGCCATGGAGACCTGCAAAAATGAGGCCTTCGTCAACATCGGCATTACGCATTGTGACAATTTCGGAATCCTTGAGATAGTAATCTGTTTCAAGGTCCATATCCGAGCTTTCAAAGGTGTGGTTACAGTAAATGAGATCTCTGAAATCGGGAGCAACTCCGTATTCGTCCATAAGCATAAACTGTGCTTTTGCAAAATCGTCTCTGTTAAATCGGGTTGCATGGTAGAAAAATTCTCTTGTATTGGGAAGATCTTCAGGCTTTGATTCACCTGCGTTTGAAATGTTAAAGGAATATTCTCCTGTAAGGGCAAAGGGTGCCTCAGAGGTTTTGGAAACACCGGGAGCATCCATAATGCCGTAGTCGGTTCCTGCACTGGATGTGAGTGCTGCACAGGCTTCGGTCATTGTTTCACACGAAAGGCGGGCATAGGCAGGACCTTCATACCAGTCGCCGGATGGTGAAAAGCGGGTTGCTGAATAGTAGAGAATTTTTGTGCATTCTTCGAGAACTCTTTCACATTTGGCTCTGTCTTCGCCCTCGCATTCATCAAAGATTGCAAGAGATGCCATAAGCGCACCGCCGCAGCACACGAAGTTCCAGTTGCTCACACCGTTGTGGAAGTCGTAGCTTCTTCCCTCGGTTCTCCATGAGCTGTAAACAGGCTTGCCGTCAAAAATGTCGCACATAACCGTAAGACCTTTGTCAACAATGTTTCGTCTCATAAGAGTGCGTTGCTCAGCAGTCATCCAGTCATAGAGCCAGTCGTAGGTTATTGACATACCGTTCATAAACTGACCGCAGTCAAGAAGATGAACAGGATTCCAGTCGGGGAAGGTGTCAGCACAAATGGTACTGATTTCAAGCCATGCACGCTCTGCATATTTTTCTTCGCCTGTGAGCTTATACATAAATGCGTTGTAGCCGCCAACTGCCCAGAAGGTTCCGGACTGCTGCCTCATACGGATATGGTCGGTGGGACCGTAGGTCACAGGAGTGGTGCCGGCATAGCTGTCGGCTTGGGATTTTATGGTCTTTAGCCACTGTGCCTTAATGGGCTCGTAGCTTTCGTCGGCAATTATTCCGGTTTCTTTTTTAATCCTGTCGAAGGTTTCCTCGGTTGCCATTATTCGGGGGTGCTCCCCTTTTTCAAACCTTGCCGAAATGTCTGAAACAATTTTTTCGGCTGTGGGAAACTCAAAAAGCATCTGACCGATTATGCCGGAGAGGATTTTCCGGTCTGAACGCCAGTTATAGGAAACCGTGTTCTTTCCTATTATATAAAGGTCGGTCAATTCATCGTCGAAAACCTTAAGACCTGCGACATTTGCATAGGCAGTAATGTCAATAAAGCTTGTAGTGCCCAAGCTTATTACCGACGAGGTAACATCTTTGCCGTTTATGTAGGTTTTGCCGGAAATGCTTTCGTGCATTGTGAGGAAAATATAGTTGAGGCTATCTATGGGAACATAGAGAGTGCCGTTTTCCATAAATGCTTTGCCGGGCATATTCACGATGCCAAAATCTGAAACGGCCTTATCAGTTCCGGGATAAAATGCACCGCTGTCTGCAAGGGCTGCCCTGACATCGGACTCCAGAGCGATGTAGTCGGCTTTTGAATCAATGGGAACAAAAGTTATCAATGATATAATCATTGTCAATGACAGAAATAATGATAATATTCTGTTTTTCATTTTGCTTTCGCCTGCTTTCATGTGATTTTGTTTGCACTCCTTGCCTAAAGGATGGCTATCGCTTCAGCCTCATCTTACCTAAACAAAAACTGTAGCTCCAATTCTCTGATTATGCATTGAAGAAAGGCTTCCCCCCGGTGGGGAAGCTGTCACCGTTAGGTGACTGATGAGGGGATTTGTCTGTCCTCTCATACGATGTATATATTCAACTTGTTTTGTATGTCTTCACATACTCTATCAAAATGATAATTAACATCATAATTGAATAACGCAAAACTTTTATTCCATGAGAGTTCATAAATGAATCTCTTTCAACATCCTTTTCAATATTTGCATCTTTATAATGCTGAGAACCGTCAAGTTCGATAACTGTCTTAGCAGAGGATATATAGAAATCAACAATGTAATCACCTATATTTTTTGACGATATACACCGACCGGGAGCTTCTTTAAAAAATCATACCAAAGATGTTTCTCTTCTTTTGTCATTTGATTTCTTAGTATTCATGCATTTTTTATTAATATATTATGTTTATTTGATTTCATATTATTTCCCCTCATCAGTCACCTTGCGGTGACAGCTTCCCCACCAGGGGGAAGCCTCACGCTTTAGCCTCACTTGTTCTCAGTCATATAAACTCCAATTTATGGCTTAAGTTGACGACATTGCCTGATTAGATTAAGGATAAAATTTGTTTTAACTTGAAATCGGGAAGATTTTCTCTCCAAGTAAATACCGATTAATAACATGGTATATATAATAGAAAAAACTAATCAGCATTTATTCAAAGAGAATGGCAAAAAATTTGCACGGCAATATAATGTAAAAACAATTTCTGCAAGGCAGACATTAGTCTGCCCTGCAAAAATTATTAAATTTGTTTTTGAACCGAAGGTTTTTTAAATTATTTTGTGTAAACCTTAAGCTCGGTGGGGCTGAACCAGCCCTGTTTTGCTGCGTCACTTCCGGGATTTACAATGCCTGTTCCTGTTACTCTTATGTAACGGGCATTCACACCTGCAAGATCAAAGTTCTGAAGTTCAAGTGTGGTTCCGGCATCTCTGCCCTGCCAGATTTTTGTCCATGCTGTTCCGTCTTCGGAGATTTCGATGTGGAATTCATTCTGTCTTGCATTACCGTTGTAGAAAGCAAGGGATACATAGTGAACAGGTTTTGCTTCGCCAAGGTCAACGCAAATCCAACCGGGCTGTTCAACTGAGAAGCGTGTTTCGAAGTCATTGTCGAATGCGCTCTCGGGTGGATTTTCCGGCTGAGGAACTGACGATGCGGTAACTGCGGCAATGTCAAGCTCGGTGTAGCCCTGGTCTGCAAGAGACTGCGGGGGAACATTGAAGCGGATACCGTAAACATTTTCATAGACACCGTTGTTGATTTTGATTTCAACATTGCCAGGCCATGTTTCGGGATAGATGATTTCAACTTCGCCATCGCCTGTTGCTTCGATGTTGGGAATGGGTGAAGATGCAAGCTTGAGAGCGTGGATGTAGAAGTTTCTGTCGGGGTTAAATCCGAGAAGCTCTTTGCCGTCGAGCTTGATTGTGTCAAGCTTGGGAAGTACACCAACGGAAACCTTTTCGGGATCTTCAAGCTCCCATGTGTCGATGGGTGTAACCTCGGGGTATTTTATGGTTCCGCCAACGGGTGTGTATACAAGAGGTGTGAAGCATACGCTGATTGTGAAATCTTCAACATCTTCCAGATGAATGAAGAGCTTGCAGTAATCATCGTTAGGTGTCTGACCTGTAATCTGAGGTGATGTGGGGAGCTGTTTTGCTTCCATAACACCAAACTTACCAACATCGGAAAGGAGCTTCACTTCCATACGGTTACCGCCCATATCGAGGATTGCGGTTTTGCCGTCTTTTGAAATCTGAGGATTGAGAGCCTGAGTGTGCATGAACCAGTAAACCTCGTTCTTGCGGTTGCTCTTTACTTCGTCCTGAAGAACAATTGATGTTCTTCCGTTTACAAATCTCATACCACGGATAACGCTTTCGGTAACATCGGCATAGTTACAGGTTATGTCGGTGGTCATGATGGCACTTACTTCGTTGGATTCAAATCTTTCAATCTTTGCATAACCGTCGAGCAAAATATCATCGGGTCGGTCATCGGGGTTGAAGATGAGAAGGTTGTGACCTTCACCGCGCTCACGGTATTTTGCGTTGTTATAACCGGGAAGGTTGTAGTTTTCAATGGGGAGATCACATACAAAACGGTCACCGAAGGAGTCGATGTAGAAGTTACCTGTGTCAAGGTCACCATTGGCAATGGTTGTCTGACCTGCGTGGAGACCACCGAAGAGCATTGTTTCTGCATTCCAGCTGCTTCTGATTGCGGCAGTTTCAACCATACGGTAGTATTTGTCAAGTGAAAGAGCCGAGAATTCTGTGGAAGGATCACCAACGCAGGCAATCATTTCACGGAAGTCAGGGTCTATGTTGTTGTCAAGCATAAGCTTGTAGCGATAGTTTCGAAGGTCTTCATCATCATTGATTGATGCAAGCCAGAAAAGGTCTTTTGAGTCGAGAGTTGCAACATCAAGAGCACCGGCATTACCATAGTTAAGAGTAGCTTTTCCTGCAAGGGCGAAGGGGAACCAGCCTGCTTCGGCAAAACCGGGGGAGTTTGTGAGACCATAGGCTGTGGGGTTAATCATCTGAAGTGCCCAGCAACCTTCAACACAGGATTCCATAACGAGCTGCCAGTAGGAAGGACCTTCCAGGCATCCGCCGTCGGGAGCAAGACCCATGATTGTTCCTTCAAAGCTTTCGATTGAAGAGCCGACAACTGCCTTACAGATTTCGGGTTCTTCGTCCATAATGGCGATACAGCTCATAATAACGCCGGCATTGATAACGGAGTTCCAGTTGTCATAGCCCTTTGAACCCCAGAAACGGGATTTTCTGTATTCTTCAAGGCCGAATTTAACGATTGTGTCTCTGACGAGCTTTCTCTGGTCTTCGTTCATCCAGTCATAGAACCAGTCATAGCCGTTGGCATAGGCAATCATAAAGGTTCCTGTGTCGAGCCAGTGCTTTGCGTGGTTCCAGTCGGGATATGAGCCAACACCCATTTTTTCCATCCAGGTCCATGCATGCTCTGCATATTTGGGATCGCCGGTCATACGCCACATAAATCCTGTCCATCCGAGAACAAGACGGATACGGTCACAGTGAACTCTCATACGGATACCGTCGGTGGTGCCGTATTCGGGAAGCTCAATTTTCATTATGTAGTTTTCGGTGTGGGTTTTGATTTTTTCAAACCAGTCTTTTTTAATTTCACTGGTTGCAACTTCCTGTTTGATTCTTTCAAAGTCACTTGCAGTTGCCCAGATACGGGGATGCTCGCCAACTGCAAATTTTGCTCTGATGTCGGCTTCTATCTGATCACCGTTTGGACGGTCATAGCACATTGAAGCAATAAGCTCCTGAATGATGGCTTTGTCATCGTACCAGTTATAGTCAACCTCAATGTCGGAGAAAAGAATGATTCCGGTTTCTTCGAAAAGGTTTTTGCCGGAAAGCTCTGCAAAAAGCTTTGATGCCACATAGGTTCTGCCGTTTTCAACAAAAACTGTGTGGTCTCCGTCTCTCTTTTCGCCGTCAACAGTAACCTCGCCGGACTGAGTTGCAATTTTAACCTCCTTGTCATTAACGGTCAAGGTTGTGGTTTTGGTATCTGCGTCCCATGCTACGCTGCCCCCGAATGCCTCGGCACCGTATTTTACAGGGATATAGGTTTCGCCGTCTTTTTCAACAGCAGTAACCTTGCCTTCGTCCATTTTGTGAATTTCACCGTCAATGTAGTGGTTGGAGCTGTCAACAAAAAATCCGAGCTTGTTTGCCATGTAAACATTCATAAGCTCTTTGCTGGCACCTTCGCCGATGTCCCAGTCATAGGCGTCAATCTGAGCAGGGGTTAAGGGAACATCGCCTTCGTAGATTTTCATGTTGTCGAAGTAGCCTTCGGTGGTAGCAGAGTGCCCGATACCTGTGAAGTGAACTCTGATAAAGTCCATGGATTTTGCATTGTCTGCAAGAGGAGCATCGGCAACACGGAGCTTATAGTTTATGTATAGGTCAATATTTTTGTTATCAAGGTCAACTGCATAGGAAACTGTTGTAAACTTTCCTTCGGGAAGAGTGTAGCCCGAATCAATACCGGCACAGGTTACATGGTTAGCTGTTGTGAAGCTTCCGAGACTCCATGTTGTCATTGTAGTTGTACTTCCTTCAACTGCATTATACACTGTGAGGTTTTTAGTGGGAACACCTGCGGGGTTATCGATGCGGACATCAAACTGAACAATAAACTTGCCTCTTACGCCCTCTTTGAAGGATTTGGTGTGGAACATAAAGTCGGCAGATGCACTGTCGCTGGGTCTTGCCTGCATCAGAATACTTCTGTCACGCTCAGAGGGAACCGCTGCAATTCCTGCATGGTGAGTCTTTGCACTGTATGAAGAAATCGAAGATGTGGGCGGCATTTCACCAACGGTGTAGCTGTTAAAGTCGTCGGAATACAACCACTTGTACGCTGTTGTCTGCACAGGCTTTTCATCTGCGGCATTTACGGAAAGAGCCGGAAATGCAAAAAGCGAAGCAAGGATTGTGATTACAACAACCAGTGAAAGTGCTTTTTTCATTAATTTCATGTGTGATCTTCCTTTCTGAAAATATATTAAACAACACCAATATCTATATTAACATTCCTGCTGTCAGCACCTATTTCGGCAGGTAGTGGCAACACACGGAATTTTACTTTAACATTATAACATTTTTTATCTAAAAAATTAATAATCTCAAAGGACAAGATATTTTTGCCATGTCCTCTGAAAGCAGTTTTGGGGCAAAAACCCCCTCGCAAAACAACCAAAAATTCAATTATTTTTTTGTGCATATTTTCAGATGGGGGTTTTTGTTGATTTTCGGGATGGTTTAGGGAAGTGTACAGCTTGTTAAATTGGAATTTATCGGGAAGATCGAAAGCAAATTGTTCAAATGTGTTGTAGGGGCGAGTCACGAATCGCCCGCAAATGGCAGATATCATACCGGCGGTTCGTGGATCGCCCCCACAATGTCCCTGTGTTTAACACCCCGATAAACCCCCATTTACCGAACAAAATATCGATTTCG
>JAZNUS010000047.1:0-24799 GCA_045592485.1 Clostridia bacterium | reverse complement strand
TCTCATATCCTTTTTGCATCATATTTCATCACCCAAGGATATTATACCATAAAACGCAGAAAAAGCCCAGACTTTTCTGGACTTTTTCGACAGTCTGAAACGAGGTCATACCTCGTTTTTCTTTTATCCGAATCACTTTCACACAAAAAAACTCTTGCACCGTTTTTCAGTATTTCACGGCATCTGCCGGTATTTTTAACATGACAAATCTCTGTTTTGCCATCCACTTCAACCTCTGCAATAAAGCGGTTGGGACGGTTCAGAAATGTTGCCGGTTTTATGTTGTCGTATATCATTTTATTTTCCTTCAAAAAATGTATTGTCGTATAATTTCATAATTTCATCTGCTGTGGCAAGACCTTCCGAAAAAGCCGTTGCACTCCCTGCGCAAACCGACATTTTCTGAGCATAAGCTACATTATTTTCTTCTATCATTCCAAAGATAAATCCGGCAACGGCAGAATCTCCGGCTCCGGTAGTGTTTATGACATGACCTGTGGGAGCTGCAACCTTTGTTGATTCTCCGTTTTCAGAGACCAGAATTGTTCCTTCTCCCCCAAGGGAAACCAGAACATTTCTTGCACCCATAGCCTGAAGCTTTTTTGCACCTTCAATTATTTTTTCATCGGAATCAAGATTTTCACCTATAATTTCAGAAAGTTCAAAATTGTTTGGTTTTATGAGATATGGTCTGTATTTCAAGGAATTTGTGAGAAGCTCTTTTGTGGCGTCCACAACAGTATTTACATTTTTATGTTTAATCTTTTGCAAAATATCACAATATATATGTGAAGACAAGCCGGGAGCAAAGGAGCCTGCAAGAACAAGCCAATCACCGTCATTCAAAGCGGAAAGCTTTTCAAAGAGCCTTTGGGCATCATTTTCAGAAACATATGGACCCGAAGCATTGATATCAGTTTCGGTGTCGGATTTTATTTTTACATTTATTCTGGTAGAACCGCTGCTCAGTCTTACAAAATCTGTGTCCAGGCCTTCTTTCATTAATAGCTTTAAAAGTATATCACCTGTCTCTCCGCCGCAAAAGCCCAGGGCTTTTGTTTCAATGCCGAGAGATTTTAACACAATTGATACATTTATCCCCTTACCACCCGGACAGAGCACTTCCCTTTCGCTTCGGTTGATTTCACCGGGTGTACAAAGCGGTGAATACAAAACATAATCCAGAGCCGGATTGAGAGTGAGAGTATATACCATGTAAATTTATCCCCTTTACTGCAATTTTGTTTTATCATAGTATATCACAAAAATTTAAATTGTGCAATTAATACATTTTTCTATGTTAGGAGAATAGTCAAATGAAAGAAGAAAAAAAATTCACCCCTTATGTAACTGACAATCAAAAAGTTCCGGAAATCACGCCGACTTCAATTTTAACCGGAATCATTCTTGCAGTGGTTTTTGGTGCGGCAAATGCCTATCTCGGACTTCGGGTGGGGCTTACTGTTTCGGCGTCAATCCCGGCTGCTGTAATTGCACTTGGTGTAATAAGAATTTTTTTGAAAAGAAAATCGGTGCTTGAAAGCAATATTGTACAAACAATAGGCTCTGCAGGTGAATCTGTTGCCGCAGGTGCAATATTTACATTACCCGCATTGTTTTTATGGGCTGCAGAGGGGAAAATCGAAAAACCGGGAATCTGGGAAATAACCCTTATTGCATTAATCGGCGGCCTTTTGGGAGTATTTTTTATGATTCCTCTCAGAAATGCTCTGATTGTAAAAGAACACAATAATCTCCCCTATCCCGAAGGCACTGCGTGTGCAAAGGTTCTTCTTTCCGGAGAACAATCTGCAAAGGGTGCAACAAGTGTGTTTTCGGGAATAGGGACAGGAGCATTGCTAAAGATTTTCACAGATGGTCTCAAGCTTGCGAAGGGTGAAATATCCCTCAGAATAAAAGGCTTTGCCGGAGAAATAGGCACACAGGTTTACCCTGCAGTGTTTAGTGTCGGCTACATTTGCGGTCCTAAAATTTCCGCTATGCTTTTCAGCGGCGGTGTTCTCAGCTGGCTTGTTCTCATTCCCCTTATTGTTCTTTTTGGAGAAAACAGTGTTATTGCTCCCGGAGAAAATACAATCTCTGAAATTTATCTGTCGGGCGGTGCAAGTGCCGTGTGGAGCACATATATTCGCTACATCGGTGCAGGTGCTCTTGCCGCCGGAGGAATAATAAGTCTTTTGAAAACCATGCCGCTCATTGTCAAAACCTTTGGTGACTCCCTCAAGGGCTTTAAAATTTCAAACAATTCCGATGAAATGCGCACAAACCGTCAGTTGGGAACGATGACCATGCTAATCTGTACACTTGCACTCACAGTTTTTATGTGGATTATTCCCGCAATTCCCATAAGCCTTACAGGTGCTGTCATAGTGGCAGTGTTTGGATTTTTATTTGCCGCAGTTTCTTCGAGAATGGTTGGCATCGTGGGAAGCAGCAACAACCCTGTTTCCGGAATGTCAATTGCAACCCTGCTCATTGCAACTCTCTTGCTGAAATCGATTGGCACAAGCGGAAATACTGCAATGGCTTCAGCAATTGCCATAGGATCGGTTATATGTATTATTTCTGCCATTAGCGGTGACACTTCCCAGGATCTGAAAACAGGCTTTCTTCTTGGTGCAACACCAAAAAAACAACAAATAGCAGAAATTGTGGGTGTGGTGTGTGCCTCGCTGTCAACAGGTGCAACACTATACCTTTTAGACGGTGCCTGGGGCTTTGGCTCGGAGGAGCTTGCCGCACCTCAGGCGACACTTATGAAAATGATTGTCGAAGGAGTTATGACTGAAAATCTTCCGTGGGCGCTTGTTTTTTCGGGGGCATTCATTGCCATTGCGGCAGAGCTTATGGGGGTCCCCGTGCTTCCCTTTGCCATTGGAATATATCTTCCGATACATTTAAACTCGTGCATTCTCCTTGGCGGACTTACAAGACTGCTGTTTGACCATCTGGAAAAAAGAAAACCAAATCCCCCTATCTCCTCCGACAAAGGCATTCTCTTTTGTTCGGGAATGATTGCCGGAGAAGGTCTTGCAGGGGTGGGGCTTGCTTTTCTTGCACTTTCGGGGCTCGGTGATGTTATTGACTTTTCGGGGCTGATGCCCGAAGCTTTTCTTAACATAAGCAGTGTTGCAGTTCTTGCAATTATATTTTTGCTTACAATTGTTTTTTCAGGAAATCGTGATAAAAAAGTTTAAATTGGGAGTTATCGGTGAGTTTGAAATTGGGCTGAAGCGAAAGGCTTCCCCTTGGTGGGGAAGCTGTCACCGTAAGGTGACTGATGAGGGGAAACAAAAGAAAAGAAAGTAAATTCAAATATAAATTTGAAAATCGTTCAAACTATTGAAAACGCTGATTTTTAACGCTCCACTAACCAATCAAATTCGCACAAGTGCTCTTTTCTTGGAGTCTCACTATCCCCTCATCCGTCAAGCAAGCTTGACACCTTCTCCACCAGGGAGAAGGCTCACACACTAGCGCAAAACAGAGCGACAAATTCCAATTTAACGCCCAACAAACATCTGTGTCCAATAGTTGCCTCCGGCAACATAACCAACACCAATGTGAGTGTAAGATGGTGACAAAATGTTTTTGCGATGTCCCGACGAATTCATCCAGGCATTCACAACAGACTCGGGTGTTCGTTGCCCCTTTGCAATATTCTCTGCCGCAGAGCGATAGGAAATGCCAAAGGTTTTCATCATATCAAAGGGAGAACCATAGTTGGGACTCTGATGGGAAAAATAACCATTATCCTTCATATCCTGTGATTTTATACGGGCAATACGGCTTAAGCTTTCATCGTGTGTCAAAGGATTAAGGCCGTTTTTTGATCTTATTTCGTTAACAAGCCTTACAACCTCTGTTTCATAAGACGAAGCCTGTGTATTACCCGTGGGAATATTGATTATATCTCCCGGATAGATAACATCGGGATTTTCAATCTGCGGATTGACCGATATTACATCGGCAGTTTTCACATCATATTTTGAAGATATTTTCCACATTGTATCTCCCTTAACAACTCTGTGGGTTGTCATTGCAGACACGCCAACTCCGAGAAAGAGAACCTGCGCACCGGCAATTATTGAGACTAACTGTTTTTTCATCTGATTTTACCTCCTTTAAAGAAAACAGTCTGAACATTGCCCCGGAGGACATTTTGTTCAGACTATATTTTAACATATACAGAAAGCATATACAAATGTAAATACTGGAAACAAAAGAAAAAGCGGTGCCTCCAAAAGGACGCACCGCAAAGTAAATGTATATTTATCTGTTGAGGATAAGCTTTGTAAGTTCAACGGGATCAACAATTTTGCCGTCTTTGTATACTCTCATGTTACCCGAAGCAATTTCATCAATGAGAATAACCTCGCCATTGTTGTAACCAAATTCAAATTTGATATCCCAGAGGTCAAGACCAATTGTTTTAAGGTCGTCTGCAACAATTTTGGTGATTTTGAGAGTCTGTTCTTTCATTGAAGCAAACATTTCCTCGCTCATAACGCCAAGAGCCGCAAGACCTTCACATGTTACGAGAGGATCGCCCTTTTCGTCATTTTTAAAGGTACATTCAACATATCCGCCATCGAGCACCGTTCCGTCTTCCATATACTCACCGTATCTGCGGATAAAGCTGCCTGTTGCAACAAGACGGCAGATAACTTCAAGACCGTGGCCGAAAACTGTTGCAGGAAGAACCTCCATTGTTGCTTCATCAACATTTGCACTTACATAATGGGTTTTGATACCTGCTTCTTTGAGAAGATTAAAATAATAAACAGATGTTCTGAGGTTTGCCTTTCCAATACCTTCGATAGTGAGACCCACAGAATTTTCACCGGGATCGAAAACACCGTCTTTACCGGTGCAGTCGTCTTTGAATTTAAGTAACACATTACCATTTTCAAGACTGTATACATCTTTTGTTTTTCCTTCGTAAATCAAATTCATGTTCAAAACTCCTTTTGATAAGTTGATTTAAAAACCACTTCTGCTTTTTAATACATTTAATATAACACAAAATCTCTAAAATATCAATGTTTTTTATACATAAAAATTTCGTTCGCATGTGTTATTTTTTTGTTTTTTTTGGAGTAATTATATACAATATGCCACCGATGCAAGTCTCTTCGCAGATTCTTTGAGAGATGTCAGTGTGCAAAATTCTTCTCTCGAATGAATTTTGCCGCCGGCAGTGCCGATGCAGTCAACACATGGAATTCCTGCAATTGTTGTGTAGGCAGTGTCGGAACCGCTCATACAAAAACGGATTTTAAGCTCGGGAAGACCGTTTTCAAGATAAATTTTGTTCATAGCTTCCACAAGTCTGATGTTGGCATCTGCTTTTTGCATTGCCGGACGATAGCTTATTTGTTTTGCTTCGGCAGTGCAGCCTTCAACGGTTATGTTGGCAGTTACTTCACTAATTCTGTCTCTTGCCCATTGTTCTTCTTTATCATCGCTGAAACGAATGTCCACAAAGAATGTGCATTCGCCTGCAACAGTATTCGGAGTTGTTCCGCCGTGAATAACTCCGCAGTTGAAGGTGAGACCCTGGGGATCTTTTGTTTTTTCAAGCTCTATGATTTTGTGTGCCGCTTCAAGCACTGCATTTGATGCCGTCGCAGCATTAGCAGAGTGAAGAGGCACACCATGAACATTAATTTCGTAGCGAAGAATACCCTTTCTCTGAATCACAACAGTGTCCTTGACATGACCCTCGCAGTTTAAAAAGGCAACTGCGTCTTTTGATTTTTCACACATAAATTTTATTGTTTCAAGATTACTGGGCACGGAGCTCTTTTCTTCATCGCTTTGGAGAATAAGCATAACCGGACGGTCTTTGAAGCCGCATTTTGAAAGGGCGTCCATTGCATAAAGACATGCAGCCGTACCACCCTTACAGTCCATAACTCCGGGGCCGTAAATTTTTTCATCGTCTCTTGTGACAGGAGGATAGCCAAAGGAACCCACAGGATGAACCGTGTCTATGTGCCCCGAAAGCACAACCGGTCTGTTTTTACAATCCGGATTCATTGTAATGCAGATTGCATCACCGGCAACACTCTGTTTAAGAATTTCAATTTCAAAGCCGAGTTCTTTTGCCTTTTCAATAAAATAGTTTCCGACCTTGTCTACACCCTCTTTGAAATCGGTGGGGCTTTCTATATTGCACACATCTTCCCACACATTGAGATAGTATTCATACATTTCATCAATTTTTTCAAAAAGCTTTTCACATTTCATGTTCATGACCTCCGTATCATTCAGACAAAGTGCTTTTATCCTTGGAATTTAAATATTCGTTATATCCGAAAATTTCAACAGTTCTCCTGCCATTTTCAAAATTCACAACCGTTACAGATGCATTCGGGACAATAGGCACATCCTTAAGGAGAAGACTACCACCCTGCAGGGCCCACAAAAGTCCCCGTATAAATCCGCCGTGAGATGCAGCAACAACTGTCTTGCCATCATCACAGGAAATAACCTCTTTCAGAAATCTGTCGGCACGATGCTTAACATCCTCATAGCTTTCGCCCTCTGTTGCCCTTCCGGTTCCGGAGCCGTCTGTATACCTTTTGTAATCATCAGGATACCGTTCAGGCACATCGGCAATGTATTCATTTTGCCACTTGCCAAGGTGAATTTCACGAAGCTCTTCACGCTTATGTATTTCAAGACCCAGAGCATCGGCAATGGGCTTTACGGTTTCAACCGCACGACTGAGGTCGCTGGAATATATTTTGTCAACCTTATATGTATCAAGAATATATCTGCAGGCATCCGCTGCCTGTTCATAACCTTCAGGCTCTAACGGAATATCGAGCTGACCTGTAAACTGTTTTGATTTGTTATATTGACTGTAGCCGTGTCTTAAAAAAATGATCTTTAACATTTTTCCACCTCCATTTTTTTGATTATATCATAACAACACAAAAAATAATATGTATATTTTTGACAAAAAATATTATTTATATGACATATACCCGTAAGGACAGAAATGGAAGGTGACGATTTTCACCTTCCATTTCTATTATAAAATTTCAATATCTATTTTTGTCTTATTCCCCATATAATCAATAAACGGTGCTATTGTACCGGCGAGTAAAAATTCCTTATTCTGATATACCTGAGTTTTTCCCAGCCTCATTGACTTATTTCATGTAATTCTTTATAACAGTAACCGCTTGTTTCAATTGCAGTATGGAAGCCCGCTTTTTTTTATTTTTTTAAAAGCTCCAAAGAAAAATCATATTGCATTAGCGGCTCTCCGCCCGAAAGTGTAATACCACCGCCCGATTGTTCATAAAAAATCTCAGGATAAGCAGATTTTGATTCCGGATTGTGACACCATATACAGGAAAGCGGACATCCTTTCAAAAAGACAACAGTGCGTATACCCGGACCATCACTTGTTGAAAACCGCTGAATATTAAATATATTTCCCGTCATTTATATATTATGCTCAGTTCTTAAAATTACCTCTTGCTGCATTTGCGGAGATAATTTTACAAAATAATCGCTGTATCCGCCTATTCTTACGACAAGGTCTTTATATTCTTCGGGGTTTGTTACTGCTTTTTCCAGTGTCTCTTTATCAATGACATTGATTTGCATTTCAAATCCGCCTCTTTTAATATATGTTTTAATCAGGCTTTTCATAGTATTGAGCGAATGCATACCCAGTGATTTCTTTGAAAACTTCATATTTACTGCAACACCGCCAATAAGTTCATGATGTGCCCACTTTGTGGAAGATAAAATAGAAGCGGTAGGACCTTTCATTTCCCTGCCCTGACACGGTCCCGAGCCGTCGCCGAGAGGAAATCCTGCTTTTCTCCCATCGGGAGTTGCACCTGTTGTTCTTCCGAATTGCTCGTGCATTACCCAACAAAACACACTGGGAATAAGATTGGCATTCTGATGTACTCCGCAGTATTTTTTGCATTCGGATATAATATGTTCTGTTATTAATCCGAAATATGAATCAATTTCATCTATGTCATTTCCGTATTTGGGAATGGAATTTAAAATGCGTAATCTTAATAATTCTTCTCCGTCAAAGTTGTTATCAAGAATTTGTTTTAGTTCTGCAATGGTAAATTCCTTTTTCTCAAACACAAGTTCCTTCAGGGTATATAACGAATCAACTAAATTTGCCATACCCACAAAGCTCGGCATAATCCAGTTATATCGGGCTCCTCCCTGCTCAATATCTGTTCCGCTTGCCAGGCAATCATTTACAAAGCATGACAACAGAGGTTTGATACTATTTTCACAGCGTATTTTTCTTAGGCGACACTGTTCCTGGAAATTTTTCTCTATTACCGCGTCAAGCTTTTTAAAATATGTGCCTATCAGATCATCGTAATTTTGATATTCTCTGTCGAGAATATCGAGTAAAAGCTGTGCCATATTTGTATAAGGACTTGCTACCCAGACATTTGATGAAGCTATCGGTGTAATCTCAACACAAGTGCTGTGAATATAGTTATTCGCTTCCTTTTCGGGTACGCCATAGCATTTTAATCCTTTTGTTATTATATCATCGTTGAATATTGCCGGGTGTGAACAACCGTGAGATATAATTTCGCAGGCTTTTTCGAGGTGCGTATCGTCTATTCCCTCTGTATAGCAGAATCCAACGGAAGGATAAACTAACCTTATATCATCCACAACCTGCATACACATATCAGTAAGCTCATTTGCTACAATATTGCCGTATTCATCACGACCGCCCACCATATAACCGCATGATAGACCGTTGGGTACTCGGTTGTTGATTTGTATTCCAAGGCAGTTTAAAAGTAATTGTGCATATTCTTTTGTGATATTGCCGTTTTGTATATCTTTAAGATAATAGGGCAATAAATAGCGGTCGGGATGACCTAATTGAAACTGCTGATAGCAGTATCTTAAAGGGTTTAAGGAAATACAATATGTAATAAAATGCACAGACTGTATTGCTTCATAAAAGCTTTCAGCAGGGTTGGCAGGCACCTTTTTGCAAATAGCAGAAATCATTTCAAGTTCCTTACGCCTTTGAGTATCTTTTGTGTTTTTTGCCAGTTCAGTTGCTTTGTCAGAATAATTCTGAGAATGTTTTATTATTGCGTTAAGGCAAGATTTACAGGTGTTGTAGAAAGTAATTTTGTTTTTGTTGTTGCAGTTGGAAATATAGCTGTCGATTTTTTCTATTATGCCGTTTATACCCAGTTTTAAGACAATATCATAGTCTATTGACATATGAGAATCCTGCCCAACATTCAGTACAGAGAACGTTTTCAATACAATTTCTGAATATTTTTCTTTCCATTCTTTAGCTTCTTCCGGTGTTAACTGGCTGTATTTACCTACAATAAGCTCGTCTTCAGATATGGATGGTGTCATATTTGAAAAGGCATAATAAAAAGCTTCAGTGTAGCGTTTGTCGTCTGTAGCATTATCGTTATTTGTGTAGTGTTTATAAAATTTGTAATAGAAATCGTCCATACAAACACTATTATTCAAGGGGTGTTTGCGTAATCTGCTGATTCTGTCCATAAAATCACCTCGTCATATTTATACTTGCATTATATCACAAAGTATGGTATAATAATAGTATGAAAGTGCAGAAAAAATGTATAATAATTTCAGATTGGGTTGATGCATAAATGGATATAAAGTTTCATTGCGGAATAGAACGCAATTTTCATTATAAGTGGCAACAGGTTCGCGCGTTTTTATATTCTGATTACAGTATTGAGCCTCATACTCACGATTTTTATGAAATGAATATTGTTGTAAGCGGAAAAGGAAAGCATCAAATAGAAAACGCCTGTTTTGATGTAAAAACCGGAGATGTCTTTATAATACCGCCGATGACCGTTCATGCATATTTTGATACCAAGGCATTGGATGTTTATCATATTTTACTGCGCAAGAATTTTATTCTCGATAATCAAAAGGAATCTGCAAGTATTCCGGGTTTTTTACAACTTGTGGAAATTGAACCTTTTTTACGTCAGCATTTTTCTGGCGAAGTGTTTTTGCATCTTTCTCAAAATCAACTTATGCAATTAAAAAATGAGTTGAGCTTTATAGAGGAGCATAATGCTTTTGACACAGAGGAAATGGCACCTTTAAAAAATCATATTACGTGGAAAATTCTGTATTGGTTTTCTTATTTGCTTTTTAAGCAGGTTCACAAAGAAGATAAAAAATCTTTGAATAAATATGATATTGAGATTATAAAAATACTCGAGTATATACATAAAAATTATATGGATAAAATCACTATTGATTTGTTGTGTAAAAATTCATTTCTTTCACGGTCAACTTTTCTTCGTAGTTTCCGTAATGTGTGCGAATGCACGCCTATGGAGTATGTAAACAGATACCGTTGCAAAAAAGCACTGGAAATGCTGGATAACAGCAACCTTTCAAAAACAGAAATTGCACACAGTTGCGGATTTTATGATTTATCCCATATGGAACGAACAATGAAGCAATTGTTATAAATTATATCCATTACCATAACAATCAGGGAAGTAGTATCGCATCTTCCGATACTACGATAAAAGGTAGAAACGAAATCAATCGTTTCTGCCTTTTAAATTACTGTCCTTAACAGCAATTTTCATATTTATGCCTTTTTTTGTTGCAAATCTTCGGACTTGGTGATATAATCGAAATAAGAAAAAAGTAATCAAACAGGAGAACCGGACAATGAAAAAAAGAATGGGTATTAGTTTAATTTTGTTTATTGTTATTCTGACAAATGTTTTTGCGCCTGTGGGTGCATCGGCGGCATATGTGGGAGGAAGCTACATATCCTCTCAGGGGGCATGTGTGATGGAATATGAAACAGGCGATGTTTTGTACCACCACAACGGAAACATTGCAAGAGTACCTGCCAGTATGACAAAGATTATGAATGTGTATTGCATTTATGAGGCTATTTCAAAGGGCGAAGTCACCTATGACACTTTGGTTCCCATAAGTGCCAATGTGTACGGCAAGTCACGCAACTCCCTTTATCAGAATATGATTCCTCTTAATTACAACACAAATTACACTCTGCGTGAAATGATAGATGTTATTGTTGTTCATTCGGCAAGTGCAGCGGCGGTGGCAGTGGCAGAGCTTATTGGCGGAACAGAGGCAAACTATGCCGCAAGAATGACAAAAACTGCCCGTGAAATGGGAATTAATGCAACTTTTTATGATGCCTGCGGTGTTGCAGACAACAGTATAACTCCAATAGGAATGGCTAATCTTGCAAGAAATGTCATTAAGAAATATCCCGGAATTCTGGAAGTCAGTTCAAAAAAAGGAGTCTATTTTCACGGAAGATACTATGCCACAAGCAATCACCTTTTGGACACCTTTTTCTATGAGGGTGCCGATGGTCTCAAAACGGGAACAGGCTCGGCTGCAGGGGCATGCTTTTGCGGAACCGCAGTGCGAAACGGCAGACGCGTGATTGTCGTCACTATGGGTTCATCATCAACAAATCAGCGATTTGCCGATGCCACAAGGCTTCTTGACTATGGATTCAGCCGCATTTCAGACCTGTATGACAGTCTCTATTTTACCGATATGAAAGCCTTTGTAAACGGTGCCGAAATGCCGACCTTTGCAAAGCTTGCAAATCCGTCGTGTGCGGCAATTGTGGTTGAAGACCTCAGAAATTACGGCTTTGACATCAGCTGGGATGCTGAAAGCTGCATCCTTTATGCAAAATACAATCCTCAAAAAGAGGTAACTCCCATGGAGCTTGATTATTATAAAAACAAAAACGGATTAAAAGCCTATAAAATCCATGAAAACAGAGATGTCAAGGTTGTGATAGATGACGGGATTTCCCATTATTATCTGTCAACAGTGTTTAACTTAAACGGCTATGTTGCAGTTCCTGTGGATGAATTTAAGGCTATGTACGATTTTTCGTGGGATAACGAAAGCCGCGGGGCATACATTGGAATTAAAACCGATTTGCAATAAAATTGAAAAATCATAACACACAAAATCAATTGAGCGAAAGGATATGTATTGATCATGCCGATTATAGAAATCAAAAACGAAAAACTCACTGTCGGAATAAATTCCTACGGTGCAGAGCTTAAATATGTTAACGGTGTGGGTGGAACAAAATTTATGTGGCCCGGTCAGGAAGGTGTGTGGTCATCAACAGCACCGGTGCTTTTCCCCATTTGCGGTCTTTTTAAAGATGATACATATGAATTCAGAGGGAAGGAATATAAGCTTAAAATTCACGGTTTTGCCAATCGCAGAGAGTTTGAATACAAGCTCATGGGCGATACAAAAGTTGAATTTTCACTGCTTCCCGACGAAGAAACCCTTGAAGCCTATCCCTTTAACTTTGCATTCAAGGTTATTTTCGAGCTTGTTGGAAACAGGCTCAAAACCGATTATGTTGTGACTAACAACGGCGACGGAATTATGCCGTTTTCAGTTGGAGGTCACGAAGGATACTTCTGCCCCGAAACAATTGAGGAATATGAAGTACATTTTGAGAAAAGTGTTAAAGGGCTTGTAAAAGAAAATGTTGTTTTAAAAGACGGAGGAAAGGTTGTTCCGCTAAAGTATGAATACTTCACCGGTTCACTTTTGTTTTTCAAAAATCCCGAATTTAATTCAGCAACCCTTGTACATACCAAAAGCAACAAAAAAATTCATGTCAATTTCGAAGGCTCAAATCATTTCCTCGTGTGGTCAAAGCCCGACGCAAAATTTTTGTGCCTTGAGCCATGGTATGGTTATCAGAATTCTTCATATCCAAACCGTGACCTTGAAAAAGTTGACGGCAGTGTAATTCTTCCTGCAGGCGAAACATTTATTGCCCCCCACTGGGCAGAATTTACAGAATAAAGGATGGTAAAAATGGAAAACAATAAGATTTCTTTAGATACTCTTTGCGGTGCTCTTTGCTACGCAATAGGAATTGACCCACCAAAAATGAGTGCACCAAAAAACGAAGACCTTTGCGCCTACATCGACGAAGCTTTAGGCGGCGAAAAAGCCGACAGAATTTTTATGTATAATCCCGACGCAATAGGACAGTGGATATATGAAAAATATCCCAAGCTTTTTGAAAGCATTACAAATTTTTCAGACAAAAAACTTCCTCTGTACACAGTTATGCCATCGGTAACCCCCGTGTGCTTTGGCACAATGTACACAGGTGCACAACCTGAAGTCCACGGAATCATGGCATATGAAAAGCCTGTAATTAAAATTGACACAATTTTTGATGCGCTTATCCGTGCAGGCAAAAAAGGTGTTATCCTTGCCTATGGCAACGCAAGTCTTTCGAAAATTTATCTTGAAAGAGATATGGACTATTTTTACTTCGATAATCTCAATCAGGTCAACGCAAAGGCGGCAGAGCTGATAATCAAAGACGAACATGATTTTTATGTTGTGTACAACGGTAATTATGACTCAAAAATGCATAAAAATGGGCCCGAAAGCGTAACTGCTCTTTCCGAAATTTCGGCAAACTGCCACACATATGCAATGTTTTGTGAAATGATTAATGAACACTGGAAAAATCACAACACCCTTGCAGGCTTTGCAATGGATCACGGCTGTCACGAAATAGACGGCGAATGCGGTTCTCACGGACTGGATATGCCAGAGGATATGAACATTTGTCATCTTTACAAAGCATTTCCCAAAAAGTGAAAACAGCCTCTGCAACCATTGAAAATGGTTGCAGAGGCTGTTTCTTTATAATCAGTGTTTGTTCTTTACAACCAACACCCAAACTTCGCCATTTGATGCGTCTTCAGTGTTAGTTGTTAAGACTATTTTCTCTTTTATGCTTCAAAAGCCATTCATAAGGTTCGTGATTTGCAAAATAATCACTCCACACATCATGATCATAACCTTCCATTGGTATGAGCTCCACATTTCCGCCCTGGCGATTTATGCGGTCTGCCATCATTTCGCTTTCACGGAAAAGCACGGTTGTGTCATCGGTTCCGTGTACGGCACGGATGGGAAATTTCACTCTGTCACGAACACCTGCGTAAAGCCCCCCTCCGCAACAGATAATTGCGGCGGCAAAAATTTCCGGATGAACAAAGGACATTGTCCACGCAGTGTAGCCACCCATGCTTATGCCGGTGAGATATACCCTGTCTTGGTCAACATAGTCTCTTGCAATTATATCTTTCATAAAATCTACAACATAATTGAAATTTTCAAACCAGGTGTAATCTTCACCACAGCTTGGAGCAACAATGATAAAGGGCATATCATCTCTCATGTATTTACGCCTTATGGGGCAAGTGGCGATTACATCATCAACATTTCCCGGAACCTGTCCCATACCGTGAAAATAGAAGACAACCGGATACTTTTCGTCTTTGGAAAAGTTTTCGGGATAATCAATTGCATAATTGAGGGTGTAATCATATTTTTTGAATATTTCTTTTTCAAACATTTGCATTTTCCTTCTTTAAAATAATTTTGTGTATAATCTTATCATTCTGCCTCAGGCACAAACTCAGTATTGGTTTTCAGAGCTGTTATTTTTCTGTATATCATTCAATCTCACCCCTTCTGAATCTGATAAAATTTAGTAATTTCATTATATGTCATCATATTTATGTTGTCAACGGCTTTTCTATCAAAAATCAGGTTTTACAACTATGGGACCCAAGCAATTTAATTATTCAATAATTTTTGTCTGCGATAGTCTGTAAACCCGGTTACATATGAAATCTAATTTTGTTCCTTTACAAAAAACAGTCAAAACCCATTTGTTAAAAATAAAATAATTTTCATTTTGCACCGTCATTTTTGTTAATTATTTCACCCAAAAACGAAAATTATTTTCAAAATACTATTGAAAAAACTTATATTATATGTTATAATGACATCGTTAATATATGATAGACAAGATTTTATATCAAAAAACAAAAATGGAGGTAAGGAAATGAACGATTTTTTATTTGACATGATTGCAACTGAGCTTGAAGATGCAGTCGGTCGCGAAAACTGTTCAACAAGAACTATTGACAAAATCACTCACAGTGTTGACTTCTTCTGGCTTTCCAGAATGTGGGCAGACAGGGGCTTAAGAATGCCTGAGGCAGAAATTGTTGTTGCTCCAAAAGATGCACAGGAAACTTCTGCAGTTCTCAAAATTGCAAACTACTACAAAATGCCCGTTACCACATGGGGCGGCGGTGCAGGCAGTCAGGGCGGTGCTCTTCCTGTTTGCGGCGGAATTGTTCTCGACACAAAGAGAATGAATCAGATTCACGAATTTAACGAACAGGCAATGTACATAGAATGCGGTACAGGTACCGTGTATAAGCATCTTGAATGGGCAGCCAATGAAAGAGGCTATGCAACCATGCACTATCCCTCTTCCCTCACCTGCTCAACTGTGGGTGGCTTCCTCGCTCACAGAGGTATTGGTGTATCTTCAACAAAATACGGAAAAATTGACGATATGGTAATGCAGATGGAAGTTGTTCTCCCCAACGGTGACATTATAAACACTTCCCCCTGCCCCAAACATGCCGCAGGTCCCGACCTTAACCAGATTTTCATTGGTTCCGAAGGAACACTCGGTGTTATGACCAAAGCTCAGATGAGAATTTATGAGCAGCCTGAATCAAGAAAATTCAGAGCTTTCCTTTTCCACAACATGACAGATGCATTCAATGCCGGAAGAGAGCTTCTTCAGAAATTCAAGCCTTCGGTTATGAGACTTTATGACGAAGCAGAAACCGCATCACTCATTAAAAAGATTGTTGGTGTTGAAAAGAAGGGTGCATTTATGAACATCGCCATTGAAGGCGTTGCCGAAATGGTTGATCTTGAAGAAAAAATCCTTCTTGAAACATTTGCCAAATACAATGTTGAAGACCTTGGCAGTGAATACGGCGAAAAATGGTGGAAAGAAAAAATCACTTTCTTCTATCCCGGTCACATGATGGATCTTCCTCAGATGTTCGGTACAATGGATACCATTGCTCCTTATGACAAAATTGAAAACATTTACTGGGAAATGAAAAAAGCCATTGAAACAAACTTCCCCATGGCAAGATTCATTGCTCACTTCTCCCACTGGTATGAATGGGGCTGCATGATTTATGACCGCTTTATTATTGATGAAGAAAATGTTCCAAGAGATCCTCACGAAGCTCTCAGACTTCACAACGACATCTGGAACTGCGGCGTAAGAACAGCTCTTGCCAACGGCGGTGTTGTTAACGACCACCACGGTGTTGGTATTAAGCTTGGCAGACTCATGAAAGAACAGTATGGTCCCGCTATGCAGGTTATGGAAGGAATCAAAAAACAGCTTGACCCCAACGGAATCCTTAACCCCTACAAGCTCGGATTATAATAAGGGAGGTAAAATATAATGCAATTTACACAGAAATCCAAAGAACATCTCGATGCCTGCCGTTTCTGCTGGATGTGCAGACACATCTGCCCCATCGGAACTGCAACAGGACTTGAGAGAAACACAGCCCGTGCAAGAGCTCTCGGTCTTTCACTGGTTGCAAGAGATGCAATTGATTATTCAGATGATATTATAAACAATGTTTATGAATGTGCCCTTTGCGGCGGTTGTGTTGAAGACTGCACCACCGGTTGGGACCCTGTTATGTTTACAAAAGAAGCAAGACAGATTGCCGCTCTCGAAGGAAAGCTTCCCGAATACATTCTCAAAATGCTCGACAATCTCGATGCAAAAGGCAATGTTTTCGGTCTTGACAAAAATGCAGACCTCACAAAGAAGGCTGAATCACTCAAAGACTCCGATACTCTTTTCTTCATTGGTGAAGATGCTTCCTTTAAAACACCCGACAATGCAATTGAAGCAATTGAACTCCTTGAGAATGCAGGTGTTGATTTCACAGTTCTTGCTGACGAACCCAACAGCGGTTATTCAATGAGCTTCATCATCGGTGCTGTTGCCGAAACAAAAGCTGTTATGGAAAATGCGGCTAAAAAGCTTGCAGCCTTTAAAACAATTGTTTGCTATGATCCTTCAGATGCAAAGGTTATGAAGAGAGAATACAAGGAATGGGGCATTGAGCTTGCAGCTGATGTTGTAACATACACCGAATTTCTCGCCGGTCTCATTAAAGACGGCAAGCTTGCAGTTAAGAAATCGGACATTGATTTCACACCTCAGGACAGCTTCCTCCTTGCAAGAGAGCTTGAAGAAACAGAAGCTGTAAGAGAAATTCTTTCCGCTTGCGGTAATGTTAAGGAAATGCTTCTTAACAAAAAAGCAACCGTTCTGGCAGGAAACCTTCTTATGAATGAATATATGCCAAATGTTATGAAGATGGTTGCTGAGAACAGATGGATTAATGCTAAAAACATGAACTGCACATGCGTTGTGGCAGAAAGCCCCGCAGAATATTATATGCTCAAATCCGTTAAACCCGATGACATGGAAATTCTTACTATTGAGGAGGCTATTGGAAAATGCTTGTAAGTTTTAAAGAAGTTTTAGACATTGCAAAGGAGAAAAACTTTGCTCTTCCTGCGTTTAATGTATATAATATGGAAACAACAATGGGTATTATCGCCGCTGCCGAAGAAGCCAAAGCTCCAATTATTGTTCAGAGCTATTCAAGACTTTTCACCAACGAAGAAGGATACTATGTATCTCCCATCGTTATTGCAGCTGCAAAAAAGGCAAGCGTGCCGATTTGCTTCCATCTTGACCACGGTGCAGGTCTCACCGAGGTTACCCGTGCTCTTTGCTACGGAGCAACAGGTATTATGATTGATAAATCTGCTCTTGAGCTTGATGAAAACATTGCAGAAACAAAAAAAATTGTTGATATGTGTGCAGCTGTAGGTGTCCAGGTTGAAGGTGAGCTTGGTCATGTTGGCTCGGTTAACGATGACCATATGTGCGAATACACCAAGGTTGACGAAGCAGTTCGCTTTGTTAAAGAAACAGGTGTTGATGCTCTTGCAATCATGGTTGGTACTGCTCACGGCAGATACAAACAGGCTCCCGTCCTTGACATTCAGAGAATCAAAGACATCTATGATGCTACTGGCACAGCTCTTGTTCTCCACGGCGGAAGCGGTGTTCCCGATGATCAGCTCACAGCTGCAATTGATGCAGGTATCAGAAAAATCAACTTTGGTACTGATGTATGCTATGCATTCCTTGATAAAGTTTTCGAAACCTCGAGAGAATTTGTCGGCATAGATATGTTTATGAAGGATTCAATCAAAAATGTAAAAGAATTTGCACTTGGAAAGATTAAGCTTCTCGGTGCTGAGGGAAAAGCATGAGTAAAATAGTCGGAATTGGCGCAAATGTGTGCGACACATTAATCACTGTGTCCGCCTATCCTAAAGAAGACACAAAGCAAAAGGCAGCTTCCACCGTTGTTTGCGGTGGAGGGCCTTGTGCAACAGGACTTGTTGCCGCTTCAAAGCTTGGAGGAGACTGTGGCTTCATTGGCAATTTTGCAGGTGATGCAAGCGGAGCTTTTCTGAAAGAGGATTTTGAAAAATACAATGTTTCAACAGAGCATACCGACATAAAACCCGGCTCTGTTTCATTTTCCTCGTGGGTACTTCTTTGTTCAGACACATCATCAAGAACATGTGTTTTTGACCGTGGTAGTGTTCCTCCCCTTGTGCTTTCAGATAGCCAAAAGAAAGCAATTGCCGATGCAGAAATTCTCATGGTAGACGGCAACGAAATGGGTGCGGCAATTGAGGGAGCAAAGGTTGCACGAGAAAACGGCACAAAGGTGCTCTATGATGCAGGCGGTCTCTATGATGGCGTTGAAAACCTTTTGCCCTATGCAGATTATCTCATTCCTTCCGAAGAATTTTCTCTCGGAATAACAGGCTGTAAAACGGCTGAAGATGCTGCAAAGGTTCTTTTTGAAAAGTACAGTCCCGAATTTGTTATCATAACTCAGGGCATTAAGGGTGGATTACTCTATGACGGAAAAGAGCTTAGATCTTATCCTGCATTCCCTGTTGAATGTGTTGACTCAAACGGCTCGGGGGATGTTTTTCACGGAGCTTTCGCTTTTGCAACAAATAGTGGCTTTGACCCTTACAAAGCATGCCTTTTTTCAAGCGGTGTGTCGGCTCTCAAATGCACCCATGTGGGTGCAAGAGCAGGCGTACCCACATATGACGAAACAATAAAATTTTTGAAGGAGCGTGGAGTGAATGAATTTTAAGAAAAAATGGACAAAAAAATATGGCAAGTCTGAAATTATGACCAAAGAAAACAGCTCATGCAAGCTTATGGAAATTGATATGGTAAAGCTCTCAGACGGTCAGAAAAAATCATACTCTGCCAAAGATACCGAATTTGGTATTCTTATTTTCGGTGGAAAGTGCAGTGTTGAAGGTAAGGATTTTTCCTTTGCAAACATCGGAAAAAGAGAAAATGTGTTTGACGGTGCGGCAACAAGTGTATATGTTCCCGGAAACACCGATTTCACAATTACAGCAATTGGCGAAGTTTCCATGGCAGTTGTTAAATCTCCTGCCGAAAAAATGTTTAAGCCCGTGCTTATCAATCCCGAAGATGTAATCATCAAGGATATGGGGAAACCCGGTTGGGAAAGACAGGCTCACTTCATTCTTGACGAAAGAGTTGAAGCAAACATCATCTACATTGGCGAAGCCTATGTTAAAGGCGGTCAGTGGGCAAGCTACCCTCCGCACAAGCACGATGATGACAACATGCCGACTGAAGCTGCAACCGAAGAAGTGTATTACTATGAATTTAAAAAAGACACGGGCTTTGGTATTCAGAGAGTTTACACAATGGAAGGCGACATTGACGAAACATACACCGTTAAATCGGGTGATCTTGTTGAAATGCCCAGAGGTTATCACCCTTACCACTCTGCGCCCGGATATGACAGCTATTATCTGTGGATTATGGCAGGCAAAAACAGAGGTTTCTTTATGACAACCGACGAAGACCACGCTTGGCTTAACAAATAATACATACAAGGAGAGCCGGATCCGACAGTGTGCTTTTGCATTGGCGGTTCCGGCTATGTACTATCATGATTTATAAATTAACCACAACAAGAGTATACCGGTCATATTACGGCGGAATGAATCTTGACAATATTCAAAATGTCAATCCTCCCGAAATTTCACAATTTCCGGAGGATTGGCTTGCATCTGTCACAACTGCATTCAACCCCGGAAGAAATGTTCCCGATGAGGGTTTAAGCAAAACAACCGAGGGGATTTTTCTTAAAAACATTATCGAAGAAAACAAGGAAGAAATGATTGGTGAAAGAGATTCAATGTCAATTCTTTTTAAGCTTCTTGATTCGTCGGAAAGGCTTGCTATTCAAGTTCATCCCACTGTATCGTTTGCGAAAGAACATTTCAATTCGAAATACGGCAAAACCGAATGTTGGTACATTTTAAATGATGGCGGTGAAGTGTATCTGGGATTCAAAGAAGGAATCACAAAAGAATACTGGAAATCCCTTTTTGACAGTCAGGACATAGAAAAGATGCTTGACTGCCTGCATAAATTTGAAGTTAAAAAAGGTGATTTCATCTTTGTCGAGGGCGGTGTGCCCCATGCAATCGGCAAAAACTGCTTTCTTGCAGAACTTCAGGAACCAACAGACCTCATGGTTATTCCCGAAAAGGTTACTCCTTCGGGAATTGAACTTCCCGAACAAAAACTCCACGGCGGTCTGGGATTCGAAAAAATGTTTGACTGCTTTGTTTATGACGGAAAAAGCAAGGATGAAACTAAAGAAAAGTATTTTATAACTCCAAAGCCAATTAATGAAAATGCATCTGTTTTGGTGGATTCCGGTATCACCGATAAGTTCAGACTTTTCAAAATTGAATGCAGTGAAAATGCTGAATTCACAACAGACAGCTATGCAATCGCAGTTGTAACAGACGGAAATGTGACAGTAAACGGCACAGAAATAAAGGCCGGAGACAGAATTTTTATTTCCGAAAAGGAAAATACACTAAACATTGAAGGCAAAGGACAGATTCTTGTTTGTATGCCCTAAATTATTTTTAAATATCATTTTTATTCTTTTAATTTAATTAGAAAGGATGATAACAATGCTTGAAACCTTAAACAAATTAAACCCCGAAATCAAAATATATTCCGTACACGATAATGAATTCAAAAAATACGGAAGAATAATTGACATAGATACCAAAGAGTGCGTTGATGCGTGTCTGTCCCTTGATTTCCCCAAAGACGGCAGTGCATATGAGCCAAGCGTAAAAGCTTTGGAAGATATGAAATGCTCTGATGCAATCCGCGAAATGACACTTGGCGGATGCAAGGCTCAGATTGGCATTTGCCACGGATACAACACTCTTTTAAATGCTCTTGAATATCACAATTGTTCCGAAATAAATGTTGCCGCAACTCCCCTTGTGCTTCTTCTTGCAACAAGATGGGATATGGATGAAAACGGCGACCTTGAGGCATCAAAAATAAAGGCTTTTCTTTTGGAGAAAGGTGATGCAGTTGAAGTTTTTGCAACAACCCTTCATTTCTGCCCCTGTCAGGCAAACGAAAACGGTTTTTCGTGTCTTGTAGCACTTCCCGAAGGTACAAACACACTTTTGGACGAAGCTTCAAAAGACAAGCTCCTTTTCAAAAGAAACAAATGGCTCATTTGTCACGAAGACAATGAAGCGCTCAAAGAAAAAGAAATTTATCCCGGTATTCACGGAACAAATTATGAAATAAAATTTTGAGGAGAATGACCATGAAATATGTTTTAGGCATAGATTTCGGCGGTGGTGCATCAAAAGCCACCCTTCTTGGTGAAGATGGCAAAATAAAGGCTGAAAGCACTGTTGAATATGAAACATACCATCCCACCCCCGATTCATCGGAACAAAATCCTGATGACTGGTATGAAGCAGCAAAAGAAAATATAAAAACAGTTATTGAAAAAAGCGGAATTAAAGCAGAGGACATCTGTACTCTTGCTCTCGATGCGGCAACTCACACAGCGGTTGTGTGCGACAAAGATTTTAATGTGCTTCGTCCTGCAATTTACTGGACCGACCTTCGAAGCATCAAAGAAGTAAATGAGCTAAAATCTTCTCATGGAGAGCTTATATATGAGCAGGCTCTTCACAATGTAAGCACAATCTGGACTCTGCCCCATCTTTTGTGGATAAAGAAAAATGAGCCGGAAATATGGGGCAAAATAAGATACATAATGTTTGAAAAGGACTATGTCCGTCACAAATTTACCGGCGACTATGTTACCGACAACATTGAAGCAGAAGGCAGTATGCTTTTTGACTTTAACCGTCAGTGTTGGTCAAAAGAGCTTTGTGATTCTATCGGGCTAGACATTTCAATACTTCCGGAAATTGTCAAACCCATGGATTTTGTGGGAGCTGTCACAAAACAGGCGGCAATTGATACCGGACTGGTGGAAGGAACAAAGGTCATCTGCGGTACAACCGACACAGTTATGGAGGTGTATGCGGCAGGTGGCGTAAGCGAGGGAGATATGACAGTTAAGCTTGCAACCGCAGGCAGAATCTGCGTTGTTGCAGGAAAATCATACCCCCACTTAAATCTTATTAACTATTCGCACATTGCAGACGGAATGTGGTATCCCGGCACTGCAACAAAGGCATGTGCTTCATCATACCGTTGGTACAGAGACACCTTTGGCGAAACCTACGACATTCTTAATGAGGGTGCTGAAAAAATCGAACCCGGATGCGGCGGACTTATGTATCACCCCTATTTAAACGGTGAGCTTACTCCCTATCAGGACCCGACCCTTTGTGCAAGCTTCATAGGCGTGCGTTCAGGTCACACAAAAGCACATTTTACAAGAGCGGTTCTCGAAGGAGTTTCACTCTCTTTGAAAAACTGTATTGCTGAGCTTGACCGTATTGGCGTACCTCACAACCAAAAGGCAGTGATAATCGGCGGCGGAGCAAAATCGTCCCTTTGGAGGCAGATTACTGCAGATTGTCTTAATATGACTCTTATTCAAAAGGAAAATACCGATTCATCATTTGGCACAGCCATGATGGCAGGTGTTGCATCGGGATTCTGGAAAAGCCTTGGAGAAGCACTTGATGTATGCAACAAAACCGTCTCCGAAACTGTTCCCAATCCTGAAAATGCTCTTATTTATGAAAAACTTCTCAAAAAACACAGAGCGGTTCATGATGCTCTTGCACCAATTTATAGCAGTGAGGATTTTTAAATGAAAATTATAGTATGTGTAAAAATATTCCAGGGAGAGCTTAATCCCTTTGATGCGTGTGCTCTTGAATGCGCACTTTCAACCCCCGATGCAGACATTACGGTTCTTACCATGGGACCCGAAAGTGCACTTGACGAAATGAAAAGACTTTCAAGACTTGATGTAACCCGTCTTGTGCTTCTTTGTGATTCAAAATTTGCAGGTGCAGACACTTTAGCTACATCATATGCCCTGTCATGCTTTATAAAAAAAGAAAATCCTGACCTTGTACTTTGCGGAAGGCAGTCAATTGACGGCGACACCGCTCAGGTTGGACCGGGACTTTCCGAGATGCTCGGCTATGGTCTCATTACAAATGTCACCGAATATGGCACGGACAAATGCAAAACTCGTTTTGGCGAAGAAAATGTAACTTTACCTTGTGTAATGACAATTGAGCGTATAAACACTTTGCGTTTTCCTTCAATCCGTTCAAAGGCAAAAGATGTTGAAATTCTGACATCAGACGACATAGGAGCCGATGCTGAAAGATGTGGTCTCAAAGGCTCTCCCACCAGGGTTATGAAAACCTTTGAAAGCCAGCGTGGTATGAGAAAATGTAAGTTTATTGAGAATTCAGAGCTTGACCTGATTATAAAAAAATCCCTTGCCGAGGCGAAGAAAAACGAAGAAAAACAAGTTCTGAAATCAGACATTTTGCTCCCCGATGTGTGGGCAATCGGAGAAACAGTTGCAAAAAGAGCTACAGAAATAGCCGAGAAAGTTACTGTTATTACATCAACCTCACCTTTGGAAATAGCAGAGCTTGCAAAAAAAGAAAAACCAAATGTCATTCTTTGGAATGCTGACCTTTGGGGCAGAAAAAATGCACCAATAACTGCCGCGATTTTGGAAACCGGACTTTGTGCCGACTGCACCCACCTTGAAACAGATGGCGAAAATCTTTTTATGTACCGGCCTGCAAGAGGCGGAAATATTACCGCGAAAATAAAATGTCTTACAAAGCCCCAGATGGCAACCGTAAGATGCGAAGAAAAATCGGAAGATATTCTCTTTGGCATCGGAAAAGGTGCAAAAGGTTCAATTGGCAAAATCGAAGACATGGCAAGGAAATACGGAGGCGAAACAGGAGCATCGAGAACAATGGTTGATTCCGGCTCAATGCCCTATGAAAAACAAATCGGACTCACGGGAAAAACCGTAAGCCCGTCGGTGTATGTGGCAATCGGAATTTCAGGTGCAGTTCAACACACCTGTGCCATTGAAAATGCAAAAACCGTTATTGCTGTAAATCCTGATAAGGACGCAAGGATTTTTGATTTTGCAGATTACGGAATAGTATCTACTGTTGAAGAGCTGTAAATTTGGGTTTGTAGGGGAGTTTGAAATTGGGCTGATGCGAAAGCCGCCCCTGCCTAAGGGGAGGTGGATTTGCCGTCAGGCAAAGACGGAGGGGTACGAAATGCAGAAGTATCAATGCTTTCAGCAATACCCCTCAGTCAGTTTCGCTACGCTCACTGCCAGCTCCCCTTAGGCAG
>JAZNUS010000046.1:0-2865 GCA_045592485.1 Clostridia bacterium | reverse complement strand
GGACTGACAACCTTTGTATTCATCGGAGTGTGTATGTGGTTTGTGTGGTTCGGGAAATTTGTCCCCGACTCTCTCATATACTCCTACTTTGCCGCAATAGGCACCGAGGGGTTTGTTATGGGTTGGATAAAAAATGTAAAGGAGAAAAACGGAAATGATAAATCTGACAAATGACATTGGTGTATGGCTTGGCGTGGTTATGTTAATTGCTTTTGCGGTGAACATAATCGTTCAGCTCACCAAAGGATTCATAAAGCTTCCCACAAAGCTGTGGTGCATAATTGTCTCCATGGCGGTGATGGGTGCTGTGATGCTTTCGGGAGTATCGCTTGGTATAATCAGATTAAGTCTGTGGCTTGTTATGCTTGGCCTTATCGGCTCTTTTATCATTGCCTACATAGCCATGTATGGCTTTGACACATTTAAGGATTTGTGGCAGAGGTTCAGAGAGGGGGAAAACATCAATGAGTAATTCGCCTTTAGTGGATTTTACTTTGATTTCCCCAAACAGTAATCCGAGAAACAAAAAAATTTCAAAAATAACAATACACCATATGGCAGGCAAGCTGACAGTTGAGCAGTGCGGAAACGGATTTGCACAAAAGTCGAGACAGGCATCGTCAAACTACGGTGTGGGAACAGACGGCAGAGTGGGAATGTATGTTGAAGAGAAAAACCGCTCCTGGGCATCGTCAAGCCCTGACAACGACCACATGGCGGTTACAATCGAGGTTGCAAATGACGGCGGTGCAAACTGGCATGTGTCGGACAAGGCTCTTGCAAAGACCATTGATTTGTGTGTGGATATCTGCAAAAGAAACGGCATTAAGGAGCTGAAATTCACAGGAGACAAAACCGGCAATCTCACAATGCACAAATACTTTGCCGCCACTGCCTGCCCGGGGCCATATCTTGAGAGCAAGTTTTCATACATTGCAGAGTCGGTTAACAAAAGGCTTAAAAATACAGAGTTGACCGCTAAATCGGATATTATTTCTGCACTTGGCAAGAGAGGAATCATTACAAATTCCGGACTGTGGAATGTTAAGTGCGAGACAAATGTTAATGCATATTGGCTTGCCAGGAAGCTTGCAAACATGACAGTAAATCACAAGAGAGCTACAGATCTTGAGACGGTAAACGACATTGTGTGGGAACTTCACTACAGAGGAATAATAACCGACAAAAAACTGTGGCTTAAGCTTATGGAAGAGGACAAGGACCTTTACTGGCTTGGCTATAAAGCAGTTAATTTTACTATGAATATATAATTTGAAATCCCTTAAATAGCTTTTTAATAAATATTTTAATGCTATTTAAGGGATTTTTTTGAATTTTCTCATTTTGCGTGAGGCTTTTTGTCGTTTTGCGTGCTGTGCTACAGCAGTCTTATAATAGTAACCCTATTATTATCTTCATAATCAACCAACTGTGCAAAATTGTTTGATGTCTCATATCTACGAAGTGCTTTTTCTAAAATTTCAGTTAGTGAAGATACTTTTGAATGTGTTAATACCAGTGTTTTCAAAAGTTTTTCGGTGCGAGAGGCAAAAACTTTATGATACCTTTTAATACATTCTTTTGCAGGCATTGATATAAAGTCATTTCCCCCAATAGATGCAAAACAAGTTTCTCCTTTTGTGTCATCAATACTGTATGTATATGCTTTATAAGAATTTGCATTTGTAGTATTCGGAGTATTACCCGAAGAAATCTTAACTTTGTATGCGACAATATTCCAAAATCCCACAACTACATATAAGTTACCGTTTTCATCAATATATTCAAACAATGTATGTGTGCCAAAAGTCGCAATGTTTTCTAAAACCATATTATAAAGATTTCTGTCTATAATTATCTGAACATAATCAGATACATCTTTTTTCAGCATAATACAATCTACTATATCCTGATATTTTTAACTATCAAATTCAAAAATATTGTTTATATAGCAATGCCACTCATAAGCAATTTTTGCTATTGTTAATAACATTTTCTCGGAAGCGAAAATTTCTTCAAAAGAAAATGTTACACTTACAACAGCATCTTTCATATCAAGAACTTTAATATCCTTTTCCTCAACACCTTTTTTCTTCCGCAAAATATCAATGTTTCCAATAAGACTTTTTTGACCGTCTTTTTCTACTTGGAATAAGCGTTTTTTATCTTCGTATATAGATATTCTATCACTAATATCTATGTTAGTGATTTTATGTCCTGATATTGTTAAATCAGCCTTATACTTAATTTCTCCTCCCGAACGCTCATAAAGTCCTAACGAGTTCCTAAAAAAATTCATATTTTTTATAATATCTTTTTCAAAGTTATCATTAGTAAAAGCGTTATGCGTTTTACACACAAACTTTTTTGTTACTTTTGCACCCGTAAGAGCAAATGGAATTATATCTGATACTGTTAGATTGTCACTTGAATTGCAATATATACACTTACACATATAGAATTACCTCTTTGAATTTTATAAAAGTATTATATCATAAATCACCCCCTTTGTCCATTGACGAAACAACAGAAATATGATACTACGACTTATTCATTCTCTATATTTTCCGAATATTCCTTGTCGTCAGTTTCGTCAAGCTCTGTATCTTCGGTGTCGTCCTCATCGTATTCCTCAAACTCAAAATCTTCCAAGTCGTCAGCCTGTTCAAGTTTCTTTTTCGGCAGTACAACCTTGTAATAGTAAGCGCCTACGCCTGCCGCACCTGCAAGAAGCAGAATTACAACAAGAAAACCTGCATTGCCGCCTGATTCCTTTTCAGGCTCTTTTTCGGGTTCCTCCGGTTCCTGCGGCTCCGGCTCTTTCTGTTCGGGCTCGGTAACAGGTTTTTCTTCCGGTTTTTCTTC
>JAZNUS010000045.1:0-7423 GCA_045592485.1 Clostridia bacterium | reverse complement strand
AAGTTTTGACATGTGCGCTTTCATCATTTCACATTCGCACACCTGTGTGCTCTGTTCAATGGAAAGCACAGCAAAACCCCGATTCAATTACCAATAACTTCTTTAATCATTTTAACAAATTCTTCTTTAACATCCGGTGAAAGAATCTCTGCTCTTCCGCCAAGGGATGCAATCCAACCGAAAAACTGATGGCTCACCGACACATTTGCAGTTACAATAAAATGATCTTCACCATCTTTAAATGGGGTTACATCCATTCCAAAGGTGTCAAAAACCACATTAATAAGCGAATTAACAAATCTCATTTTTACAAGCTTTTCCTCACCCGAAAACATAGAAAATATTTTGCGTGCATAAGATGCGGGGTCAAAATCGTTATCTGTCCCCTCCCGTTGCTCATCACGCACCGATATCCCTTCCATACGGTCCACACGATAATGGACAAAAGCACTATGTTTGGAATTGTAGGCGACAAGATAGTAATTTTCGTCGTCCCACATAAGGGAAATGGGTGATTCAATATATAGCTCTCCATTTTTGCGATATTTCTTTTCTTTTTCGATTGTATAGTCAAAATATTTAAATGAAATTTTTTTATTCTCTGCTATTGCATCGTGAATTTTATCGACATTATAATAAATCTGCTCATTAAGAGTTTTCACACGATTTGAGACATAAACCTGACGGTGAAGCTTTTTTGCATTATGTACACTTGTAAGCTTTTCCAGTTTCCCTATGAGCTCAATACTCTTTTTCCGGGAAATGAATTTTGCTGATTCAACAGCATCGGTCAAAAGCTTTAGCTCAGCCAGTTCAAATTCCGAGGAAGCATTGAAATAGCCCGGTATCCTTCCGCCTGTTTTACAAATGTCCATTCCGAAAAGGTTGAGCTGTTCAAAGTCATCGTAAAGACTTTTTCGCTCTGCATGAATGTCGGATTTTTCAAGCTCAGATATAATATCAGACATGGTTATAGGATGATTTTCATCAGTCTTTTCAGTAAAAATCCTTGCAAGAAAAAGAAGCTTTAATTTTTGATTGGGATGTTTTGACATAGAATCACTCCCCGGTACATATTTGTCAATATCATAATACAATATATCTATAAAAAAAGCAAGATAAATTGGGGGTTATCGGGGAGATCGAAAGCAAATTGTTCAAATGTGTTGTAGGGGCAAGACACCAATCGCCCGCAAATGGCAGATATCTTACGGGGGATTCGTGAATCGCCCCTACAATGTCCTTGTGTTAAACACCCCGATAAATTTCAATTTCACACTAGCCTTATCGGTTTGGTTGTTAAAGCTATTCTACTGTAACAGATTTTGCAAGATTTCTGGGACGGTCTATATCAAGTCCTCTATCAAGGGCAGTGAAATAAGCAATATACTGTGAACAAACAACCGCAATAATCGGTGAAACAAACTCATTTGTATCATGAAATGAGAATGCATCACCATCCCTGCAAAGCGTGTCCGTAGATATCACACACACCTTTGCCCCCCGTGACAACACTTCATTGATATTTGAACGGATACTGCCTTCATAATCGCCCTGAGTAACAAACGCAAACACCGCTACTCCGTCCTCCATAAGAGCAAGAGTACCATGCTTAAGCTCAGAAGCCGCTATACCTGTTGTTTGTATATAGGATATTTCCTTAAGCTTTAATGCTCCTTCAAGTGATGCATAATAATCTGCACCTTTGCCCATATAAAAAACTGCAGATACATTTTTCAAATGAGTTTGCACTATCTTTCGGAAAACTTCTTTGTTTTTACACACATTATCCAACGCAGCACTGCAAAGCTTCAGCTCTTTTCCGATATTTAAGTTCTTTTTACCGGAAACCGCATTTGAAAGCAAATACATCATTAAAGCCTGTGCGGTATATGCCTTTGTTGATGCAACAGAAATCTCCTGCCCTGCATCAACCCAAAGGGTAAAATCAGTGCTTCTTGAAAGTCCTGACATTTTTGAATTAGTTACGGAAAGTGTGGGATAACCTGATTTTTTAACCACTGACAGTGCCGAAAGACAGTCAGCCGTTTCTCCGCTCTGGGATATGAAAATAAAGAACGGATTTTCACAAATAACACTACTTAGACTTGTAAACTCCCCTGCCATTACCGCTTCGGCTCCTATGCCCGATATTTTTTCAAAATACATTTTCCCCATAAGCGCACTGTGGTAGCTCGTTCCACAAGCAACAATGTATATTCTGTCGCATTTTTTTAGTTCTGAAATCAACAATGAATCAAATATCATTTCCCCTTTTTCATTTACAAAAGTTTCAGCAAGTTTTCGCACAACTGCCGGCTGTTGCTCAATTTCCTTAAGCATATAGTGAGGATATGTCCCTTTTCCGCTTTCTTCCCTGCTAAACTCTGCCTCAAAGGGCATTCTGATTTTTTTCTCGCCCGAATGAGAATATATCTCTATGTTATCCCGGGTTACAATGGCATATTCTTTGTCCTTCATATCAAAAAAATGTGATACTTTTTCTGCCATTGCATTAACATCACTTCCAACCATATTGAATCCGTTGCCGCTGCCTATCAAAAGCGGTGATTTATTTTTTACCGCATACAAAGCTTCCGGATTTTTCTTGTCCATAATACAAAAAGCATATGAACCTTCCAAAACATCAAACAGCATTCTTATGGCAGAGGACACATTCTTCGAAGTTTTATAAAACACTTCGAGAAGCTTCAGGGCAACCTCGGTATCCGTATCACTTTCAAAAACCTCTGTGCTGAGAAATCTTTCTTTCAGACTTTCAAAATTTTCTATTATTCCGTTGTGCACCATAACAAAATGCTTACCCTCGTGAGGATGGGCATTTGTAACACAGGGTTTACCATGAGTAGCCCATCTTGTGTGGCCGATTGCGATACTGCCCGAAAAAATTTCGTCTGTTTCTATGGCATTCATAAACTTTTTAAATTTTCCAACTGTTTTTTTCACCAATACTCTTTTCCCGTCAGACACTGCAATACCCATTGAATCATATCCCCGGTATTCAAGCCTTTCCATAGCCTCTGTCACTGCGGGAATGCAATTTTCACTACCAACATAACCAACTATTCCGCACATAATTTCAACCTCCGCTTTTATTATGTCAAAAGATAATGTTTTTAACACATTTTTGAATAAGTGTGCATATAATTTAGCGAAAGGATGAGTCGTTATGGATATGAACAAGAGCTCGGATATGCTCAAGGATATGATTAATAAATCCGGTAAAAATCCAAGGGATTTGCTCTCAATGGATAAGGGGGAGCTGAAAAAAAGGTTGTCGGGAATCGACAAAAATGCTGCCGCAAAAAAACTCAGGTCAATGGGACTTGGAATTGTGGCAGACAAAATGATGTCTATGTCTGATGCTGAACTCATTGACATCATCAGCAAAAACCCTTCGCTACTGCGCAAAATAAATGATTATCTTAAATAGGAGGTTTTAATATGGCAGATGAACTTGGAGATAAAATAAAATCTCTTTTGTCAAATCCGGAGGCTATGAATATGTTTTCATCTCTCATCGGTGGCGGCAATTCAGGAAATGAATCCTCTGAAGAATCAAATTCGGAAGACGATGAATTTGTGAGCAATATAAAAAATGTACTTTCAAGGGTAAACAACGGTTCTGACAAAAGAATAAACCTCTTAAATGCTTTAAAGCCCTACATGCGCCAGTCGAGGTCTTCAAACATAGACAAGGCAATAAAAATGCTTAAAATATCACAAATGACATCTATATTCAAGGAATTGTAATTTCTGTTTCGGGAAGTGAATTTGTGTATAAAAGATATTATGACGGATACGGACGAGTAAGGAAGGACATTGATCCCGGTGAAATAATTGTTCCCAAGGATACCTCAGTGCAGACTGCAAACGGCGAAGTGAATCCCGAAGAAAATCGGGAATTTTCTGACAATGTGGCAATCACAGCAGTCAACAACAATTTGCGCAGCGGCTTACCGGGCCTGCCATTTGAGCTTGACGACCTGATACTTATTGGGATTCTGCTGTTTTTGCTTTGGGATTCTGACAATAATGACCCTGTTATGCTTGTCATTATTGCGTTTTTGCTTTTAGGCGATGTTTTCTGATTTAAAAAGGAACATTCCGTTTTCCCGGAATGTTCCTTTTACGATTTTTCACTTACATCCATTTGAAAATTCTGCGGTCAACATGTCTGTACATCACAAGACAAATAACCAATGAAACTCCTTCTGCTATCACAAAGCTCCACCACACCGCATTGAGGCCGCCCAGACTTGAAAGAATCCAGGCTGACGGAACAAGAATAACAAGCTGACGGCACAAGCTGAGTATCATGCTGTACACGCCCTTTCCAATTGCCTGAAACACTGTACTTAGTGTAATTCCGATTGCGGCAAAAACAAAATGAACACAAATTGTCCTCAGAGCAACAACACCTATTCGTGTGATTTCACCCGATTCGCCCGATTCAAAAAGCGAAAGCAGAATTTCGGGAAATGCGAGAAAGATTACCGTTCCGCACGCCATAATAACAAGAGCCCAGCCAAGGGCAGTTTTTACTGCAGAATATACTCTTTCTTTATGCTTTGCCCCATAATTGTAACCAACTATGGGAATCATTCCGTTGCCAAGTCCGAACACAGGCATAAAGACAAATGACTGCAATTTGAAATATATTCCCAAAACACTCACAGCCGCTTCACCATAGCCTATAAGAATTGCATTGAATGTCAGGTTCATAACCGTTGAAATTGACTGCATAATGATGCTGGGAACTCCAACGGCAAGTATGTCCTTTATGGTTTTTACACATGGTTTGAAATATCTGAAAGAAAGCCTCAGTTCAACATTTTTAATCTGATTGAGAGCAAATCCTAAAACCATACTCACGCACTGTCCGATAATCGTTGCATAGGCCGCACCGGCTACACCCATCTGCGGACAACCGAAATAACCAAAAATCATAATCGGGTCAAGAATTATGTTTGTTATGGCACCGGTAATTTGTGTTGTCATCGATAAAACCGTGTTACCTGTACACTGCATCAGTCTTTCAAAGGAAATTGCCATAAAAAGACCAACACTCCAGCTACACACTATGCTCAGATATGAGCCGCCAAGCTCTCTGAGTGTTTCATCGGGAGTGAGAAGATTGAATGTACTTTTTGCAAAGAACACTCCGAAAACAAAAAACAGCACAAAGCCCATAAATTCAAGAAAAACACCGTTGCCGGCAGAAATGCGGGCATCATGGGACTGACGCTCACCAAGTTTTCGTGAAACAACACTGTTAATACCTGTTCCGAGTCCTGTTGACACGGCAATCATAAGCATTTGAATGGGAAAAGCCAACGACACTGCCGTAAGAGCTTTTCCGCTGTACTGTGCAACAAAAATACTGTCAATAATGTTATACAAAGCCTGAATCAGAAGGCTGAACATTATAGGCACCGAAACCTTTGGCACCAGTTTTGACATTTTCATTGTACCAAGCATTTTTGATTTTTCATTCTGTTCCATATTATTCTCCATTTGTCCAAGGAATAAAAATCCCCGGCTTTCATTTGTAATTTTTACCACATCTTTATATTTTACCTGATTCTAAAAAAATGTCAAATGTAAATTTAAACGAATAAATATGACAAATTCTTCTCAAAAACAACAATTTGACAAAAATGAACTTTCAGAAATTATTCAAAGATTTTCTCAACAGTGTTTCCTATTTCAATAACCTTATCAAGCCTCGCCTCATACAGGCTTTCTTTTTGAACAATATTAATTTCAGAGCCCGAATTTTTGGAAAATCTGATTGTGCAAACATTTTTTTCATTTGAAAGGTCTTTAAGTTCAAAGCTTTCCCCCTCTGAATCAACTATCTTTTCAAGAAGGTATTTTTTTCCGGAAAAGCGTGCCTCAAAAAGCTTGAAATTCTTTTTGATTTTTGAATTTTGATAGCTTGTGCAAAATCTGAAATCAGACTCTTTTTTATTGAAACTTTCTTCACTGTCAAAAAATTTCACTAAAAAAATTTCTTTATTCGGTAGTGTCTTAAATACTGAAATCTTAGACAACTGACCGTCGGAAGAAAAAGCTGTTTTTACAATGTATCTGCCAAAAACTGTTGGAACACTTATTTCAAGCTTGTTTGCAACGCCTTCTTTTCCATTTAAAACAATATCTACATCACCGTTACCAAGCTTCGATAAAGCATTTTTACTTGCCGACACTGCAAAAGGCGTAAACCCGTTTTTTTCACACACAAACTCAGATATTGTTTTTTTAATATGTTTACAGGGGATTGCGACTGAATAAATTGTATCGCCGGTCATACTGCTTTTAGATTTTCTGATTTCAGATGATAAAACAAGTCGCAGGCACCGAATTGTGATTTCACTTCTGTTTTCAAAGATTACCTCTTTAAGCTTGTACATTTCGTCAGTAAGCTTCCCCGGAAAGTTATCTGTAAGACATTTCAGTAAAGTACCTGTTTTTTTACTGGTAAGAGAAGTAATCAAATTTCCAACGCTATTATTTTTCCGGTTATCAACGGTATAGAATTTCTCTGCATTTTCCTCGATGGAGATTCCGGTTTCTTTTATACTGTAGAATGCCCGAACTTCAGATTTATGCCCGGATTTATTTTCCAGCAAAGCCTCCACCCTTTTGTGACTTGGATTATAACTTATTGTGGCATTGAGGCTATCCGAATTAGAAATAACAATGGTTCTGTCACCGGACACAAATAAATTGATGCCTGCAGTTAATGACAAAGTATTTGCGGAATTCAAAATTTTGTCTGCTGTGTCAATTGACATTTCCCGTACCTCATTAAAACTGATTATTCTGAGCGTAATGTATGATATTAAAATTAACAGGATAAAAATAATGAATTTTATTCTTTTTTTCATGCTCCGAATCATTACTCAAATCACCGTTAATTAGTATTTGTTAAATGAATGAATATAATCGGAATATTGACAATGAAAAAAATGAAATATTTGAGATTAAATAAAAATTTTTGAATTTTGGTATTTACAAATCGATTTTTTTATAGTATAATATCTTTTGTTGCTTATAGATTAATGTTTAAGATATTGTATAGACAATCATAATGGAATTGACTCGAAATCCCCTCGGTTACAATGTAACTATACCCTAACAAATGGCTTAACTGTGCGGGTTTAAGCGAGGTTCAAACCTTGTTTTTACACCCTTATCTAGCGGTTTTTCTAGCCATTTCTAACATTTTTCTAACAAAATTTTATAATTTGCTCGTTTTTTTCTCCGTCAAATCGGAGTTCAAACATACCTGGAGATGTACCCAAGTGGTTGAAGGGTCCGGATTCGAAATCCGGTAGGTCGGTTTTGCCGGCGCTAGGGTTCAAATCCCTACATCTCCGCCAAAAAGCGTGATGAT
>JAZNUS010000044.1:0-19312 GCA_045592485.1 Clostridia bacterium | reverse complement strand
AAAAACAGTCCACCGGACTGTTTTTCTAAACGCAAAAACCCTCTCAGGGTTCGAGCCCCCGAAGCTCCGCCAACAAAAAAAGAACACCATGCAGGTGTTCTTTTTTTGTTAATGGACCTTCAGGGACTCGAACCCCGGACCAACCGGATATGAGCCGGTGGCTCTAGCCAACTGAGCTAAAGGTCCGAAAATTGGACTCTGCTCAAGAGCACTTAAGTATTATATCATATCAATTTGAAAATTTCAAGTGTTTTTTTATATATTTTTTCAATAAAATATATCATTTTTTAGAATGCTTTTTATTTATAATTGGCAAATACGACTCACCGGTCGTCATTTAAGGCTATATTTGTAACTGTTAAAACCCCATCCTTCACAACGAATTTTATTTCATATTCACCAAATTCAAATCCGTATTCCCTTTCAGGATGAAGATGATACGATGGACGGGGATCATTTTCAAGAATAGAATATATATCATTTCGGTCTTCGCACTTTATAAGAGTGAGAAATTCCGGCGGAATAACAACCTCAAGACGGTAATCTCTGACATCATCGGCAAAGCCGCCAATTGCATCGGGGTGAGAATCTGTATAGGCAAGATACGGCTTTATGTCGAAAATCGGTGTTCCGTTTTGCAAATCTGCTCCGCTTACGATTAGTACACATCCTTTGCCTGGCAGCTTTTTTACCTCTTCAAGCTTCACACTTGACAAGCCTATTGAATTTGGCCGAAAGGGAGAACGGGTAGCAAACACCCCCACCCTTTTGTTGCCGCCAAGTCTGGGCGGTCGAACAGTTGGACGCCAGTCATCTCTTAAGGATTCTGAAAACTGCCACAGGAGCCAAAGATGAGAATAATCTTCAATCCCCCGAAGGGCTTCCTCAAAACGGTATTCTTTTTCAAAAACAATTTCCGACATTACTCCCTTGCCAATGCCGCTCTGACGGGGGATACCGAATTTTCCGGTATATTTATTATATATTCGCGCTATTATTTTTAATTCACAATTTTCTGACATAATTATTCACCATTTATCAAATTGTATTGACATTCAGGGTTTTTCATTCTATAATCATCCTTGTGTTACAAATGCAAAATAAACCTTTGGAGACTACTATGAATAAAATTCTTTGTTTCTTTAAAAATGAACCTGTTTTGTCGGTTGCCGCAGTTTTAGCTTTACTTTCTTGTTTCTTCGTGCATCCTGACCTGCACTACATTTCATATTGCAATTTTGAAGTTCTCGGAATACTTTTTGCACTTATGCTTGTTGTTGCAGGACTCAAAGCATCGGGGCTTTTTGAGGTTGCAACAGAAAAGCTCACCTTAAAAGTCAAAAGCGAAAAAACAATAATTGCCGTTCTTACCCTTCTTTGCTTCTTTTCTTCTGCCCTTATAACAAACGATGTTGCTCTCATTACATTTGTGCCCTTTTCTCTTGAGCTTTTGAAAAATCAAAATAAAAAAAGCATTATCTTTGCGGTAACACTGGAGACAATTGCCGCAAATCTCGGCAGTCTTTCAACACCGGTTGGAAATCCGCAGAATTTGTTTTTGTATTCATATTATTCGATGACAATCGGGGAATTTTTTGAAATCACCCTTCCACTCACCGCCGTGTGTTTTGCTTTGATATGTGCCCTTTTGTGCGTAAGAAAAGGAGAACGGTTGATTAAAGAAGAAAGTACCGGCATCTCCGCACTCAACAAGGCGTCGCTGATTGTTTACATTATGCTCTTTGCAATATGTATCCTTTCGGTGCTCGGCACCATTCCATGGTACATATCTCTTGCAATTATTTGTGTGATTGTCTTCATCAAGGATAAATCACTTTTTGCCAAAGCTGACTACATTCTTCTGATAACCTTCGTCTGCTTCTTTGTTTTTGTGGGAAACATGGCACGGATTGAGCTTGTAAACACCACCGTGAGCAAATTGCTTTATGGCAGAGAAATTGCTTTTTCGGCAATTTTAAGTCAGGTTATCAGCAATGTGCCTGCCGCCGCAATGCTTGCATCATTCACAAATGATGCAAGAGGTCTGATACTCGGAACAAACATCGGTGGTCTGGGCACACTTATTGCCTCAATGGCAAGCCTTATATCTTACCGTTACATAAGCAAATGTGAAAAAGTAAAATCAAGAGAATACATTTTGTTTTTCTCGTATCTGAACTTTGCACTTTTAGTTGTATTACTGACTATTTTTAACTAGCATAGCGAGAAGCTCGTCCTCGTCTATGACTCTGATTCCAAGCTCATTTGCTTTGTCGAGCTTGCTTCCGGCTTCCTCACCTGCAAGAACTATGCTTGTTTTTTTAGATACACTTCCCGACACCTTGCCGCCGTTGGCTTCAATAAGAGCGGCGGCTTCTTTTCTGCCCATTGTGGGGAGAGTTCCTGTTATGACAAAGGTCATTCCATCAAAAACACTGCTCGTTTTTTCTTCTTCTTCAAAATCCATATTCACACCTGCCCCTTTCATACGGTCAATCATTTCTCTCACATGGGGTTGTGCGAAAAATTCTACAACACTCTCTGCCATTACCTTTCCAACATCATCTATTGACGAAAGGGTTTCAACATCAGTAGTGAAAAAGCTTTCAATATTTTTAAGCTTGGCTGAAATAAGTCTTGCGGCACCGAGTCCGATGTGTCTTATTCCGAGAGCGTATATGAGCTTTGAAAGGTCATTTGACTTGGATTTTTCTATTGCTTTCATAAGATTTTCGGCACTCTTTTGTCCCATTTTGTCCATAGATGCAATAGTTTCCGAATCGAGATAGTAAATATCTGCACTGTTTTTTATGTGTCCCTTTTCAAGAAGCTGTGACACAATGGACGGTCCCATTCTGTCAATATCCATGGCATCTCTTGAAACAAAATGGGTTATGTTTCTTTCAAGCTGTGCCGGACAGTCTGCTCCGGTGCAACGATAAGCAGCTTCGCCGTCATCACGGTGAACCGCACAACCACAGGCAGGGCAAAGCATTGGCATTTCAAACACAGTTTCTGTTCCGTCACGGTCATCGGTGACAACACTGAGAACCTCAGGAATAATATCCCCTGCCTTATACACAATCACGGTGTCACCGATTCTTATATCCTTTTCCCGGATATAATCCATATTGTGAAGTGTGGCACGGCTCACAAAGGTGCCTGCAAGGGCTACAGTGTCAAATTCTGCATTTGGTGTAAGCACACCTGTTCTTCCAACCTGAACGGTTATGGCGCGGATTTTTGTTTTTTTCTTTTCGGCAGGATATTTATAAGCAATTGCCCATTTGGGAGTTTTGGCTGTCGAACCAAGAATATCACGGTCGGAAAGCAAATTGGCCTTTATAACCGCACCGTCAATGTCGAAAGGCAGACCTTCTCTTTCGCTGCCGATTCTGTCCACTTCGGCTATTGCCTCTTCAATATCATCAAATACTCTGTCATTTAAAATCACTTTAAATCCGGCTTTTCTTAAAAAGCGAAGACCCTCAATGTGGCTGGTTATTTCCACACCCTCAATTTGCTGAATGTTGAATACAAAAATGTCAAGCCCCCGTTTTGCCGCAACCGAAGAATCCAGTTGACGAAGAGAACCCGCCGCAGCATTTCGGGGATTGGCAAAGGTCTGCTCACCATTCAGTTCTCTTTCGGCATTAATTTTTTCAAACATTTTTTTGGGGATAAAAACCTCACCTCTGACCTCAAGATAGTCGACATCCACATTGAGCCTGAGAGGTATTGACATTACTGTTTTAAGGTTTTCCGTAACATCCTCGCCCACACTCCCGTCTCCTCTTGTTGAGCCTCTTACAAAAACAGAATTACGATATTCAAGCGAAACGGAAAGTCCGTCTATTTTGTGTTCGACACAATAGCCGCATTTTCTCCCAAGCGAAGAGGTTACACGGTTGTCAAACTCCCTGAGTTCGTCAAAGCTGAAGGCATCCTGAAGACTTTGCATTTTAACTGCATGAGTTACTGTTTCAAAGCCCGAAAGCACTGTGCCGCCAATTTTCTGAGAAGGAGAATCACTGCTTATCCATGAGGGATTTTGTGCTTCTATTTCAAGAAGCCGTCTCATCATTTTGTCATATTCTTCATCTGTTATTTCAGGTTTATCGAGTACATAGTATTTGTGGCTGTGATAACTGATGGTTTTTTTGAGCTGTTCATATTCCGATTTCATAAACATTCTCCATTCATTTCTATGTGTATTGGAACAACTAATCTTGATGCTTTGTTTCTCAAACTGTCAAAAAACGGATTTTCAGTAATCCGAAATATCCGCTTTTTATTTTAGCCATAGCCTTAACATCCAACACTGAAGACACCTTAAACCGCCTGTTGTGTCGTTCGTTAAGGCTACATTTATTCTATTTTGGTAATATAGTATTTTCCGTCTATTGACTCAACCGTGTATATCCAGCTAAAGGTCTTAGCCGATTCGGTGCCGTCTGCATAATGTATGGTTTCACCTTCGGAAACCTTTACCTTCCAAAGACTGTCAGACTCTTTACTTAAAGATTTTATTTTTAAAAACTCAAAATCTTCGGTTATTCCATCTTTATAGCAGGATTCCACCAGTTTTTTCTGCTTGCTATATAAATCACCTTTAAGGTAGTCGGAAACAAGCTTGAAATCACCTGAATTTATAGCTGAAACCATGGCTTTGCAATAGGCAGTTATAAAGGTTTCGGCTTCCTTGGTGCCAAATTTGTTGTCGGAATTGTCAACCTCTGATTTTTCTTTGGTTTTTCTGTCTTCGTAATCTTCAATTTCCTTTTTATATCCGGAAAGTATGTCAAGTTCAGAAGCTGTCAGATATTCAGCGTTCAGAAGTCCGATTGAATCTGAAGCACTTTCATAATCCTCCTTGCTCATATACTGTTCCACCTTTTCAAAGGTTCTGGCATTTGTTTCGAAGGCTGTTATTTCATCTTCAAGGTTTTCAACATCATCACTTATGGGATAGTCCATATAGTCGAGTGGGATTTTGTCGAAAAAGACTCTTGCATCTTCATATTTTTTTGTTTCAAGCTTTTTGCATGCACGGTTATAGTTATATACAATCTGATAGAGAAGTGTTGCTTCTCTGTTTGATACATCGGTCTCTATAATCGCTTTATACACAGCTTCTGCTGATTCATAATCGCCAATTGAAAGATAGGTCTTTCCTTTTTTCTGCAGGTTTTCAATGTTTTCCTGTTCAAGCACAGTTTGCTCCGAAGAGCTTGAAACATCTTCTGTCTTGTCCGTACCGCCTATTATTCCCACTTTCATCAGAATTACCACAATCATCAACAAAAATCCGATTCCCAGAATTACCCCAAGAACGATTTTCAAAGCCTTTGATGAATCTGTTGAATAGGATTCATACTCAAAAGAGGATTCTTCATTCAAAGAATCTGTTTCTTCATCGGGTAAGTCTTTATCTTCATCAAATGTGATTTCATAGTCGGGGGTGACAATATCATCCATTTCAAGCTGGATTCCGCAGCCCGGGCACCATTTTTGTCCGTTAGATTCGGTGTTGCAATTTGGACATTTCATATTACATTCCTCCGTAATTCAGAGAATATTTTATTTTGTCATCACTGCCATAAGATTCATGGAAGAATCTATCATTTTGTCTCCGGAAGTGTTGATAATAACAACATTTCCCGAAACCTCGGTGCACACCGCATAGCCTTCTTCATAGAAGGCTGTGGCTGTGAGATACTGAGGTGTGATAACCTGTTCTCCGGCTTCGTTTACATAGCCCCAGAGGTCGTCTTCCTTTACGGGTGCAAGCCCGTGGGCAAATTCGCCTGCGGCATCATAGGTGGGTTCAATGGCGAAAACGCCTTCATTGTTGATGAATCCGTATTTTCCGTCTCCTCTTGCAGCAAAGGTAAGAGGTTTTCCTTCGAAGCTTCCAAGGTCTCTGTATGCAGGATTGATTACAAACACACCTTCTTTGTTGATATAACCGTATTTTGTTCCGACACATACTCTTGCGATTCCGGAATCATCAAAAGCAAAATATTTTTCAAATTGCGGTTCAATGACAAAATTTCCGTTTTTATCAATTATGCCGTAATCTCCATGAATTTTTACTGTTGCATTTCCGTTTTTAAAGGGATGTGCTTCTTCAAACATTGGCTCAATTACAGCATTACCCTCGGTGTCTATATATCCCCAGAGACCGCCTGTTTTAATCGCCGCAAGACCGTCATCTGTGAAATCAAGTGCAAGTTCAAACTGGGGAGCAATTGTATATTCTCCGTCTTCACCGATGTAGCCGTAGGCTCCGTTTACAGAAACCGCCGCCATACGGTGAGAGGTAAAGGGGGCAGCAGTTGAAAACTTGGGTTCGATGATGTAGCTGGTGTCTTCCTTTATGTAGCCCCATTTGCCCTCGTATTCCACTGCAATGTAGCCATTGTCTGAAACAGAGCCGAAGGACTCATACTTAGGCTCACAAAGAAGCTGTCCCATTTTGTTGATAAGGGCATATTTGCCATCTATGCACACAAAGGCAAAATCACCATAATATTCAGTTACTGCAAGAAACTGGGGAGAAACAGCAAAGCTTTCAAATCCGTCTTTTTTAATGTATCCCCATTCACCGTCTGCACACACAGCGAGCATATCTGAGGAAAACATGGGTTTGTAGTGAACAACAGGCTTTGAATTTCTTCCTGAAAAAAGCTTTACTATTCCAAAAATCACAAGTGCGAGTATGGCTATGACAATAATAAGTCTGAAAAGCTTTTTATATTCCAATTTATATTTTTTAACCTTTTTTTCTCCGACCCTGGATTCAGTCTTTTCCTTTTTTTCTGATGTTTGGCTTTCATATGATAAATCCGGAGTTATTTGTTCGTTACGCATTGAATTTATCCATTGTGTATTGTCTTCACCGCAAAAGGAACACACCGGAGCCGAAAGCTCTTTTTTGCACACTCTGCACACCATATTCCATACCTCCGCTAGTTTAAATAATTCTACAAATACAGTGTACAACATTTATTAACAAAAGTCAAGAAAAAAGCGGTTCAGACAGAGCCTGAACCGCCGCATTTATATTTCAATTATAACCACGATGAACCGGTAATAAGTAAATAAATAACATCAAATACCGATGAAACGAGGATATCCGTTTTTATTTCCAGCAATCTGTTTTGTCTTCAAGGCCAATATCTTTTGATTTAAACACAGGATCTGCACCCGATTTTCTTTGAGCTTCATAATCCTTAAGAGCCTTTATGACATACTTTCCAAGAATGAATATAACAGGCATATTGATAATTGTCATTGCACCCATTGTAAGGTCTGCAACATTCCACAGAAAATCTGCACTGATGCCTGCACCAACAAATATTACAAGTGAAAATATAACATATATAACATAGCTTGCAAGCTTGCCGGGAGTCTTTTTGAAAATGTGAATAATGGCTTTATCAACATAGTAAAGATTGCCAAGAAGTGTTGTGAAAGCAAAAAGAATCATTGCCACTGTGATAAATATGGGGCCGGCACTTCCGAAAGTCACTTCGAGAGATTTCTGCACATAAGGTGCACCTGACAATGCCTCTGTGGGCTCAACTCCCGAACACATACACATAAATGCGGTTGCTGAACAAATAACAATTGTGTCAAGAAACACCGAAAACATCTGAACAAGTCCCTGTTTTACAGGATGGGAAACCTGTGCCGAGGCAGATGCATTGGGAGCAGAACCTACACCGGCTTCATTACTGAAAAGTCCTCTTTTTATGCCATACATTACGCAAGAGCCGCTGAATCCACCAAAGATGGCTTTAAAATCAAAAGCTTCTTCGAATATCCCGGCAAAAACCGAAGGCAGAAGCCTTGCATTGATAACAACAACCAACAGTGCAACAACTACATACAAAAGTCCCATAACAGGCACCATGAGATTTGTAACACGGATAATTCTCTTTCCACCTCCCACAAGACAATAGCACACAATGAGAGCCACAATGGCACCTATTATCCAAGGTGTATGCTCGGGTGAATAGAAGCCATAGGGAGCGAAGGTGGACTGGAGATTGTAGGACGCAAGCATATTAAACCCGAAACCATAGGTAAGAATGAGAAAAACAGAGAACACAATTGCAAGAGGTCTGTTTCCAAAGGCTGCCTCGATGTAATATGCAGGACCGCCATAGCATCCGTCCGTACCTTTCTTTTTGAAAATCTGAGCAAGGGTGCTTTCATAGAAAGCCGATGCACATCCGATGAGGGCAATCACCCACATCCAGAAAACTGAACCAAAGCCACCAAGACAAAGGGCTGTTGACACGCCGATGATGTTTCCGGTTCCGACTCGTGATGCCGTTGAAACCATTAGAGCCTGAAAAGAGGATACCCCGTCTTTATCACCGGGTTTTTCGCCAATTACCCTGAACTGTTCGCCGAAAAGTCTGAACTGAACAAATTTTGTGCGAAATGTAAAATACAGTCCGCCCAAAACAAGGAGAATTATCAGAATATAGCTATACAATGCATTGTTTGCATCAGAAATAAAGCCTTCGATAAAATTCATAATGTCTAACCTCCATAAATTATCCTTAAAAGCAGCATTTCATGCCACAAGTATTTTTCATTTTACCATAAAAAATACAATAGTGCAAGAATTATTTATTGTTTGTTAAAAAGCTATTGCTAAATATGAAAAAAAATGATACAATATATCAGATGATTGCCGGATATTTACGGCGTAGATCCCGAAAGGAAGCTTAACTATGCTCAAACAACAGATAGAAAACATATTGCCATTTGTGGAAAAACCCGCAAGATACACAGGCGGCGAGCTCAATTCCGTGGTGAAAACCGTTTCAGAAGATATGGTGCGCTTTGCCTTTTGTTTTGCCGATGTGTATGAAGTGGGTATGTCGCATCTGGGTATGAAAATATTGTATTCTCTTATGAACGAAAGAGACGATGTGTGGTGTGAAAGGGTTTTTGCTCCCTGGATTGATATGGAAGAGGAAATGAGAAAAGCAGATATTCCTCTCTACGGTCTTGAGTCTATGGATGCAATAAAGGATTTTGATTTTCTCGGATTCACACTCCAGTATGAAATGTGCTATTCAAACATTATCAATATGCTTGACCTTGCCAAGGTGCCTATTCTGGCAAAAGACAGAGGTGAAAATGACCCCTTTGTGTGCATGGGAGGTCCTTGTGCTTTCAGTGCAGAAGCTCTTGCTGATTTTTCCGATTTCTATATTCTGGGCGAAGGTGAAGAAGTCAATCTCGAAGTGATTGATGCTTACAAGGAATGGAAAAAGGAAAAAGGTTCAAGATTTGATTTTCTCAAAAAAATATCGAAAATTGAAGGTATATATGTTCCTTCGTTTTATGAAATATCTTACAATGATGACGGCACTGTAGGGTCAATCGACACCAAATATGATTTTGTGCCGAAAAAGGTAAGAAAAAGAATTATAAAAGACCTGGACAAGGTGTACTATCCCGACAAATTTGTTGTGCCGTTTATTGAAATTGTACACGACAGAATTATGCTGGAAATTTTCAGAGGTTGTCTCAGGGGCTGCCGTTTTTGTCAGGCAGGTATGATTTACCGCCCTGTCCGCGAGAAAAAGCCGGGCACGCTTCTGGACTGTGCACAAAAGCTCATAGATTCTACCGGATATGAAGAAATAAGCCTTTCTTCCCTTTCCACAAGCGACTATTCCCATTTGAAGGAATTTACCGACGGACTTTTAGACATAACCGAAAAAGAAAGCATTTCACTTTCTCTCCCCTCCCTTCGTCTTGATTCATTCTCGATGGAGCTTATGGAAAAGGTTCAGAAGGTAAGAAAAAGCTCACTCACCTTTGCACCTGAAGCAGGAACTCAGAGAATGAGAGATGTCATTAACAAAAACATTACGGAAGAAGACCTTCTTACTGCGGCAAAAACTGCTTTTGAAGGCGGTTACAGCTCAATCAAGCTGTATTTTATGATGGGACTTCCCTTTGAAACAATTGAGGATGTGTGCGGTATTGCCGACCTTTCCAAAAAGGTTGTTCGTCAGTATCTTTCGGTTCCAAAGGAAAAAAGAGCTCCCGGACTCAGGATAACCGCCTCGGTTTCATCTTTTGTTCCCAAGGCATTCACTCCATTTCAGTGGGCAAAGCAGGATGACCGCGACACTCTTCACGAAAAGCAATATGCATTGAAAGATGCTATGGACGACAAACGGGTACGCTACACATACCACGAGGCACCTGTCAGTGTTTTGGAGGGTGTTTTTGCAAGAGGTGACCGCCGTCTGTCGAAGGTTCTTATCAAGGCACATGAGCTTGGTGTGCGTTTTGACGGTTGGAGCGACCAATTTTGTCAGGAAAAATGGGATCAGGCATTCGAAGAATGCGGAATGGACATTTTCTTCTATACAAGAAGCCGTTCCTTTGACGAGGTGCTCCCCTGGGATATGATTGATGTTGGAGTAACAAAGGAATTCCTTGTTTCAGAAGCCAAAAAAGCTGAAATTGCATCAACCACTCCCCAGTGCAGAGAAAAATGCTCTAACTGCGGAGCTATGTGTTTTGGAGGAGGTGTCTGCTTTGAGCATCGAAACTAAATTTATATATCGGATAACCTACACAAAAGGTGATTCGGTTAAATATATTTCTCATCTTGACTTTCTCCGATGTGTGAACAGAAGCTTTAAGAGAGCAAAAATCCCCGTGAAATACTCACAGGGTTTTAATCCTCACATTCTTTTAAACATAGGTCTGCCCTGCCCTGTTGGAGTAAGCAGCGAATGTGAAATGCTCGACATTGAGCTGAAATATGAAATGGATACAGAAAAATTATGTTCCGATCTTGACAATGCAATGCCTGACGGGATTAAAATAATTTCTGCCCAACGGCGTTTAAATCTTCCCGATTTTTATGAGATTGAATTTGCAGAATATGAAATGGCCTTTACCTCAGACAAGGATTTTGACACCGATGCCTTTGAAAGGGAAGAATCATTTATTATTGAGAAAAAATCCAAAAGAGGCATGAAAGAGGTTAATATTAAAGATTTTGTAAAAGAAATGAAGCTTACAAAAACAGGAGATAATAAATTTCTGCTTGTATGTACCATAAGTGCAGGAAATAAGCTTAATTTAAAGCCTGATTTGTTGTTGTCTGCCGTAGCTTCATTTCACGAAGCAAATTTCAAAGACATTCAGACAGTCAGAAAAAAGATATTTTTTGAAAACAACAATCAGTGAAAGCTGATTAAAACAAGAAAAGCTTAGCCTTAGCAACCAACACTGAAGACGCCTTTAGTGTTGGTTGCTAAGGCTACTGTATGCAATTGACACAGTAAGCTTTTTTATTTGTAATTTTATCTGGAAATAACAACCATTGTCCAGTAAGTTCCGTTGGAGCCACCTATTGAATAGCCAACGCCGATGTGAGTAAATTCAGGATTGAGAATAACATTTTTGTGTTTTTCTGATTTCATCCAGCTATTTACAACATCCTCAGGCTTTGTGAACCCTGATGCAAGATTTTCGGCTGCACTCATATATGAAATATTGGCAAGGTCAAGTCTGTCAAAGGGATCATATTCATTGTTTGATGAATAGTGACCTATGTAATCGTACATTGCCATTTCCTTTGAATGGTCATTGGCTACTGCGGCAACATCTTCGTCATATACGAGGCGGGGACAATTGTATAACTCTCTCTGGTCATTAACAAGAGAAATAATCTCTGTTGTGAACATTCCGTTGTCCTTTGTGAAATACACAGGGTCGGGATCGATTGTCGGTGTGTATGTTGTTTCAGGCAGGGTTGTATTCCCCTGTGAATCACCGGAGGATACAGGCGGTTTTTCCTGAGGATTTACTTCAACCTCTGCTTTTTTCAAATCGGGATCATTCGCAGGATTGTACACCTCTCCGGTATAGTCAGCAGTTGTGATAATTACTGCTCTGTATTCACCGTTCCAGTCAACATCGCAATCGAGAGCATCACAGACCGCTCTCACAGGCACGAAGGTTGTACCGTTTTCAATGAAAGGAGCTTTATCAAGATTGATAATCCTTGAATCGACAATCATTGTTTTTTTGTCAACGGTGAGTATGATGGTTTTAACTCCGTTATTGGCAATAACGCTTTTGTTTGCTTCATTCCACTCAACATTATAGCCGATTGCCCTGAATATTGTTGCTACAGGCACCATAGTTGTGCCGTCTTTCAGCATTGGCGCTACCGGAGCAGTAAGCTTAGTGTTGTTGACGGCAAGAATTATTTCGTCATCGGCACACACTGCCGAACATGAAAAAATCATTAAAACAATCAAAGCAAGACTCAAAATTCTTTTGGTCATAGATAACATCTCCTCTCTGTATGGTAATTATATCACATTAATTACGGTTTGTCCACAAATTTTTTGTTACTTTTTGATTTCAATTTGTTTTATACAGGGATTAAGAGAATCAAAAATCCGCAGATGCGCTCCATTGCTTCTGCGGATTTTTTGATATGTTCAGATTCCTTTCGGCCCATGCTCGCTTTTGACTACAAAGAAAATTCTCTGGTCATCCTCGTTTGGCTCATCTTCGGAAAGCTCCGAATAAACCGCTTCGAGAGTAAGACCGTGTTTGTTTATGATTTTTTTAATTTCATCAATGGTGTGAAATCTCTGAGAATGTTCCTCGATGGTGCGTTCATAGCTTCCATCGGGATTTTTTGAGAAAAAATTCAGTCTGAAATCACAATATTCTCCGTCAAAGCTGTTTTCCCAGGTGTAGAAAACATCATTTTCTTCAAATACAAAGGTATTGTCCGACAAAACCTTATCGTATTTAAAAAATGTGTTAACATCGAATATGAACACTCCGCCCGGATTGAGATAGTTTCGGACAAGGGCAAATATTTGGTCAAGGTCCTCAGGAGAAAGAATGTAGTTGAGGCTATCTAACATACTCAAAAACACATCGACTGTGCCATACAGCTCAAACTCACACATATCCTGATTGAGATATAGAATTTTTTCGGCTCCGGGCTTTCTGAGTGCTATGTCGAGCATCATGTCAGACGAGTCTATTCCTATGCAATCGTAACCCTTTTTCGAAAGTATTGAACACACAGTTCCCGTTCCGCATCCCAGGTCACACACAAGCTCCGGCTTTGAGGTCATATGTTTGCGAAAAAGCTGTTCAAGATATTCGCATCTTTTTTCGTATTCCACATCACCTGTGAGAGCATCATAGACATTGGCAAAACCCGAATAACTGTAGTTTTCGTCCATTATTTTGTCTCCCCGGAATTTTTCTTTGCTTCAAGCTTTTCGAGAACCGATTTGTAACCGCCTGCACCATAATTCAAGGCGCGGTTCACACGGCTGATTGTTGCCGTACTTGCACCGGTCTGCCGAACAATGTCAGAGTAGACCACCCGGTCCTCGAGCATTCCGGCAACTTCAATGCGCTGTGCCATTGCTTTGACCTCTGAAATTGTGCAGAGGTCTTCCAAAAGATTCAGGCATTCTTCTCTTGTTTCCAGAGAAAGAATGGCATCGGCAAGAATTTCAATGGATTTTTCATTTAATTTTTCAAGCATATTATCATTCCTTTTTACTAAGAAATCTATATCTTTGTCAGCTTGGCAAAAGATGCCATAAGTGTTCTTGTTCCAACTTTATCGAAAGATATTTCAAGCTGGAAATCTCCGCCGGAGGGAGTAACCGAAAGAACAAGTCCGTCGCCGAATTTTTTGTGGTTAACCCTGTCGCCCTTTTTAATTTCCAAATCGGAAGAGGCACTTTTCATTTCAAAGCCTCTTGAAACACCCGGAATGGAATCCACAGATGGCTTTGACACTCTTGAGGAGGAACCGGCAAAGCTGAATGACGGGAGGGTTGTAGTTCTGGGTGCGTGAGAAACACTGTAGAGTGTGTTGAAGCCCGACTGTCGTTTAACCTCTTTGTCAAGGTATTCGTCGGGTATTTCCGACACAAACCTCGAAACCATTCTTGCCTCGGTTTTTCCATAAAGAGTTCTTTGCTTTGCATATGTAAGATAGAGCTTTTTGCGCGCTCTGGTTATGCCCACATAGCACAGACGGCGTTCCTCTTCGATTCCGTCATCTTCCATCTCGCTCATAAAGCTTGGGAAAAGTCCCATTTCCATGCCACACATAAATACAACCGGAAATTCAAGACCTTTGGCACTGTGAAGTGTCATAAGAACAACAGCATTTTGCTTGTCGTCATAGTTATCTACATCAGACACCAGCGAAATGTTGTCGAGAAATCCTTCGAAGGTGGGATTTGGAACCTTTTCTTCATATTCACGGGCTTTTGACTTAAACTCTTCGACATTTTCAATTCTTGAAACCGCCTCATCCGGAGGACTTTCAAGAAGAAGTCGGGAAACATAGCCTGTTGATGTGAGAAGCTCTTCAATAAGCTCTGTTACGGAAACTGTGTTAACCTTTTCACGGAGAGACTTTATCATATTGGCAAATTCTGTAATTTTGGAATTTGCTTTTCCAAAGGCTTCGGCATAGCTTCCGTCGGTTATTATTTCAAACATACTTTTTCCAACGGTTGATGAAAACGCCTGAAGCTTTGCAACTGTGGAATCGCCAATACCTCTTTTGGGTACATTGATAATTCTCATAAGGTTCTGATCATCTGCCGGATTAAACAATACACGCAGATATGAAAGAATGTCTTTTATTTCCTTTCGGTCATAGAAACGGAGACCTGCAAGGATTCTGTAGGGACAGGTGAGATTTTCTTCAAAAGCACGGGTCTGGGCATTGGTACGGTAAAGAATGGCAAAATCAGAATACTTGTACCCTTGTTTTGACACCATCTGCTCTATCTGATTGTTAACATAAACCGCCTCGCTCACCTGATCATTCATGGCACGCAGAACAATTTTGTCGCCGTCACCCGAATCGGTCCAGAGTTTTTTTGACTTTCGGTTGCGGTTGTTGGCTATGACACTATTTGCGGCAGTGAGAATGTTCTGAGTTGAACGGTAGTTCTGTTCAAGCTTGATGACCTTTGCTTCTTCAAAGTGTTTTTCAAAATTCAGAATGTTCCCGATGTCTGCTCCGCGGAATTTGTAGATGCTCTGGTCATCGTCACCCACAACACATATATTTCTGTGAGATTTTGCAAGCATTTCCACAAGCTTGTACTGACAACCGTTTGTATCCTGATATTCATCAACAAGAATATATCTGAATTTGTTCTGATAATATTCAAGAACATCGGGACAGGTTTTAAAAAGCTGAACCGTTTTAAGGATTAAATCGTCAAAATCAAGAGCGTTGCTATCTTTAAGAGTTTTTTCATATGCCCTGTAGAGTCTAGCATACTGACGGTCACGGTAGTTGCTTTCACTGTTTCGTTCAAATTCATCAGGAGAAATGTCTCGGTTTTTGCAATCACTTATTCTTGATATAACCGATTTTACAGGGAAATTATCTTCATTCAGACCACAGGCTTTGAGACAGTCTTTGATGATACGCTTCTGATCGTTGGAATCATATATGGTAAACTCGCTTTTGTAGCCTATTGCCGAAATGTCACGGCGAAGAATCCTCACACAGCAGGAATGGAATGTACGAATCCACATATCGTCTGAGGAATCGGGAACCAAGGCAGCAATACGCTCCTTCATTTCAGCCGCCGCTTTGTTGGTAAAAGTGATGGCAAGAATCTGCCATGGCTTTGCAAGCTTTTGTTCGAGAATGTAGGCAACGCGCCTTGTGAGAACGGTTGTTTTTCCGCTTCCTGCACCTGCAAGCACAAGAAGAGGACCTTCGGTTGTAAGCACTGCCTGTTTTTGCTGTTCGTTAAGTCCGCTTAATAATTCACTCATCATGGTTTCCTCCGTCATTTGTAACAACTTCATCCACATAGCTCCAGAATTCTTCAACTCCGGTGCCGTTTACTGCAGAAAAAGGAATTATAATGTCGTCTCCTTTAAGTTCAAGGGTGGTTATGACAGTTTTTAATGCTGCATCTCTCTGAGACGGTTTAAGCTTGTCAAACTTTGTTGCCACAACAACCGCTCTGTCACACACTTCTCTGATAAAGGAGAGCATGAGTTTGTCATCGGCTGTAGGTTCGTGGCGGCTGTCCACAAGAAGAATAACCTGACTTAAGGTTTCACGGGTATGAAGATAGGTTTCAATCATTTGTCCCCATTTTCTTTTTTCTTCTTTGGAAACCTTTGCAAATCCGTAACCGGGAAGGTCAACAAAGTTTATGCAATCATCTATATTATAGAAATTTATCGTTGCAGTTTTACCAGGTTTTGCACTGACACGCGCAAGACTCTTGCGGTTCAGGAGCTTATTTATCAGCGACGATTTTCCAACATTGGACCTGCCTGCAAAGGCAAGGTCGGGGAAGTCGGTTTTCGGATACTGATTGGGCTTTACTGCCGATATTGTTAATTCTACATTATGAATATTCATAATCTGAATACCCCCTGTATTTATACAAGTGCTGTTTTCAAAACTGTTTCCATGGTGTCTGCCGCAACAAAGTTGAGTTTGGATTTTACTTCCTCGGGAATTTCCTCAATATCCCTCAGATTGCCCTCGGGCACAAGAACCGTGGTTACACCTGCACGATATGCCGCAAGGGATTTTTCCTTGAGACCTCCGATTGGAAGGATTCGTCCGGTGATGGTTATCTCGCCTGTCATTGCAACCTTTTTGCTTATCTTTTTTCCGGTAAGAGCCGACACAAGAGCTGTTGCAAGAGTTATGCCTGCAGAAGGTCCGTCCTTTGGAACAGCACCCTCGGGAACATGAATGTGAATGTCGTATTTCTTGTGGAAATCGGGAATAACTCCAAAATCCTCACCCTTTGAGCGTACATAGCTGATTGCGGCTTTTGCCGATTCCTTCATCACATCGCCAAGCTGTCCGGTAAGCTCAATGTTGCCGCTGCCCTCCATGAGGTTAACCTCAACTGAAAGGGTGTCTCCTCCATACATTGTCCAGGCAAGACCGGTTGCAACACCAACCTCATCTTTTTTTAGATTTTCTGTGTCACGGAAGAGCTTTTTACCCAGAAATGTTTCAATGTTCCGTTCACTTACAGAAACACTTTTTCTGTTCTCAGACACAACACTTCTGACAACCTTGCGTATTATTTCGCCGATTTTTCGTTCAAGCTCACGGACACCGGATTCACGGGTGTAGGAGTTGATTATTTCAATAACTGCATTATCAGAAATTTTTACATTTGATTTTTTCAGACCATGCTCTTTTATCTGCTTTGGAATAATGTATTCTTTTGCAATCTGCAGCTTTTCGCGGTCAGTATAGCCTGAGAGCTCAATAACCTCCATACGGTCAAGAAGAGGCGAATCTATTGATTCAAGAGAGTTTGCCGTGGTGATGAACAAAACATCGGAAAGGTCAGTATCAAGCTCAATATAGTGGTCACGGAAGCTGAAATTCTGCTCACTGTCGAGAACCTCAAGTAAAGCTGCAGAAGTGCTTCCTCTGTGATCTGCCCCAAGCTTATCTATTTCGTCGAGCAAAATGAGAGGGTTTGAAGTGCCTGCCTGCTTGAGAGCCGATATGATTCTTCCGGGCATGGCTCCGATATAGGTTTTGCGGTGTCCTCTGATTTCAGCCTCATCTCTTACTCCGCCCAGAGACATTCTCACATACTTGCGGTTAAGTGCACGGGCAATGGATTTTGCAACAGATGTTTTTCCCACACCCGGAGGTCCCACAAGACAGATTATAGGAGATTTCTGACCATGGGTAAGAGTGCGCACCGCAAGAAATTCAACTATTCTGTCCTTCACCTTTTGCATACCGTAGTGGTCTTCGTCAAGGATTTTTGCGGCACTTGTGAGGTCTGTATTTTCTTCGGTCTTAATATCCCAGGGAATCATGCAGAGCCAGTCAAGATAGTTGCGGATAACAGAAGCATCGGGACTTGAAGAAGGCATTTTTTCCAGGCGTGAAAGCTCTTTTTCTGCCTTTTCAAGAACATAGTCCGGTGCATTTATTTCGGTGAGCTTTGTAAGGATTTCGGATTTTTCTTCTTCAACATCGTCATACTCACCAAGCTCATCTTTAATAACCTTTATCTGCTCACGGAGATAATACTCCTTCTGATTTTTATCAATTTTGTCTTTGACTCTGTGGCTGATTGACTGTTCAAGATGGAGAATCTGAATTTCAGAATCGAGAATGTCAACAAGTCTTTCAAGTCTTTTGCCAACATCAAATTCCTCAAGAAGCTCCTGCTTTATGTCAACATCCACAGCCAGAGCAGACGCCACCATATCAGAGAACTGATCGGCATCGGTAATTTCGCGAATCGGTTCGATGGCATCCTTATCAATTTTGCCCATAAGCGCAAAATAGGTTGCAGTGAGTTTAAGAAGATGACGCATGTAGGCATCTTCTTTTATCGCTTCCTCTTCGGTTTTCTCTTCGTATGAAGCATACTCTGTGACACGGCACTCAAAATAAGGCGAGGTTGAGGTAAATTCTTCTATTTTTGCACGGGATATACCTTCAACAAGAATCCGGAAGTCATCTTCGGATACCTTGAGCACCTGCTTTACTCTGGCAATTGTACCCACCTTATAGAGGTCATCGGGTGTAACCACTTCGAGGTCCGGGTCCTTTTGGGAAACCATAAACAAAAGCTGATCTTCAATCATACATTCCTCAACTGCGTTTATGGATTTGTTTCTGCCTACATCAAAATGTATTATCATATATGGAAAAACAGGAAGTCCCCTGAGCGGAAGAACCGGCAAAATTGAGGTTTTCACTGCTTTCATTTCATTGTTCATTTGTGTTTCTCCTTCCGGGCGGCAAAATCTCACTGAAAAAAGCCCCATTTACCAACCGCATTTATAGCTATTATATATTATACTAAATATGTCGGAGTATTGCAAGTGTTAATTTGTTTTTTTAATAAAATTCCTGAAAATGCAGGATATAACTTAATTTATGGCACAAGCACCCGGAAATCAGATCATATGCACGGGATTATGCAGAAATGGTTAAATTGGGGTTTAGCGGTGAGATGGGATTGGGCTGGTGCGAAAGGCTTCCCCTTGGTGGGGAAGCTGTCACCGCAAGGTGACTGATGAGGGGAATTTGAAAGAAAGTAATTTCAAATATAAATTTGAAAATCGTTCAAACTATTGGAAATACTGCTTTTTAACGCTCCACTAACCAATCAAATTCGCACAAGTGCTCTTTTCTTGGAGTGTCACTATCCCCTCAGCTACTAAAGGGTGCATAAGTTCTGTCTGCCAATCGTGCATTCGCACTCTTGGGACA
>JAZNUS010000043.1:0-20424 GCA_045592485.1 Clostridia bacterium | reverse complement strand
CTTTTAAATACAATCCTCCATCCACCAATGAGGATTTTGAACTTACTTTTTCAGAACAAAAATCTTATATTCCGGAAAATAAAAGTTATTCATCAGAAGTTTCCGATGATATTGATTTGAATTTTAATAAAATAAATGATATTCTTCATTTTGAAAAAAATGGCGATATTGTTGTCAGATGGTTTAACATTAACATCAATAATAAATCAAAAAAAGCTTTTATAATTCTGGTTGATGGTCTGTGTAATTCTAATTCTGTGAATGAATACTTGCTAAAGCCTCTTATGAGCTTTGATAATAAGGAAGAAACTGATGGGAATGATGATATAAGATACTATGTTGAAAATGTTATATATCAGGGACAAATAAAATATAGTCACTCTATCGATGAAATATCTGAGAGTGTTAACTTCGGGAATGTTGCTGTGTTGATTGACGGCTGTGTTGAAGGTTGTATAATAGATGTGAAATCCTGGGAACACCGTGGAATTGATACTCCTGTAAATGAGTCTGTTATACAAGGCCCTCATGAAGCATTTAATGAAATGCTTCGCTGTAACACAGCCCTTATCCGCAAATCAGTTAATAATCCAAATTTAATAATGGAAAGCCTTTCACTTGGATTGAAAAACAAAATACCGGCATCACTTGCGTATATTGACGGCATTATTAATCCGGAGCTGATTAAAGAAATAAAAAAAAGACTTGATAATATAAAAAGCGATTATGTGCTTTCGGTATTTGATGTAGAAAAAAAGCTTGAAGAATCCTCTTATCTTCCTTTTCCTCAGATAACAACAACAGAAAGACCCGACAAGGCAACAAGAGCGCTGATTGAAGGCAGGGCAATCCTCGTTTTAAACGGAAGCTCTCATGTTTTGATTTTGCCGTCCAATATTACTGATATAATATCTTCGCCTGAGGATACCTATCTCAGATTGCCTTATTCTGTTTTCATAAAAACAGTCCGTCTGGTATGTGTTATACTCTCATTGCTTACCCCTGCACTTTATCTGGCTTTAACCGGATTTCATCGCGAGGCTATACTTACCGATATGCTTCTTGCTTTATCGGGAGCAAGCAGGAATGTACCTTTTTCGCCGCTTACAGAAGTTCTGATAATGGAATTTTCATTTGAGCTGATAAAAGAAGCCGGTGTAAGAATACCGGGAGCAATTGGCTCATCTCTCGGAATTGTGGGAGGATTGATTCTTGGACAATCTGCGGTTTCGGCAGGTCTTGTCAGTCCAATTGTAATTATTCTTGTATCCATATGCGGAATAGCATCATTTGCAATACCCTCATATCCTCTTTCATTCTCCTTCAGGATAATGAGATTTGCATATATAATTGCCGGAGGCTTGTTCGGACTTGTGGGTATAATTGCTGTTTTTATGATTCATTCATGCACCGTATTATCGCTAAAATCCTTCGGAGTTCCTTTTTTTGTACCATTTGCACCTGAAACAAAAAGCTATTCTGTTATTCGTTCACTTTTTAAAACTCATTCAGATATTCAGGCACCCGAATATCTCAAACCTTTAAAATGAGAGGATGATAATTATCAGCAATAAAATCGGTTTGAAGGAAACATCTTGGACAATGATTATATGTGGAATTTCGCCGTCAGTTTTATTTCTGACAGGCTATTGCTCAAATCAATTAATGAGCGGTGCATTCTTTAGCTGGCTGCTATGTTTTTTTGTTTCATTTATAATTTTATATGCATTCAAAAGAAGTTTGCGGAAATATGCTTGCGAAAAACCATTTTGTGATTTGATTATTGAAGGTTTTGGAAAGAGAATATACTGTTTATTCGTTGTTGTAACAATAATTATGATATTTTTGCAGGGTGCAATTTCTCTTTCGATATATATAAACTCCATTAGTAATTTTGTATCAGAAGAAATACCAGGAAAATCAATAGGATTAATTCTGTCGCTTGTTATTGGAATATGCGCATACTGCGGAATAGAAGGTGTAACAAGACAAGGATATGTTTCAGCTATGGTTGCAGTTTTATTTCTGGGTTTAATGTGTTATCTGGCAAAGAAGGGGGTTAATACAGATAACTTATATCCTGTATTTGGAAAATCATTTAAAGGCAGTTTTTTAAATCCCATATATTTGATTTTGTTTTCATCACTGTCTCCAATATTTTTAATATCCGGAATGTTTAAAGAAAGCGAAATGGAATTAAAGTGCCTGAAAAAAGTCAATGTGTATGTATTTTCAATTTCCTTTGTATTAACAGCTTTGTATGTCCTGACTGTTCCTTATCCAATCGGATTAAATTTTGGAAACAGTATTGATGCTGTATTTTTATGTATTGGTTCAGGTGAAATTATTCATAGGTTTGAAATATTTTTATTGATTTTCTACCTGATTTGTGCAATACAGTCTTTAACATTTGTTATCTGCTTATGTTCTGAAAAATTATCTGCCATTACCAATCTGCATGATTATAAGCCTTATGTTTTGGTTTTGTCAGCAATGTTGTACGGCATCAGTAATTTTAATATTTCCGCATACACTTATTTTATTGCAGGTGCTTTCTCTGCTGCAATATTCTTATTGTATTTAGTGCTCATAGGTATTGCCGGGAAAATTGTTCATCGAAAAAACGAGGTCTGAAATGAAACGAATATTTATAATTTTTTTATCATTGTCAATTATGTGTTTGTTTGGAGGATGTGCCCACACAGACAACTTGAAAACAATAAACATAATAACCTCGTGCGGAGTTGTAACAGGAGATGCAACAAATGAATTTATGTTTTGTATTTCAGATGCTTCATCTTCTGATGATGAGAAAAAAACTGAAAAATCATATTCATTATACAGATTCCATGCTACCGATTTATCCGATGCAATAAATCAATTGAAGAAAACTGTCGGGGTTGTGGATTTTGGACATTTTCAGGTTTTAATATCTGATTCGGGCTATGTTAACAAAGGATTATACAGAGATGTTGAGTATATGAGTACTCAGATAAAAATTAATCCGATGATGAAATACTTTGTTTGTTCGGGCAATGTAGAAGAAACACTAAGCAGCATTAATTCACAATACGGCAAGGGTGCAGATGACTTCTTGGAAAAAGTGTATAAAGGCTATGACAAAAATGTGTTATGTACATTAGCAGAAATTTTGTTTTCTGCAGAAAATAAAATTTTTACTACATTGGTCCCTGCCATATCAGCTGATGATAATGGACTTGTTTGCGAAAATGGCATATTATTATGTACGGTTGATAAAGGGGTTGAATTTTTAAATGGTAATGATTACACCTTGTTTCGCCAGTTTATTAAAAAATACGGAAAAAATTCAAAAAAACTTGATATTGAAATTACAGATGGCATGGTAAAAATCAAAATTAAACCATTGGATACTTCTGAAGAAACAAAGCTTATTACCGATCTTGCACAAAGGTATAAAACCATGAATTATGACATTTTAAACTGCGTTTACTATTTAAAGAAACAATTCCCAACCTACACATCGTATATGAATTTTATTAAATATTTTTCAACAAATAAGCTAAACTTTGAGTGAGGTAAAAATGAATTTAATTGAATATGTAATCTTAATTTTTATCATTTCAAAAACCATAAGCTGCATAATGTATAATATGAAACGGGCTAACAGGTTGGGTGCGGTCACACTGACAATATTGCTGTTATTGGCGCTGTTAATATTTGTTATATAAGTTAAATGCTTTCCGATAGACTCAACAACCTAGCCTGACAGAAGTTATTCGAACCTGCCTTAAAGACAGTATTTTCGGCATTTTTTGGTTTGTCGTCCTCGAAAGGCGGCAGCCTTCCGTCGTCCTCCGCACCAAAACCTACTCAAAAATCCTTGTCTTTAAGGTCAGGGAATTTTAAGCGTAAAGATTTTTAATTGAACAAGGCAAAAGCACAGTGAATCCTTGACGGATTTGCGAGCATTTTAACGAAGTTCAAGCGAAAATCTTCCGTTTAAAATCAGGTTCGGATAGCTCCTGTCAGGCTAAGCTAAAGTGTTGAGAGTTAAGACAAAATGTTCTTTAATTGTTGAAATATAAAATTTGACAAAACTAAATAATTATGGTATTATTGCATATGAGCAGACCAAACAACTGCGGGCAGAAGCCGTAAGGCTCTGAATGAGGAAAGTCCGGGCAACACAGAGCAGGGTGCCGGGTAACTCCCGGTGGAGGTAACTCTAAGGAAAGTGCAACAGAAAATAACCGCCGCAATTGCGGTAAGGATGAAAAGCCGAGGTAAGAGCTCACCGCGGTCCGGGAGATCCGGCTGGCGTGTAAACCCCATCTGATGCAACACCCAAGCATAACATTAAGGCTTGCTCGGCTGTTTTTGGGTGGCTTGAGGTATTCAGAAATGTATATCCTAGATAGATAGTTGTCTAATACAGAACCCGGCTTACAGGTTTGCTCAGTTAAGTGTAAAAGCGGATTAAATTGATTCCGTATGAAATAAAAGTCCTTTTGATACAGATGCACTGTATTAAAAGGACTTTTATTATTGTTTTATTAAAAATTATCAAGATATTCTTCGATATAGAATGATGCTGTGGCACCATCTGCAGCTGCTGTGATAATTTGTCTCAGAGCTTTTGTTCTTACATCTCCGACGGCAAAAACTCCGGGCAGATTTGTTTTTGTGGTTTCATCGGCGATAATATAACCGTAATCATCCATTGACAACTGATTTTTAAAAAGAGCTGTTTCGGGGGAGCGTCCAATGCTTATAAACAATCCATCAATTGCTATTGCTTTATCTTCACCGGACACCAGGTTTTTAACAGTGACACCATGTACTTTTTCTTCAAACAGAATCTCGTTTACAACACTGTTTAAAACAAACTCCACATTTTCCGTATTTTCAAGTGCTTTATGATAGATTTTTGTTGCCCGAAGCTTATCTCTTCGGTGAATAAGATAAACCTTATTGCAGATTTTAGACAGAAATGCAGCATCGGATACAGCTGAATTTCCGCCTCCGACAACAGCAACATTTTTTCCTTTATAAAACATTCCGTCGCAGGTAGCACAATATCCAACGCCTTTTCCAATTAGTTTTTCTTCGTTCTGCAGACCCAGGTGCTTGTGGTCAGCACCGGTTGCTATAACAACTGTTTTTGATTTGTATTCTCCCGAAGATGTTGTCAGAATTTTCACTTTATCTGAAAGCTCTGCAGACACAACTACATCCTGCAGTGTTTCCGCGCCAAATCTAACGGCACCCTGTTGCATTTTAAACCCAAGCGTAAATCCGTCGATACCCTCATCAAATCCCGGATAATTATCAATCTGAGATGTTTGAGTCATTTGACCTCCGGCTGAAAATTTTTCGATAACAAGGGTTTTGAAGCCTGCTCGTGTGCAGTACATTGCGGCAGTGTAACCGGCAGGACCTCCTCCGATTATAATAACATCATAAATTTCATTAATCACAGTATTCGCCTTCTCTCCGGAATCAGATTATCATTTGTTATATTCCTTCATCTTTCGTTCAATGTCCCTTTTTGCAGTGCTTGCAGCTATGGCATCGCGTTTGTCATAGCTTTTCTTACCTTTAGCAAGTCCCAATTCAACCTTGATTCTTTGTCCTTTAAGATAGACAGAAGTAGGCACGAGAGAGTAACCCTGCTCTTTAATTTTCCCGATGAGCTTGCGTATTTCAAATTTATGCATCAATAGTCTTCTTTCACGAACAGGATCTCTGTTGAAAATATTTCCTTTTTCATAAGGACTTATATGCATGCCTTTAAGCCACACTTCACCATTATAAATTGATGCATATGAATCCTTAATATTAACCTGTCCCAGTCTGAGTGATTTTACTTCTGTTCCGGCAAGCTCAATTCCGCATTCATATTTCTCTTCAATAAAATAATCATGATACGCTTTTTTGTTCTGAGCAATCACTTTAATTGTTTCATTCATTTTCTTCACCGCTTTCTACAACAAAATCTATTTCCCGCATAGTTTTATCTGCTCTTTTAACTTTAATCTTTAATTTATCACCAATTGAAAATGTTTTGTGAAAATGCGTTCCACATAAAATCATTTTCGATTCGTCAAACTCATAATAATCATCCTCAAGATCACGCACAGAAACAAGACCTTCAATACCAAATTCTGTTTCGGCAAAGAAACCAAAATTTGTGACAGAAGTTATTCGCACCTCATAAACATTGCCGACCTTTGATTCCATATATTCGGCTTTTTTCATATCCTCATAGCTTCTCTCTGCCTCCATCGCCCTGAGCTCTGCATCTGAAGATGACAAGGCCGCTTTTTCCACAAATCCGGCAAGAAAACGATGGCGGTTTGGTGTAATGCCGTGTTTGATGTGCTCTTTAATAATCCTGTGTATTACCAGATCCGGATAACGCCTGATGGGAGAGGTGAAGTGGCAGTAGTGCTGAAATCCCAACCCGAAATGTCCGCAGTTTTCGTGTGAATATTTTGCTTTCATAAGCGAACGAAGCATTATTTTACTTACCATCAGTTCTTCAGGTTTGCCTTTTATCTGATTTAAAATATCCGCAAAGCTTCGCGGGTGAGGAGAATCTGCTTTGCCTTTTAAATTCAATCCTAAAAACGAAATGAATTTAGAAAAAGCAGAGATTTTTTCTGGTGTGGGCTTTTCGTGAATACGAAATATAAATGGAATCTCGCACCAAAACATTTCTTCGGCTACGCACACATTTGCACAAAGCATAAATTCCTCAATTATACTGTGGGCTATGGTGTTGTATGATTTATATACATCAATTGCTTTTCCCTCTTCGTTAACAGTGATTTTAGTTTCAGGAAAATCAAAATCAATACTTCCTCTTGACATTCTTTTGGCTTTAAGCTTAGCACTGAACTCGTTCATGTCTTCAAGTATGGAAACAATCTCAGCATATTTGTTGCGCAATCTTTTGTCTCCATTTAAAATTGCCGTAACATTATTATATGTCATGCGATGTTTTGAACATATCACACTTTCGCATATTTTGTGTGAAATCATGTTAGCATCCTTATCAAAGTTCATTAAAACAGAAAGTGTAAGTCTTTCGCAATCAGGATTAAGACTGCATATTCCGTTTGAAAGCTTTTCGGGAAGCATGGGAATAACATATCCGGGAAAATAAACACTTGTGCCTCTTTTTCGTGCTTCAATATCCAGTGCAGAATTTTCTGTTACATAGTAAGATACATCAGCAATATGAACTGACAAACAATACCCGTTTTCGCTTTTGGTAAGTTCAACAGCATCATCGAAATCTTTTGAATCATCTCCGTCTATAGTGAAAACCATATTATTTCTGAAATCTTCGCGATTTTCATATTCTTCGGGATATATTCTGTCTCCGAAAGAAAGGGCGTTTAGGATTGACCTTTCGGAAAAGGTTTCATTGAGACCGTGCTCTTTTATAATACTTTTAATGTCTACACCATTTTCGTCAGGGTAACCCAAAACTTCCGTTATTATACCCTCCGGATTTTCTTTACCTGTTGGATAAACAGTAATTTTGCACATGACCTTCTGACCGTTTTTTGCCGATTCGAAATTTTTCTTGGAAATATAAACATCCTGAGTATATGATTTGTTATCAGGCACAACAAAACCAAAGTTTTTTTGTTTAAAAAATGTACCGACAAATGGGTCTGAGCTGTGGGAAATTACTTTTATAATTCTTGCCTCACTGCATCTGTCCGACGATGATGTTTGCTTTATTATTTTAAACAGAACCTTGTCTTTGTTAAGTGCATGATTGGTGTCGCCTGATGCAACATAATAGCGCTCACCGTCTGAATCATTGATAAAACCATATCCTTTGCCCGAAGGCGAAAAAACACCGGTGCAAAATTCGCTGTTTTTAATAAGTACATATTTATTTTTCGTATTTTTATATACATGACCTTCGTTTTGAAGTTCACTCATTATTGTTTCAAGCTCATTACGATCTGATTTGGGAATGGATAACAACGCCATAAAATCCTTTATGGACATAGGTTTATATTCTTTTTCAGACATAAAACCGAGGATTTTTTCTTTTCTGGTCATATTATTTCTCGCATATCTTTATATATTTATGTTTATTATACCACATTTTTCAAAAAAAGATATATTTTTTTGAAAATAATCTTGAAAAAAACTTACAAAAGTGTATAATGGTATATATATTATTTTGGAGGAATTATTTATGACATTTAAAAATGCAGATATTCTTATTCCCAAAACAGATAATCTTACAGCATGGAGTGTTGTTGCCTGCGACCAGTACACATCAGAGCCTCAATACTGGGAAACTGTAGATGAATTTACGGAAAATAAAGTTTCATCATACCACCTCATTCTGCCTGAAATCTACCTTGAGGAAGATGATGTGGATGAACGAATAAAAAAAGTTAACAATACAATGCTCTCATATTGCCGCGAAAATGTTTTTGCAGAATATAAAAATGCGTATTTTTATATTGAACGCATTCAGCGCAACGGCAAGCTCAGACGAGGAATAGTCGGAGCAGTTGATCTTGAGGATTATGAATATACAAAGGGTTCAAAGTCTGCTGTAAGAGCCACTGAGGGAACTGTTGTTGAGCGCATTCCCCCAAGACTTAAAGTCAGAAGAAATGCCAAGCTTGAGCTTCCACATGTTATGCTTTTGATCGACGACAGAGAAAAATGCATAATTGAAGAAATCGGGAAGCATACAGCCGATTTTAACAAGGTGTATGATTTTGATCTTATGCAAAACTCAGGGCACATAACAGGCTGGGTTATCAACAACGAATGGAGTGCTTATCTTGAATCAAATCTTGAAAAGCTTTCATCTCTTGAGAATTTCAACAACAAATACAATGTCTGCGAACCTTCACCTCTTGTTTTTGCAGTCGGCGACGGTAATCATTCACTTGCTACAGCGAAGGAATATTACAATGAAATGAAAAACACAGGCAAGGCAGATAGTTCATCTCCTGCCAGATATGCTCTTGCAGAGCTTGTTAATCTCCATGACGAATCCCTTGTTTTTGAGGCCATTCACAGAGTGATATTTGACATTGATGAAGATAAATTCACCAATGAGCTTTGCAAAATCTGCACCGAATGCGGTGAAGGTCAGAGCTTTGTACTTGTCACTTCAGAGGGTGAAAAAACTCTTTCATTTAATAATCCCACTGCCAACCTAACCGTTGGTTCAATGCAGAATTTCATTGATTCCTACATCAGACAATTTGGCGGTAGGGTAGACTATATTCACGGTGATGATGTTGTCAGGGATTTGTCTTCAAAGCCAAACACCTGCGGTATTATTCTTGAAGCAATGGATAAAAATGATCTTTTCAAAACCGTAATCGTAGATGGTGCTCTTCCAAGAAAAACATTCTCAATGGGAGATGCATGTGATAAGAGATTTTATAATGAAGCAAGAATTATTAATAATAATATATAAAAAAGGAGTAAATAACCATGATTTTTCCAGTACCTGTTCAGGCAGAATATAAAGATTCTGTCTACACATTGAAGGCTTCATACCCAACAGATGATCTTTATAAGTTTTATCTTGCAGCAAAAGATGCTTCGCAGGATTTTACATATGAAACCGATTCATCTCTTGGTGAAGAAGAACATAAAATAATAATTGATGAAAATGGAATTAAAATCGTTTTTTCAAAAGAGGTGGGCAAGTTCAGAGCCCTCACTTCTGTTTATCAGCTTGTTGCCAAAGGCAATGAAATTCAGTTCTGCGAAATTCAGGATAAGCCTCAGTTCAAGAAAAGAGGCTATATGCTTGACATCAGCCGTTCAAAAATGCCTACAGTAGAAACCATTTTCGGATATATTGATTATCTTGCAGGACTCAAATATAATGAATTTCAGCTTTATATGGAAAGCTTCGTATATAAATATGAACGCTATGCAAAATACACTGCTGATTTTGATTGCCTTGATGCAGATGATATTAAAGCAATCGAAAAATACTGTGAAGAACGCTTTATTGAACTTGTACCAAATCAGAATGGATTCGGACATATGGCTGCATGGCTTGCAAAGGATGAATTCAAGCATCTTGCACTTACCGACGGCGAACACAGAAGCGGAACCCTTAACCCTCACGATCCTGCGTCACTTGAATTTGTTGACGGGCTCTATGAATCCCTTCTTCCTCAGTTTAAATCCGGATTTGTAAATGTCGGACTTGACGAGGCTATGGAGCTTGGCAAATATCAGTCTGAAGAAGCTTGCAAAAAATATGGCAGAGAAAATGTATTTCTCGACTATTTTATTAAGCTTTCTGACCTTATCCGCGAAAAATACGGAAAAAGATCAATGTTCTGGAATGATATGATTGTTGAAAATCCTGACTGCTTCCACCGCATTCCAAAGGATGCCATTGCTCTTGAATGGGATTATGAATATATTCAGTCGCAGAAAATGGCTGACCGTTGCCGAGATATGCATGAAAGAGGCATTGAATATTATGTGTGTCCCTCTGTAAATACACATCTTTCATTCACAGGTCGTTTTGATGTAACTTCATTTAATGTTCGTACCTGCGGCGAGGTTGGCAGAAAACACGGCGCTCTCGGTTATCTTCTTACCGACTGGTCAAACACCGCTTGTCCTCATTTTCAGTACACTGCGATTCTGCCCGGTGCACTTGCGGCTCAGTATGCGTGGAATGTTGGTGTTGAACAGGACGGCGAAACTTTTAAAACAGAATATATTTATGGCGCTGAAGATTACTGTGACGAATTTGTTTTTGGCGGTGCAAAGCTTTCCAGACTTCTTTACAGACTCGCGAATTACTATCTTCTTGAACCTGAAAGAGTTCATGTGGGAACAATGTGCGGTGAAACATTCTTTATGCCTATGAAATGTAAGCCTACTAAGTTTGTTAATCTTGATAAATGTGGTGACTCATTCTATTTCAATAATGTTGACAGATATGTCAGAGAAGTTATGGCACAGATTGAAGAAGTTGATTGTGATGGGATTCTCAAACGGGAAATCATTCTTAATGCAAAAATGGTTCTTTTTGCAAATATGCTTAACAATGTCAGAGTGAAAAATGGTATTTCTCAGTCTGAATATGACGAGTGGATTGGCGTTGCAAAAGAAATTGAAGATGAATTCCCCATTTTGTGGGACATGAAGAACTTTGCGAAAGGTAAAGAAGATTATCTTAAAGCTCTCAGATCAAGATGTGATGAGCTCAAAGATTACATTTGTTGATTTCAATAATCCCCCGGTTTGCCAAACCGGGGGATTATGTTATAAATCTTTATGTAAATATTTGACTTTATCTGAATTTTATGATACAATCTCTAAGAAGTGTTTATACACAGAAACGAGGAGTTTTAAATGTTCGGATATGTCAATGTTTTCCGAGATGAATTGAAAATTAAAGATTATAACATTTTCAAAGCTTATTATTGCGGACTATGCAAATCTCTTGGAAAAAATTATAATCAAATTGTCAGACTCGGATTGAGTTATGATATGACATTTCTTGCCATTCTTTCAGATTCCATAGGTGATTGCGAACCTCAGATTGTTAAAGAAGGATGCATAAAACATGTAGGCAAGCAGAACATATGTATAAACAATAAAGCTATTGATTACAGCTCGGATATGAGCATATTGATGACCTATCACAAGCTCAGCGATGACATCATTGACGATAAAAGCATAAAAGCACGATTTGCAAAAATCCCTTATTACATTCCTTTCCGAAAAGCGTCAAAAAAATATAGCGATATAAGTCGCTGTATTTCAGAATGTATGACCGATCTACGCAATCTTGAATACGCCAACTGTGGGTCGATTGATGAAGTTTCGGATTGTTTTGCAAGACTGTTAAAAAAAGTTTTTGAAGGCTTTGATTCTTCGTTGGGTAATGTTGGATATAACATAGGCCGTTTCATATATGTTATTGATGCCTATAATGATATTGAAAAAGACTATAAAAACAAATCTTATAATCCGTATATATGTTTTGCAAACTCCGATTTGGAAAAGCTTGAAAATATTGATTTTAAAAACAGAGTTATGGGCTCATTAAACATGACATTAAATGCCTTGAGTGAATCATATTCAAAACTGAATATACAGAGAAATAAGGCAATACTCGATAATATTATATACCTCGGACTAAGAAACAAATTTGAAAAAACCTTTAGATTGGTGTGACAATAATGATAAATAATCCATATGAAATTTTAGGCGTGTCTAAAACCGCTTCTGAAAATGAAATTAACACTGCTTATCGTAATCTTGTTAAGCAGTATCATCCTGACAAATATGTCGGTAATCCACTTGCTGAGCTTGCAGCAGAGAAAATCAAAGAGATTAATGCTGCGTATGATGCAATTATGGAAGAAAGAAAGAACTCTTCTTCCCATACCGGAACAGGCAGTGCAAACAACAGTCAGAACAGCTTTGATTTCAATAGAATCAGAATGCTTATTAATTCGGGCAAACTTGCTGAAGCCGAAGCTTTGCTTAATAATGTGACAATTCGTAATGCTGAGTGGCATTTTCTGATGGGCACAGTTTTAAAAAACAAAGGCTGGTATGACATGGCTTATCAGCATTTTAACAGAGCTGCAGCTATGGAGCCTGACAATATTGAATATCGCAATGCCCGGGACAACATGGATTTTGGCGGCACAACATATCGAAGCTTCGGGAATGCACAAGGCTATGACAGCGGATGCTGCGACGGATGCCAGGCAATGATTTGTGCAGATTGCTGTTGTGAAATGTGTGGCGGAAACCTTATTCCTTGCATTGGCTGCAGATAATTTGAAAGGGTGGTTATTATGAAAAGAAATGCGGTTTCCGGAGGAGGGATTTGTGCTGCGTTATGCATTGCATTATTGTTTGCAGCCACATATCTTCCGGCAAAAATTGCATTTGTTTTTGCTACATCAATAGTGATGGGTATTTGCATCCTTAGGTATCGAACAAAAACTGCATTGATTTCATACATAGCAGTTTCCGTTATTTCTCTTTTTTTAGTTCCAAACAAAGTTGTTGGGTTTGCATATATAGTTATTTTCGGTATTTATCCGATTATAAAATTATATATTGAAAAAATCAGAAACATTATAACGGAATATATTCTTAAGGCGATTGTATGGAATATTCACATTTTTTTCTCTTATGTTGTTCTTGTAGCCCTAGGGCAAAACACATTGTTTAATATAGGACAATTCTGGATATGGCTGTGTGTAATGGTGGTTTTTCTTGCATATGATCTGGTTTTTGGAATTGTAATTAACAGCTTTTACAGAACATACAGCAAATATTTAAATTAATAAATACATTCATAAATTAAACTCATATAAAATTCATGGTTTTAAATGAGTTTTAATTATAAAAATAAAAGGAGATAAAAAAATGATTACTGGTATTGAACATGTTGCTATTTTTGCAAAAGACACAAAGAAGCTCTCTGATTGGTATGTTGAGATGTTTAACGGTAAAATCGTCTATGACAACGGAAAAGGTACATATTTCGTAGCTTTTTCGGACAAGAGTATGATTGAATTTTGTGCAAATACGGAAATTGATAACATTCCCACAGATCTCGAAGTACCCGGTGTAAGACACATTGCACTTAGTGTTGACAATTTCGAAGATGCTGTCATGAAAGTTAAGAATGCAGGTGTTGAAATCATTAAAGATGCTGCCGTTGGCGGCAATGGCATAGGAACAATGTTCTTCAGAGATCCTGAAGGAAATATTCTTCACTTCATTTCTCGCCCGACACCTCTTGTTTAATTCAAAAAACGCCACTGAAAAGGTCGATGGTGATAAGGAAGTATTGTCCTAAAAATCATCTTTTATACGAATTTCCGCGTTAAAAATGGCTCATATCCGTCAGGATTATGAGCCATTTTCGCCTTGAACTTCATAAAAAATTTTGATTTTGGGATGCGCAGCAGTTTTGAATATCTGATTTTTAGAATTAGGCAAGTAAGAAAATTCTCGTAATACCGGCGTATTTTGGGAATTTTTTACGCAGCATAAACTGAAAATCAGGCTTCAAAACCATTACTTCCTTATCGCCATCGACCTAAACGGGGCGTTAAGACTATTTTTTCACAAGATATTTTCTCATATCAATTGCACATGCAATCAAAATAATTAAACCTTTAATTACATATTGCATATTTGCATCTATTCCAAGAAATGTTAATCCAACAAAGATTATTCTGAGAAGAACAACACCAATTATTACTCCGCGGATTTTGCCTATACCGCCCACAAAGGACACACCGCCTATAACACAGGCAGCAATTGCATCAAGCTCATAATTCAAGCCTGTTGCAGCACTGTTTGATCCAATTCGTGCAGCTTCTATGAATCCGGTTACTCCATATAGAATCCCTGCCAAGGTAAAAACTGCAATTATAGTTGCGTTTACATTAACTCCCGAAACATTTGCAGCATCAGGATTTGAGCCCACGGCAAACATGTTTTTACCAAATTTTGTTTTGTTCCACACAAACCACATTATTGCGGTTATTATAAGCGAATACCATACAAAATTCGGGATTGCAGTTGAACCGATAGACAGAATACTTCCTGTTATAAGAGTCGTATATGAGCTGTCAAGGCCTGAGATTGACTGACCGTTATTATTTCCGCTCATCAGATAAATGAGCAAAAGACCATAAACAATAAGCTGAGTTGATAATGTTACAATGAATGGGTGTAAATGAAATTTTGCCGTGCAAAATCCGTTTACCAGTCCCACAATTCCCCCTATTGCCAATGCAATAAGAATAACAGTATATAACGGGAAGGTTGCAAGGTCAGGAAACATTTTATTGGCATAGCCGTTGGTTTGAAGAAGAGATGCTGAAACACATGCAACGACACCAACGATTCTGCCGGCTGATAAATCTGTTCCGGTAAGAATAATACATCCGGCAATTCCAAGCGCAATCGGGAGATTTGCCGCCGATAGTGAAATAATGTTCACGATTGAAGGTACAGACAGAAAATTCGGACTTATAATTTGAATAACCACTATAGCAGCTATCATAAAAATATACAGAGAATTATTAATCAGAAACTCTGCCGAAAAAATCTTTTTAAAATAATTTGTATTGTTTGTCAGAGAAGCATTACTCATACAAATTCTCCTTTACACATATTTGGCAGCAAGAGACATTATCTCTTCCTGGTTTGTTTTTGATGCTTCAACTTCTCCTGCTATCCGGCCCCCTGACATAACAATTATTCTATCGCATACACCAAGCAATTCGGGCATTTCAGAAGAAACCATAATAATAGATTTGCCTTTCGTAGCCATTTCTATTATAAGCTGATATATTTCATATTTTGCACCGACATCTATACCTCGCGTTGGTTCATCAAGCATCAGTATTTCCGGATTGGTAAGAAGCCATCTTGCGAAAATAACCTTTTGCTGATTACCTCCGGACAGTGTGCGTATTTGTGTTTTGTGAGATGGCGTTTTAATTCTCATAGATTTAATTGCCCAGTCGGTATCTTTTTTCATTAATTTGTTGCTTAAAAACAAGTTTTTATATTTATATTTTTTAAGATTTGATATTGTGGTGTTTTCCCGTATGTTTAAAATTGCAAAAATACCGTTTGCTCTTCGCTCTTCTGTGACAAGTGCAATGCCTGCTTTTATTGACTGAAGAGCATTTTTGTTGTTCAGGACTCTGCCATTAAGAACAATTGTACCGCCGCTTCTTTCAGATAAGCCAAATATATTTTCTAAAAGCTCAGTACGCCCTGAACCGGCTAGTCCTGCAACGCCGAGAATTTCTCCTTCTTTAAGATCGAAGCTTGCGTTTTCCAGAATTGAATGAGAAGAGGAAAGATTGCTGACCTTCATTATAACCTCACCGGGACGGTTTGTTTTAGGCGGAAATCTTGTTGTTAGTTCTCGTCCGACCATTAGTTTAATTATTGTGTTCATATCAAGAGATTCGGCCTTTTCGGTTGAGATGTGTGTTCCGTCTCTCATTATTGTCACATAATCAGATATTTCAAGTATTTCTTCCATTTTATGTGATATATAGATAATTCCGCAGCCTTGTTCCTTTAGTTGCCTGATTATTTTAAAAAGATGTTCAACTTCTTTGTCTGCAAGAGATGATGTTGGTTCATCAAAAACTATTATTTTCGCATTATAAGAAACTGCTTTTGCAATTTCAACCATCTGACGCTGAGAAACAGGCAAACTGTTCATAGGTGTTTTTGGATCAATATTAATATTTAAAGATTCAAATATTTCTTTGGTTTTCTTGTACATTTTGTGTTCATCCACAATTATACCGCCCAATGTAGGATATCTTCCGAGCCAGATGTTGTCCATAACATTTCGTTTTAAAGCCTGGTTTAATTCCTGATGAACCATAGCAACACCATTTTCAAGTGCTTCTTTTGAATTTTTAAATTCAACACGGACACCATCGAGAATTATTTCACCGGAATCTTTTTTGTATATTCCGAAAAGGCACTTCATGAGTGTTGATTTACCTGCACCGTTTTCACCCATCAAAGCATGAACACTGCCGCTTTCAATTTTAAGTGTAACATTGTTTAATGCTTTAACCCCCGGAAACTCCTTGGTTATGTTGTTCATTTCAAGTAAACTATTTTTCAATTAAAAAACCTCACTATTATGATGAATAATGTTTATTCCTCACCAAGATATTGCGAGTAGGGGATTCTGATTTTTGCAACATTTTCGTCAATGTGTAAATCATCTGTGTTATCAAGAAGATTTTTGCCTTCCAGGGCATTTTTTGTTACAAGAGAAATTGCTTTCGCCATGCCTTCTGCATCCTGTTTAATTGTGCCGGTCATTTTATTGTTTTTAATAAGCTCTCTTGCAGCATCGGTGGCATCTACGCCAAACACAGGAATTTTTTTGTCGTTTCCGGTGTTGAACCCTGCGGAATTCAATGCAGTTATTGCACCTTCTGCCATACCGTCATTATTGCATATAACAAGTTCAATCATATTGTTGTTTGATTCGTTATATGATGTGAGAGCTGTGGTCATATACTCATTTGCTGCAGCAGCAGACCACTGACCGTTTTTGTCAACAAGATATTTGTTTGAATTTGTATCGTCGTAAAATTTAAGTTCGTTCATTCCGTTTTCTTTGAGTATTTTGTTTGCATCTTCAACAGCATACTGTGTTCTGTAAATAGCTTCATTGTTGCCTTCTTCGCCTTTAAACAAAATGTATGAAATCTGACCGTCTTTGTTGAGATCTATCGAGTCGAAATTTTCAGTAATATAATTACCGATCATTTCACCCTGCATATGACCTGCTTCCTGTGCATCCGTCCCGATAAATACGCAGTTATCATAGCTGTTTATAGCCTCATCAGAAACTTCTCTGTTGAAAAAAATCAAAGGGAGATTTGCAGATTTTGCTTGACTGATTATTCCTTGTGTAGCATCATCCGAGCCTGTATTTACAATGTTTACAATCAAAGCTTTTGCGCCTTTGGTAATAGATGTCTGAACTTGTTCTGTCTGTGTTGTTTGATTACCATTACTGTCGTAGTCATGATAGCTGATGTTTTGTCCGTCAAATTCTTTGCCAAGGGATGAGCGGACATTTGAAATATAAGTGTCACTGTAAGTATAGTAGAATACATGTGCATCTGATGAGTTGTTTGATGCAGAGCATCCGCACAATCCGGTGAATATAACAACGGCACTGATTAATGTTTTTATTTTTTTCATAATATACGACCTCCATAAGAGTTTGTTTTATGAAAATAGTATAATCAAAACACTGAAAAATATAACAGGACAAAATGATATATTAAAAATTTTCAAATTTAATAATAAAATTATTCGGAAAATGAATTTTTATTGTTTATGAATAAATTTATGCACTAACCTAAAAATATATCCGAGGTGATTAATCTATGATTGAACAAGATACTGTAAAACTCCTCAGAGAATGTGATGCAGGAGTAAAAATGGGGATAACTTCGATAAAAGATGTGCTTGACAATGTCTCAAATGATCAATTCAAAAAAATATTATCCGATTGCAAAAATGAACATGAGTTATTAGACGAAGAAATTGACAATCTTCTTCATAGCTATGATGATGGCGGAAAAGAACCCGCGCCCATTGCAAAAGGAATGTCATGGATGAAAACAAATGTAATGCTTGCAATTAATTCATCAGATAAGACTGTTGCAGATTTGATGACGGATGGGTGCAATATGGGAGTTAAATCTCTTAATAAGTATCTGAACAAATATGAGGCTGCTGATGAAAAATCAAAAGATATTGCAAAAAAGCTTATTAACCTTGAAGAAAAGCTTGCAGTAGATATAAGATGTTTTTTATAAAATTTAAGGGGACAATCAAAAAAAGATTGTCCTTTTTGCTTTTGTGTGATATAATGGAGTGACAGGAAAGATGCATCGCTAAAATCATAGTGTTTATGCAGATTTTTGAAAATTTTATAAAAACAGAATGTTGTGAAAATAGGGGGTACAAATGGTAAACTAAACACTTTTACCAATCTTCACATAAGTTTTGTACGCTACAAAAATAATTTTCCAAAATAAGCCATAGTGTAAAATATTAATTGGCAAAAAAATTGGGAATACCCACTATCGGCTATTCCCAAATCGAACAAACTCGTGTATGATAGTATTGACGAGATACAAAATACAAAGGAGTTTGTACGATATGAATATTTTAACCGAAAATGAGATAAACATCAAGAGTTTAGAAAAAGAAATTTATGATTATGCATGCAAACTTGCTGCTGAAGCCTTCGCAAATTACCTAGAGTCTCTCGATCAAGAGCTTATGAAAAGCCGCGACAAAGAGCTTTTAAGGCATAAAGGGCATCGTAAGACCTGTATCAAAACTTTAATGGGCGAAGTCGAATATTCAAGGACAGTCTATCAGGTAATGGATAATGAGTGTGAGAAAAAATTCGTTTATCTGCTTGATGAATATGTTGGCTTTGAAAATATTGGTTTTATCTCCGCTAACCTTGTTGAACGCATTGCGGATAATATCTGCGAAACCTCTTACGGACAGACTGCAAAAAATATATCTTCTCTTACGGGACAAAGCATCAGCCATCAAGGTGTATGGAATGTCGTTCAAAAGCTTGGTTCTCAGATTGAAGCAAGGGAGAATAAATATATTGAGCTTAACAAAGAACACAAGCTTCAGGGTGAGAAAGAAGTTGCCATACTATTCGAAGAAGCCGATGGTATTTTTGTCAAAAAGCAAAAGCGATATCGACACAAAGGGAGCAACTCTTTTGAACTGAAAATTGCAATAGCCCATGAGGGATGGAAAGAAACTGCACCCAAGCGTTTTGAACTTGCAAACAAAACCGTTGTATGTGACATTGCAAGCGGTACAGAGTTTAACAAGCGAAAAGAAGCTGTTTTATCATCAAAATACAACACCGATGAGATAAGTATCAGAATCTTTAATTCAGACGGCGGCGGATGGATAAAGAAGCTCCACGACTACAATGATGAGGTACAGTTTCAGCTTGATCCGTTTCACATACAGAAAGCAATCATAGGAAGCGATCCCGGTGGAGATTACTCAAAGAAGGTATTAGGTATGTTAAAAGAAAACAAACTTGATGAACTTTTTGAATATCTTGATGCAGTTGCAAACAGTCTTGAAAGCAAAAATGCAGAGGAACGAGTACGCCGACTGCTTGGTTATTTAAGCGATAACCGAAATGGCTTAGTTCCATATCAAAAAAGAGACTTAAATCTTCCAAAACTTTCTGATGGACTTGTTTACAAAGGTATGGGAAACGGTGAGCATAATATGTTTCTTGTGGTAGCAAAACGAATGAAACACCGAGGTGCTAGCTGGAGTCCGCAGGGTGGTCTTAAGCTTTGCAAATTGCTTTGTCACAAGGTTAGTAATACTCTCGTTGAAACAATAGAAAGCCTGACAACCTTTGAAATACCCGAACGCCTGCAGGAACCATCAATGAAGCCTTTGTTGAGTTCTTCAAAAGCACCAAAAAAAGATGGAAAGGGATATGAAGTGAAACATACCTCTATGCCATACATTGATAGTGCATTATCAAACGGGAGAAGAGAACTTATTAACTGGCTTAAAGGGAGAAACTATTCAATCTCATATTTTTAGATTTTGAGCCGGAGGAAAATTAGTCACCGCAAAGCGGCTTGCCGTTGACGGTTGCAAGATAAAATGGTAAAATGAATTTCAAAGACGGAAAAAAGCTCTCATATTTTTGAGTTTTTCGCCGTCGGTGTGTTTGCGATACACATTTTATCGCAGTGACAGTCAATGGTGACGGATAATCTGCAATACTATCTGTTTAGAGTGTTCAAAAATTAGTGAAAAATTTGCCAACTTTTACTTGACACTAAC
>JAZNUS010000042.1:0-4147 GCA_045592485.1 Clostridia bacterium | reverse complement strand
TTGCCTTGATTGAGACAAAATTTATTATTTTAAAACTCCTGCGGACCTCAAATGGATGAATTTTTGAGGAGATTTTGGTGCGGAGGACGCAGGAAGGCTACTCGCCTTTCAAGGACGACAAGGCAAAAGATACCGAAAATTTGCCATTTGAGGCGTCTTCAGTGTTGGTTGTTAAGGCTATAGATTTATGGTGACTGTCTCACCGGTTTCAATGGATCTTTGAACATTTATAATTCGTTGGTTTTCGCTGCCGCGGAATTTCAGCCTGATATTTTTAAGTTCTTCAATAAATTCTCCGTCAACAAGAACATCGATAAGCTTTAAAATTTCATCGGTAACCTCACAGTGGGCTTTGCCCGATTGAATTTCCGATTCAAAGGTATAGCCCGAATAAACCCAGATGTCCTTGTGGGGATAAGCATCTCTGACCTTTTTCAGGAAAGGATACAAGGCTCGCTGATTTTGGGGTTCGAAAGGCTCGCCCCCAAGGACCGAAAGACCATTTATATATGACGGTGACAAAAGACTGATAATATGCTCCTCAGTGCTTGCATCAAAGGGAGTACCGAAGTTAAAATCCCAGGTTTCGGGGTTGAAGCAGTTTTTGCACCTGTGGGTACAACCCGAAACAAAAAGGGAAACTCTTATGCCTGTGCCGTTTGCAATGTCGGTTTCTTTAATTGCTCCGTAATTCATCAGAGATGAAGCACCCTTTCCTTGATTTCCTGAGTTCTGCCCTGATTCCAGTACTGACTGCCGATATAACCGCAGGTTCTTCTTGCAACATTCATTTTTGTCTGATCGGTGTTCTGACAGTTGGGACATTTCCAGCCAAGCTTGCCCTCTTCTTCATAAATAAGAATTTCACCGTCATAGCCGCAAACCTGACAGTAATCGCTTTTTGTGTTCAGCTCGGCATACATAATGTTGTCGTAGATGTAGCGGATTACCTGAAGAACAGCTTCAAGGTTATCCTGCATATTCGGCACCTCCACATAGCTTATTGCACCGCCGGGGGAAAGAGCCTGGAATTTAGATTCAAGAGAAAGCTTTTTAAAGGCGTCTATCTCTTCGGTAACATGAATGTGATAGGAATTGGTAATATAGTTCTTATCGGTAACGCCTTTAATTTTGCCGAATCTCTGCTGAAGACATTTTGCAAATTTGTAGGTTGTGGACTCAAGAGGTGTTCCGTAAAGGGAATAGTGAATGTTTTCATCTGCCTTCCATTTTGCACAGGCTTCGTTGAGCTTTTCCATAACCCTTAGTCCAAAGGCTTCACCTTCCGGCTCTGTGAGCTTTTTGCCTGTCACCTCATACACACATTCCCAAAGACCTGCATAGCCAAGGGAAATTGTGGAATAGCCTCCGTGAAGAAGCTTGTCGATGGCTTCACCCTTTTCAAGACGGGCAAGTGCACCGTATTGCCAGAGAATGGGTGCAGCATCGGAAAGAGTGCCTTCGAGGCGTTCGTGCCTGCACTGAAGCGCTCTGTGGCACAGCTCAAGACGCTCGTCCAGAACCTTCCAGAAAAGCTCTTCATTTTTGCCGTCAACACATGCTGAGCATGCAACATCAACAAGATTGATTGTAACGACACCCTGATTGAATCTGCCATAATACTTCGGTTTTCCGTTTTCATCAACCCAGGGAGTGAGAAAGCTTCTGCAACCCATGCAGGTGTAGCAGTTTCCGTTGCCGTTTGAGTCAACCTTGAGCTTCAGCATAATTTTTTCGGAAATATAGTCGGGAACAAGTCTTTTTGCAGTACACTTTGCCGAAAGCTCTGTGAGATACCAGTAAGGAGCTTCGGGGGTAATGTTGTCTTCTTCAAGAACATAGATAAGCTTTGGAAAAGCGGGAGTAATATAGACTCCTGATTCATTTTTTACACCCTGATAACGCTGCATCAGAACCTCTTCAATAATGATCGCAAGGTCTTTTTTCTCCTGTTCATTTTTTGCTTCACCAAGATACATAAACACAGTAATAAAGGGTGCCTGACCGTTGGTTGTCATAAGAGTTACAACCTGATACTGAAGTGTCTGGACACCGCGCTGAATTTCCTTGCGGAGATTTCGTTCAACAATCTGAGAAACAATAACATCGTCTGCCATTCCGCCCGATGCCATTATTGTTTCAATGGTTTCCTTGCGGATTCTTTCCCTGGAAACCTGAACAAAAGGCGCAAGATGGGCAAGAGAAATGCTCTGACCGCCGTATTGATTTGATGCTACCTGAGCTATAATCTGAGTTGAAATGTTGCAGGCAGTGGAAAAGCTGTGGGGCTTTTCAATCAGTGTGCCGCTGATAACCGTACCGTTCTGAAGCATATCTTCAAGATTTACAAGGTCGCAATTATGCATATGCTGTGCATAGTAGTCGGCATCGTGAAAATGGATTATTCCGTTTTCGTGAGCCTCCACAATGTCGGGGGGCAAAAGGATTCTTTTAGCAAGGTCTTTTGAAACCTCCCCTGCCATATAGTCACGCTGAACACTGTTTACAGTTGGATTTTTGTTTGAATTTTCCTGTTTAACCTCCTCGTTGTTGCACTCGATGAGACTGAGAATCTGATTGTCAGTTGTATTGGCAACACGGGCAAGGTTACGGGTGAAGCGATAGCGAATGTATCTTTTGGCAGTTTCGGGAGCACCCTGAAGAATGATGTGGGTTTCAACAAGCTCCTGAATTTCTTCAACCGAAAGACTTCTTCCCATTTCCTCACAGTAATCCTGAATAACATTGGTAATATACTCAATCTGGCGTTTGCTGAGCTCGGGTGTTTTTTCGGTAGCTTCATTAGCTTTTTCTATGGCAAGATAAATTTTCTCACGGTCAAAATTCTCTTCAGCACCGCTTCTTTTAACAATCTTCATATATCCTTCCTCCTTTTTTACAATTTATATATGTATAAAAACCATTACAAAAAGCAAAACAATATCTTGTGCGCTTATTTATTATATAGCACAAGATATTGTTTGTCAACTGCAAATTTGTTACAAATATATTATTTTTTCAACATTATTTTTGTCTGCGATAGGAAAAAGGGGTTGTTCCCATATATTTCTTGAACATCCGTGTGTAGTAGGAAGCGCTCATAAACCCCACCTTCTGAGAAATAATTTCAATTGACATATCGGTTGTCCGAAGATAATCTGCAGATTTTTCAACTCTTTTTTTGTTTATGTATTCACTGACAGTACAGTTGAAATAGTGATGAAAGTATTTATACAATGAAGTTTTTGAAATGTTGGCACCGCGGGAAATATCATCCGGTGTGAGGTGAGCCTCCAGATTTTTTTCAATATAGGACAAGGCTTTGCCAAAGGTAACATCGGTTTCAGGTCTGAGCATGCTTTCGACCAAAATGTATTTGGTGAGCATGGTTGCAATGCTTGCAATGCTCATAACCTTTTCTTCATCATACAGGGTCATTTTATCATAGTCAGCCTGCAGCTTATCAACATCAAGCCCGAGATCAGACACATATTTTCTGACCAATGAAAAATCATCGTCCTTTTTCATCTGACCGAGAATGATATAGGCAACAACACTGTCATTGTACACTACAGGAGCGGCAACATCAACAAGTCCTGCGTGACAGATGCGAACCTCGGTCTTTTTTGATTTACTGCATTTTTCAAGAATACTTCTGTCAGACATCAGACATCGCTTTCGCCCTTCAAAGGATTGCTGAATTTTGCTGCAGTAGCTCTCATGCCAGAGCTTCCTGTCGGTTAATGAGGTAAAGTCATCTTTAAGAAAGTTTATGTTGACTCCTGTGGAGTTATAAAAATCTTTTACTGCAGCTTCAAGCTTTTCAATGTCATAGTTAATTACCATCATTTTAATCACCATAAAAATTATACTATTTGCCAAATTTTTTGTCAAGATTTTTCGCATATCGCGAAATATAGTTCATAATATACGAAATATTGTATGTTGTGTAAGCGGAAATATTGTGGTATAATTCTATGGTTGAATGAATTGGAGTTTGTCGCTCTGTTTAACACTAGGGCGAAAGGCTCCCCTGCCTAAGGGGAGCTGGCAGTGAGCGTAGCGAAACTGACTGAGGGGTATTGCTGAAAGCATTGATATTTCTGCATTTCGTACCCCTCCGTCTTTGCCTTACGGCAAATCCACC
>JAZNUS010000041.1:0-4406 GCA_045592485.1 Clostridia bacterium | reverse complement strand
TCTCGATGCTGCGATTTTTTGTGAAAATGTCAATTGACACTTCATACAAAATATGAGAAAAATTTTGGTTATTATGACATGTTGTTTCTTAAGTTGACGACATTGCCCACCAGGGGGAAGGCTCACGCCCTTGTGTTAAACAGAGCGATAAATTCCAATATTAAATTTTATTTTATCTTAAAAACCTTTATCAGAAACTTTCTGAATATTCCCGGTGCATTCCACACAACTATCTTCATAAAATCAACCCCTTTCTATTTTCTGCAATAAAACGCAACACACACTACCATCAGGAGTATGCCTTCTATTATTGCAATAAACGCCGGAGGCATAATGAAGGCTACGAAAACTCCTGCAACAAATCCAAGGATACAAAAGCCCCAGAGCTTTTTAACAACATTTTTAAAAAACAAAACCCATACCCCCATTGCCGATTCAGCTTTTTGCATTTTCGACTTATGTAATCTGATTACATTATATGAGAATATGAGTTTTTTTGTTACTTTTCATGCTAATCAAGCTCTGCCATTCCCGTGTAGAGCTCGTAGTATCTTCCCTTTAGAGCAAGAAGCTCCTCATGGCTTCCTCTTTCGATTATTTCGCCTTGTTCGAGAACAATAATAACATTTGCATCGCGAACCGTTGAAAGTCTGTGAGCAATCACAAAGGTTGTGCGGTTTTCCATGAGAGCATCCATACCCTTTTCAATGTGTTTTTCGGTACGGGTGTCAACGGAGCTTGTGGCTTCGTCCAAAACAAGAATCGGAGCATGACTGAGGGCTGCTCTTGCGATGTTTAAAAGCTGCCGCTGACCCTGGGAAAGATTTGCTCCGTCACCTGAGAGGATTGTGTTATAACCATCTTCAAGCTTCATTATGAAGCTATGGGCACTGGCTGTTTTTGCCGCTTCAACAACCTCTTCATCGGTTGCGTCAAATCTTCCGTATCTGATGTTTTCCATAACTGTGCCTGTGAACAGATGGGTGTCCTGAAGCACCATAGCAATGTTTGAACGGAGAGTGTCTCTTTTAATGTTTCTGATGTCGGTTCCGTCAATTGTGACAGTTCCTTCATCAACATCATAAAACCTTGTTAAAAGATTGGTCACCGTTGTTTTTCCTGCACCTGTGGAACCGACAAAAGCCACCTTCTGACCGGGTTTTGCATAAAGACTGATATTTTTCAGAATCACCTTGTCGGGATTGTAGCCAAAGGTGACATTTTTTATCTCAACATAGCCATTCATTTTTTCGGGATTTACGGCGTTTTCGTCATCCTCGGTTTCGGGATCTTCATCGAGGACGGCAAATACACGCTCTGCACCTGCAAGGGCTGAAAAAACGGAATTCATCTGCATTGAAATTTCATTTATCGGTCTTGAAAAATGACTAGCAAAGGACATGAATGCTGTGAGACCGCCGAAGGTGAGTGACATAACGCTTGAAGACTCAATTATTCCGGCGAAGGTCAGTATGCACAGTATTCCGCCTATGCCTGCCGTAATTGCATAGCTGACCTTGTTAAGATTTCCCATAACAGGTCCCATTATGCCACCATAGAACTGTGCTTTGAACTGCTTTTCCCTGAGGTCGGAATTAAGAGTATCAAATTCCTCAACACATTCGCTTTCGTGATTAAAAACCTTAACGACCTTCTGACCGGTTACACTTTCTTCGATATATCCGTTTACCGCTCCCAATGCCGCCTGCTGGCCGCGGTAAAACCTGCGGCTCATTTTACCGATTGCAAGACCGCCCCGGGCAAAAACAGGAATAAAAATGAGTGTTACAACTGTAAGAGGAACATTTGTGTAAAGCATAAACACCAATGTGCATAAAACCGTTGCTGTTCCCGAAACAACACTGATAATGGCACTGTCAAGCATTACACCGATGTTGTCTACATCGTTTGTGAAACGGCTCATAAGCTCGCCCGTGGTGTGAGTGTCGTGAAAACGAACCGGAAGAGACTGAACCTTGTCAAAAAGCTCTCCTCTGATTTTGCTTATGGAGTTTTGTGAAATATGAAGCATAATTTTTGACTGAACATAGGTGGAAAGTGAGCTTATGACATATATGAAAGCAAGAATAATTACTCCGCAGAGGGTGTAATTCATAAGAGATGACATACCTGCAAAGGGCACAGTTTGCGCAAAGCTTCTTATGAAGATGTCGGCAAAGTCGTTTTCCAGGGATGAAGTGCCTGCGAGATTATCGAGGATTGGCTTTAAAAAATAGGTCCCTGCAGCAGAGGCAACGGTTGTTACAATAAGACACAAAAAAACCACTGCAAAGTGAATTTTGTAGCCTGCAACATATTTTAAAAGCCTGGTGACTGTGGGCTTTATGTCCTTGGGCTTTCCTCCTGCCATTCTGCCGCGGCCTCCCGGTCCGTGACCGCCTCTTCCCGGTCCGTCTCCCGGAGCTTTACCGGAATACTGATACTGCTTCTGAAGCTGTTCAAGAGTTCGTGCCATCTTCGTCACCTCCTGCTTGCGAATAATAGATTTCCTTGTATTCATCGTTGTTTTTCAATAGCTCAGAATGAGTTCCGATGCCGGTTATCCTTCCGTCGTCCATAACAACAATCATATCTGCATCTATAACAGAGCTTATGCGCTGAGCAATAATAATTTTTGTTGAGTCTTTTATATCCTCTCTGAAAGCTTTTCGTATCATCGCCTCGGTGGCGGTGTCCACGGCACTTGTGGAATCATCGAGAATAATAATCTTCGGATTTTTCAAAAGAGTACGGGCAATGCAAAGTCTCTGCTTCTGTCCTCCCGACACATTGCTTCCGCCCTGACCGAGCTGTGACTCATATCCATCGGTAAAGTTTTTGATGAATTTATCTGCCTGAGCACTTTCACAAGCCTTTTCAATTTCACTGTCGGTTGCGTCCTGATTGCCCCACAAAAGATTTTGTTTTATGGTTCCGGTAAAGAGGACATTTTTCTGAAGGACCATACCAACACCCTCGCGGAGATTATACAGTGAATAATCCTTCACATTCACACCATCAATTAAAACTTCACCTTCATCAACATCATAAAGACGGGGAATCATGGACACAAGAGTGGTTTTACCGCAGCCTGTCGAGCCTACAATTCCGACTGTTGCACCTGAAGGTATTTTGAGATTGATATTTTTCAAAACCTCTTCGACACTGTTTTTGTAGTATCTGTAGGATACATTTTTAAACTCTATATCCCCTTTTTCAACAAGCTTTTCGGGCAGAGAGGCATCCTCATCGGTAATATCGGTTTTTTCATCGAGAACCTCGCATATTCTCTTTGCCGAAGCAAGAGCGCGGGAGCTGTTCATAAACATCATAGTGACAAACATCAAAGACATAAGTATCTGATTGATGTAGGTTATGAATGTGGCAAGGGTTGCCGAATCAAGCCCTGTTTTGTTCTCAATAAGTCCGGCTCCGATTACAATAACCGCCATTGTCGTTACATTCATTATTATCATCATAAGAGGATGCATAAAAATCATAACATTCATAGCATGAATACCGGCTTTTTTAAGTCCGGTATTGGCATTGTGAAATTTTTCTTTTTCAAATTCTTCGCGGACAAAGCTTTTTACAACGCGGACATTGGTCACATTTTCCTGAACTGTGGAGTTGAGTCCGTCAATCCTTTTTTGCACTCTTGAAAACCTTGAAAATCCTATTTTGATTATAACAGCCTGAACAATAAGAATTGCCGGCACTGCAATTGCAAGAGCTGATGAAAGACGAAGATTAAGAGTAATTGCCATAACAAGTGCGCCAATGAGCATTATCGGAGCACGAAGACACATTCTCACAAGCATATTTACAAAATTCTGGAGCTGAGTGACATCGTTTGTAAGCCTCGTAACAAGAGAGCCTGTTGAAAACCGGTCTATATTGGCAAATGAAAATTTCTGCACCTTTTTGTAGATATCCGATCTGAGATCTGCCGCAAAATTAACAGAAGCCTTAGCACCAAAATATGCGCCTCCGATGCCGCCAGCCATCATAACAAGGGCAAGAAGAATCATAAGACCGCCAAAAAGTGCAATGAACCCTACATCTGCTCCCGTGGAGGTGGGTTCAATGATTCTTTGGGTTATGAATCTTAAAAGAAGGGGCATAAGGATTTCGCCTAATGATTCGATTATCATACACAGAGGACCGAGTACAAAAAATTTTTTGTAGGGATTTATGTATTTGAGCCATCTTTTCATAATTTATTGTCTCCTTTTTGAAATGGGATGTATCGTGGTGATGGGAAATCAAATTGGGGTTTAGCGGTGAGTTTGAAATTGGGCTGATGTGTGAGGCTTCCCCCTGGTGGGGAAGCTGTCACCGTATGGTGACTGATGAGGGGAACCCAAAGAAAGTAATTTCAAATACAAATTTGAAAATAGTTCAAA
>JAZNUS010000040.1:0-5484 GCA_045592485.1 Clostridia bacterium | reverse complement strand
TCATCTGAACATTTACTGCAGTACCCCATGAATAGGGAATATCGTTGTCACGACGGTAAACATTTGCTCTGGGGTTGTCCCATGAACGGAATACCGCTTCAACTGCACCCATGAGCTGTTCTTTGGGATCAGAGGGGAAGTCTTTGCCGATTTTGTTTTTGTATTCTGCTTTGAAAGCAGCAGCAAGAGCTTTGAGGTCATCAGCTGTAAGCTCGATATCCTGAGTTACGCCCTTTTCTTCTTTCATTTCATCGATGAGCTGTTCGAAGTATTTTTTACCAACTTCCATAACAACATCGGAGTACATCTGAATAAATCTTCTGTAGCAGTCCCAAGCCCATCTTGCATTGCCGGTTTTAGCAGCAATTGTTTCAACAACTTCTTCGTTAAGACCAAGATTGAGGATGGTATCCATCATACCGGGCATAGATGCTCTTGCACCTGAACGAACGGATACGAGAAGGGGATTTTCCTTATCGCCGAACTTTTTGCCGCAGATAGCTTCCATCTTTGTGATGTTTTCCATAATTTCAGCCTGGATTTCAGCGCTGATTTTACGGCCATCTTCGTAATACTGAGTACATGCTTCTGTGGAAACTGTGAAGCCCTGGGGAACAGGGAGACCGATGTTGGTCATCTCAGCGAGGTTTGCACCTTTACCGCCGAGAAGGTTTCTCATAGTAGCATTACCTTCGGAAAAAAGATATACATACTTATGTGCCATTTCCTAATACCTCCAATTTTTTTTTCTAATTAGCCAACATTAATTGTATAACATATGGCTGAAAATTTCAAGCATTTATTTTAATTTTTTCCAAAAACTGAAAAATTTATAAGTATTAAAGAAAAAAGTACGGCGAAAGCCGCACTTATTTGTTAATTTTTTATCGAATTTTTAAAGTGAAATGATTTTTTTGAAATATTCAAGGCCTCCGGACACCAATTCCAGCTTGTTAATAAGATATTTTTCAACAATTTCTCCGGCATCGGTTACTGTTTCAGGAGATGCATTGAATCTGAAAACTGAGCGATAGTCGCTTTTGCACACAAAATCAATCATGGAAAGAGCAGATGATGATATTTTTAGTGTGTCATATCCTTTTCCAGATTCTGCACAGTCCTTGCAAAGGGCATAGCCTTCGTATATATCGAAATATTCAAGCATTTTACCGCAACCGCATTCACCGCATTCATCTGTCTGAGGCATATATCCCGAAACACTGACGCATTTAAGCTCAAAAATTGCTTTAAGCCTCAGAAGCTCGTCTATAACACTTTTGTGCTGTTCATCCTTGGCTTTTGCAATCATAAACAGTGTATTTAATATGAAAGAAAAAAATTCGTCGTCATACATTATCTCGTCGGATAGTGTTCCCACAAGCTCTGCAATGTATGATGCAAGGCTCATTTTTTTAACACCTGTCCTGATGTCGTAAAAGGATTCCATAACCTGAGCGGAGTTAATGTAGCCAAGACCTTTTGAGGTGTCTATGACAAATTCCGAATAACAAAAGGGCTGAAGAGCTGCAAAATCCTTGTGCTTGTGGCTTCTGATTCCCTTACACATTGCGCTGACCTTTCCGAGTTCCGGACAAAAGAGGGTGAAAAGACGGTCGTTGTCATTCATATTAACATATTTTAAAACTATACCTTTAACTGTTGTAACCGACATTGTTTTTCTCCTGAAAAATTATTCCGGATTTACTCCCGAACCTTCTGAAAGTCCAAATTCCCTGAGCATATTGTTTGAGTTTCTCCAGTCGGCTTTAACCTTTACCCAAAGCTCAAGGAAAACCTTTGCGTCAAGCAATTTTTCGCAGTCAAGCCTTGCTCTTGTGCCGATTTCCTTGAGGGTTTTGCCGCCGTTTCCGATGATGATGCCTTTGTGTGATGCTTTTTCGCAGTAGATGTTTGCATTAATATCGAAAATGGTGTTGCCGCCCTTTTCGCGGTGCTTCATTTTAATTATTTCAATTGCAATGCCGTGGGGAACCTCTTTGTCGAGGAGATTGAGCATTTTTTCACGGATTATTTCTGCGATAATCTGTCTTTCCTGCTGGTCTGTGACCATATCCTCGGGGTAGTACATGGGGCCCGATTCGAGATTGTCTTTTATGATTGATTTAAGAAATTCAACACCGTCCCCGCTTCTTGCACTCACAAACACAATTTCTTTAAATTCGTGAGCCTTGGAATATGAAGCAATAACGGGCAGAAGCTCTTCTTTTTTCACAGTGTCGGTTTTGTTGACAACAAGAATCGTTGGAATGTCACCGATTTTTTCCATTATTTTAAATTCGTTCTGTGAAATTTCCTGATTTGGTTCAACCACCATAAGGAGCATATCCACATCACCGATTGCCGCATCAACGGCTTTCATCATATTTTCCCCAAGCTTTGTCCGTGGGTTGTGAAAGCCCGGCGTGTCGAGGAAAACAACCTGACTGTCTTCATCGGACATAATTGCAAGAATTTTGCTTCTTGTGGTTTGAGGCTTTGCTGAAATTATGGCAATTTTCTGACCGATGAGCTTGTTTAAAAGAGTTGATTTTCCAACATTTGGTCTGCCCACTATTCCAACATATCCTGATTTAAATTCTGCCATTTTCTTAATTCTCCTTATCTTTTGAGGTTCATAAGCTCCATTACGGCTTCTTCTTTTTCACGCATTACAGCTCTTTCCTCTTCGTCCTCATGGTCGTAGCCTATGAGGTGAAGCACCGAATGGCAGGTGAGGTAGCCCATTTCTCTTTCGAAGGAATGACCAAATTCCTCAGCCTGCTCCATTGCCCGTTTTGCACAAAGCACAACATCGCCCAAAATGAGCTTTCCTTCAAAGTAGTCTCCGTCGCATTCAAAATCGGAGCCGTCAATGAGATTTACCACAGGGAACGACAAAACATCGGTTACCGAGTCAACGGCTCTGTGCTCGTTGTTAAGCTCCCGGATTTCATCTTCATCAACAACTGTTATGCTTACCATACAGGGAATGTCAACCTTTTCATAAAGAAGGGTTTGGGTAACACTTTCTTCAAGAAGTGCTTCAAGGTCTTTTGACAGACCGGGATTTTCTCTCACATCTTCAATGTATATTTCATTGGCCATATTATTTTCTGTCCTTTTCCTTTGAATTGATTCTTGCATCACGCTTTTCGTATGCCTTGATAATCTGCTGAACAAGGCGGTGTCTCACAACATCCTTGTCGGTAAGATATGAAAAGTGTATATCGTCAATGTTTTTAAGCACTCCCACAACATCCTTAAGACCGCTTTTCTTGCCGTCGGGGAGGTCCATCTGAGTTATGTCGCCGGTAACAATTGCTTTTGAATTAAAGCCGATACGGGTGAGAAACATTTTCATCTGCTCGGGAGTGGTGTTTTGTGCTTCATCGAGAATTATGAAGCTGTCGTCAAGGGTTCTTCCTCTCATATAGGCAAGAGGAGCAAGTTCAATAACGCCTTTTTCCGCAAGTCGGGCATAGCTTTCGGTACCAAACATTTCGTAGAGTGCATCATAAAGAGGTCTGAGATAGGGATCAACCTTGCTCTGAAGGTCACCGGGCAAAAATCCCAGCTTTTCACCTGCCTCAATAGCAGGGCGGGTGAGGATTATGCGGCTGATTTCCTTTGCCTTGTAGGCTTTAACAGCCATTGCAACGGCAAGATAGGTTTTTCCGGTTCCTGCAGGACCAATGCCAAAGGTTATGGTATTGTTTTTAATTGCCTCAACATAATTTTTCTGACCCAGGGTTTTGCTTTTTATCGGTTTGCCCTTGGCTGTTATGCAAATGCAGTCCTTGCCGTAAAGAACTGATTCGTCAATGCCGTCCTTAACCATATCGATTGCATAGGCAAGATTCTGGTCGGTGATTGTCTCGCCGGAATCTATGAGCTTTGAAAGACTTTTCAAAACATTTTCAGCCTTAACAACATTTTCGTCATTTCCCGATATTTTTATTAAACTGTCACGGCTCACAACCGAAACATCGAATTCTTTTTTTATGACATTGATATTCCTGTCAAATTCTCCGAATATGGAAATGATTTTTCCCATATCATCAATTTCAATAACCTTTTCCAAAAAAGTTTCCTCCTGTTTATTCCTCCGACACAAAGATTACCTTTTCTTCGGCAATATCTTCAACACATTCAAAGTTTACCGTCACAGTCATCGTTCCGTCGTCAGCCTTTGAAAGAACCCTTTCCGAATTTACAATTTCAACCCCGGGTTCAAGCTTTGAAGTGAGTCTTTCGTTTAGCTCTTTAACAGCAAGTTTTTCTGTGTTTTCCATGTCAAGAGTATATTCTTTCTCTATTATCTCACAATATTTCGTTTTTGTAAATCCCAAACCTGAATATTTTTTACCAAATATCTGAAAATTTTTTGTTTCCGATTTTTCCATGATTACATTTTTGCCATCGGCATTGCCGAATCTTAATCTGTATCCGAAGAGTGTAAGTGTAAATTCATATAATTTTTCTCCTTTAGAATATTTTTTGTATGCAGAATTGAATCTGTCGGAAAGGGAATAATTTGTTTTGGCAATAACCTTTCCCGAAGCTCTCACAAATCTCACCGGTGCAAATTCGTTGGAGTCGATTACTCCGCCCACTAAAAGCTCGCCTTTTTTTACATAGCTTCCGACTTGTGCATAGACCGTTCCGCTCATGCCAATAGCATTTGTGATAACACCGTCGCGCTTTGCAACAATGTTGCAGGCATAGCTCTTGTCATAAAAATCGGGCTTTGAAACCTTTTCACGGACATCAACATTTGCAGTTGTTCCCTTCATATCAATCCATATCCATGACAGACGGTCGCATTTTTTCATCATTTTTGTCTGCAAATCCTTTGGCTTAACCGCAAATGTCAGATTTCCCGTGGAGAGTCCGCATTCTGAGAGCATAGTTTTAATCTGGTTGTCCGTGAGATATTTGTTGCCGGTAATATTAATATCTTTAACAAAAAATGAATTAAGCAAAAAGAAAATCACGAAAATGAGAGCCGACAGAAAGAAAGCAATACGGTTTCTATATACAAAAATTTTCATTGCAAGTCCGAATCTGCCGATAACTCTTAAAGATATTGCGTTATTTTTCGAAATTTCAAGTGCTTCTTTCCATCGGTTTCCTGCAATGTCTGCAAAGACCTCATTTTTTCCCATGCGTATGTTTTTCAGCTCGATTCCGTTTTTCTTCATTTCATCGAGAAATGTGTGCAGGTTTTCGCCGGAAAAATTTATCCTTACATATCCCACAACAGACCATATCATAATATACAACCTTTCAATATAATTGGATTTCGCGGGTGACGCTGAAGGAGTGTTTCAAATTGGGGTTTAGCGGTGAGATGGAATTGGGCTGATGCGAAAGCCGCCCCTGCCTAAGGGGAGGTGGATTTGCCGTAAGGCAAAGACGGAGGGGTACGAAATGCAGAAATATCAATGCTTTCAGCAATACCCCTCAGTCAGTTTCGCTACGCTC
>JAZNUS010000039.1:0-4389 GCA_045592485.1 Clostridia bacterium | reverse complement strand
ATACCGTGCATTTTTTAATGTACTGCCTGCAGCACCAATCCAGTTTTGAGAATATCTGAATTCTCCGGGATTCTTTTCCTGACCTCGTACATCCTTCATTAAAACCGCATGAGTTTCTTTTATAAGTCTGTTGCATAGTGGGAGTGAGTTTAGCCTTTCAAGGGCAAACTCGGTCGCTTTTATATAATTAATTACATCAGCTACATTTTGATTTGCATTTTTTTCAACCAATGGATCTAATACATCTTCCAAAGTTGCCTGTGTTCCTTCAATCTGTGATGACAACAATGCCTCTTTACGCACATACATAGACACAAATAAATTCATATTGGGAATATAACTCGATAATGTATCTAATGTTGCTAAAGCCTTTGTTGCATCTGTAAGCAAGGAAATCATTTCTACATCCATATTTATTTCTACCGGTAGCGGTGTAGGACGAAACGACTTGTATTCAGCCTCTCCGCTTAAATTTGTGATATATTCTCCGGCTCTTTGCATATCAACACCTTCTTATCTCAAAATTTCAAATATATTTTAACGCATTTATTTCGATTTGTCAACTTAACTCAAAATAAAACGACGCAAGTTTATGAAAAAAGGTCAGCATTCAACAAACCCCAATTTAAAACTCCCTTAATTATTATTTTCCCTATATTCCCTTGGTGACACTCCCATAATTGCCTTAAAATTTCTCGAAAAATAAATATAGTCACTGTATCCGCACTGAAGGGCTATTTCAGATAATGGTATGGTGCTTTGATAGGTATTAATCAGAAAGCATGCGTGATTTATCCGAACCTCTGTAAGAAATTCAACAGGGGTTTTGTTTGTGATTTTTTTAAAATGTAAGCGTATGTAATCTCTTGCATAACCGCTTTTGTCCAGAATATCACCTGTTGAAAGAGCAGGGTCTGAAAAGCTGTCTGAAATTTCGTTGATGATTTCCGAAACTGCCTTGTGAGCTTCTGTCCTGAAGTTCATATTCATAGTCAGGAAATTAACGAAGGCGTTGCAAAGGGAAAAGAGATATTCCGAGTCTGAAAAACGGTTGTTATAAATGAGATTGGCAAGGGTGTGAGCCTCCTTTGATGGATTGTCTTTTAAAAATACCACATCGTCAAGGGGCGGAATATTAAGAAAATCGCCTCTGATACAAATGCTGTTAACCATTTTTTCAGATTTCGTTCCGTGAAAAACACCGGGGGGAATGACCACAATGTCGCCGTTTTCGCAGGGGTAGTCTTTTGAATGGGTACACATGTAGCCATTATCTATGTTACAGTATACTATCACCTCGGGAAATGTGTGCTTGTGAAGAGGATAAAAATTGTTATCTAATTTGTTACACCATATTTTTGATTCCATAATATCACCACAATGATTTTAACACAAATCTATGAATTGTGCAAGTCTGTATATGTAAAATCATACCCCTTTATCGGTTATTGTGATATACTCTGTAATTGTTATTTAAGAAATTTAAAGTGGTGATTAAAATGCTTTTTACAAGGAAAGATATCTTCAGAATTCTTATTCCTGTTCTTATCGAACAGTTTCTTACTGTGGCAATAGGAATGGCTGACTCAATGATGGTTTCAAGTGCCGGTGAAGCGGCAATTTCCGGTGTATCATTGGTCGATACCTTAAATCTTCTGCTTGTATATATTTTCAGTGCACTGTCAAGCGGGGGTGCTGTTGTTATTTCTCAGTTTGTCGGCAAAAAAGACCTTGATAAATCTCAACTTGCATCAAAGCTTCTTGTGTGGGTGGTATTTGGAGTTTCCTGCATAATAACTCTGTTCTCCGTTGCCTTCCGAAGGGGATTGCTGACTCTTGTGTTCGGCAGTGTTGATGCCGATGTAATGTCAAATGCACTTGTTTATTTTCTTTATACTGCTCTGTCATATCCCTTTCTTGCTCTTTACGGTGCCGCATCGGCGGTTTTTCGCAGTATGGGCAACACAAGAATATCCCTTATAGTTTCCCTTATAAAAAATATTATCAATGTAGCAGGCAATGCCATATTGATTTTCGGGTTTCATATGGGCGCAGCAGGTGCCGCAATTGCAACTCTTGTTTCCAGGATTGTGGGTGCCGTAATTATGATTGTCTGTCTTCACGGAAAGCACAATATGATTCATATTGACAATATTTTAAGATTCAGATTTGATTTTTCAATTGTAAAAGGAATATGTGCCGTAGGCATACCCAACGGTCTTGAAAACGGTATGTTTCAGTTAGGAAAGGTTCTTACCCAAAGCCTTGTTGCAACCTTTGCCACAGTTCAGATTGCGGCAAATTCTGCTGCAAATTCCATAACCTCAATTCAGTATGTTATCGGAGCTGCAGTGTCTCTTACAATGGTTCCTGTTGTGGGAAGATGTATAGGGGCAGGGGAGAAGGCTTTTGCACGGAAATATGCACTGATGCTTCTTAAATTTGAATATGCTCTCATTCTTGTGCTTAATCTTGCAATGATGATTTTTGTAAAACCCATTGTCGGCTGGTACAATCTGTCGGCTGAATCATCTGCAATTGCAGTTGCTATGATTCTTATCCACAGTGTAGGCAATTGCACAATATGGCCCGTTGCTTTCACTCTTCCTGCTTCCTTCAGAGCCTCAAACGATGTTAAATATCCCATGATAATCTCCGTTTTTTCAATGTGGATATTCAGGGTAGGACTAAGCTATGTTCTGTGCCTGGGGTTCGATGTAGGCATAATGGGCATATGGTATGCAATGATGGCAGACTGGATTTTCAGATTCTGTGTGTATGCAGTACGCTTCAGGAGAGGAACATGGCTTTCAAAGTATAAAGAAATTTAATGGTGATAAGTATTGACATTATTGAGCCTGATGTATAAAATATAATTGAAATGCTGTTGATTGGAATCGGCACCTAAAGGGCTTTTAAATATTCCGGAGCAGCTAAATAATTGGAATGACTGTGGTTCCCATGGAGGCAAAAATGAAATTTATACATCTGTCAGATCTTCACATTGGCAAAAGAGTGAATGAATATTCAATGCTTGAAGATCAGGAATACATACTTAATCAAATAATAAAAATAACAGATGAGCAAAAGCCGGATGGTGTAATTATAGCAGGCGATGTGTATGACAAATCTGTTCCGTCTGCTGAAGCGGTGGCACTGTTTGACGATTTTTTGGTTAATCTGTCAAAAAGAAATCTGTATGTCTTTGTCATCAGCGGCAATCACGATTCCCCTGAGCGTATTGCATTTGGTGGAAGACTTATGGAGGCGAGCAAAATATATATGTCGCCTGTCTATGATGGTGAGATAAATGCCGTGACATTGGAGGATGATTATGGCAAAATCAACATCTGGATGCTTCCCTTTGTAAAGCCTGTTCATGTCCGCAGGTTTAATGAAGACGCAGAAATCAATACCTATACAGATGCTTTGCGTGTTGCAGTTGACAATCTTGATTTAGATGCAAATGAACGCAACCTTATGATAACCCATCAGTTTGTAACAGGGGCAGAGCGCACAGAGTCGGAAGAAATATCTGTTGGCGGCACCGACAATGTAGATGTATCTGTATTCGATGTGTTTGACTACACTGCTCTCGGTCATATTCACAGACCTCAGAACTGCAAATCAGAAAAAGTGAGGTATTCAGGTACACCGCTTAAATACTCTTTCTCGGAATCGAAAGACAACAAAAGTGTTACCATTGTTGAGCTGAAAGAAAAAGGCAAATTATCTGTCGATACTATCCCTTTAAAGCCCATGCGTGACATGGTAGAAATCAAAGGGAAATACGATGAAATTATGCTTCGTGATTTTTATAAGTCAACAACCCTGCAGGAGGATTATGTCCATATCACCCTTACAGATGAAGATGACATTCCCGATGCAATTGGCAAGCTTCGAACTGTATATCATAATCTTATGAAGCTTGACTATGATAATCTCCGCACCAGAAATATGAACTCTGTGGTCGGTGCAGAGAATGCGGAGAAAAAGTCACCCTATGAGCATTTTTCTGAGTTCTATGAAAAGCAGAATAATCAGCCCATGAACGATAATCAAATTGACTTTATGAAAAAATTGATTGAAGAAGTATGGGAGGGAGAAATATGAGACCAAATAAGCTTGTAATGTCTGCATTCGGACCATATGCCGAAAAAGTAACTGTTGATCTTGACAAGCTGGGCAGAAATGGTCTTTATCTCATAACCGGCGATACCGGTGCAGGAAAAACCACCATATTTGATGCGATTACATATGCTCTTTTCGGAGAAGCAAGCGGCGATAACAGAGAAACTTCAATGTTTCGTTCCAAATATGCAGAGTCTGAAACTCCCACAGAAGTAGAATTATATTTCACTTGTAATAATAAAGAATATTATATAAAAC
>JAZNUS010000038.1:0-7161 GCA_045592485.1 Clostridia bacterium | reverse complement strand
AGAACCTGAGCATCTGCGTCATATTCTGCATCTGCACCGAGAGATTTAACAGTGTTTACATACATGTCTGCATCTCCGACATACATATTGTTAAGGAAGTTGATTTCTCTTATGTTGTTTTTGCTGTCAACCTTGAATGTGATAAGCCTTTCAGCAATGTCAGCTTTGATGTCATCTTTAGATGTTCTTGTTTCAAGTTTTTCGAGAGCTGTGTGAGTAGCTGTACCAAGAAGAGCGTCTCTGAGGTCGTAGATAACGATTTCGTTGTTCTTTGTAAGAAGCTTAACCTGGTAACCATCACCAAAATCATCAGAACTATAACCTCCATCAAGAACGATAGCATAGTTGTAAGGAGTTTTTTCATAATCAAAGATTTTCCCTGTTTTTGTAAGGTAGAAAGTTCCGTTGTCTCCTAATTTAATGTTACAATCTGACACAATATAATATTTTGTACCGTCAATATAAACAGCATCACCTTTGATTTCCATGACAGTACCCATTACAGCATTATTGCCGAGAACGATAAACTCAAACCATTCTTCGTAGTCATCATACATATACGCCACAACATCGTTTTCTTTTATCTGTGAAAAATCCATGGAGTTGCCCTCTGCGTCCCGGATTGAAATGTCGATGTCTTCGTCTTCAAAATCAAGAACAAATTCCTCGCCCATTACAGTTTCAAAAGCAGTGTTTTCATAATCAATACATCCAACTCTGTCATAGATATATTCCTTGATTATTACAAAATCATATTTTGTGTCACCGGAGTTTTCAATAAATGTGATTTCCGCATCGTCCTGTAATTTCATAAGAATATTGGAAAGAGACACACTTACCTTTTCATAATTATAGTAAATCTGTAAATTATAATCAAGCTTCAATCTACTTGTCTTTGTGGCAGATGCAGAAGCATAGTATTCAACGGCTTCATCTGTTACATTGTCAATGTCCTCGTGGGCAATCTGTGTAATTTTATTATAGTCATCATTTGGAGTCAGCTGAATAATATCCCAGACTCCATTGGACTTTTCACGGACAAGTGCATCGCAGTGTAATGAGAAGCAGGCATCTTCATTAATTCCTTCGCCGACATTAAAAATAAAGGTTCTGTCCATGCTACTCTTCAGATCGCCGTTATTGTCATATATTTTGTTTTTCCAGTAATCACATTCTCCGGCGTTGTCAATTCTGAAATCTACCGTTCCCGGAATTTCACTGCCATACTTGCAGGTATATGTAACCACACCGGAAATAACATAGGTGCGAAAATCCATATAAAGACTTTTTCCCAGGGGCTTTACAGGGTTTGACTTGTCAAGGAAAAACAGCTTTATGTAGTCAGTAGATGAAGCGGAAGGCTCTGAAAATGTGATTGTTATATCTCCTGAGCCTTTGAGAAGGTCATAGTGCTTAGCCTGTCTCATAATTCCTGCACTATTGTAGAGTGCTGCATACATCAGGCAGGTTTTTTTGAGCTTAGAGAATTTGACCATAGCCTCGATTTCGCTGCCGTTTCGTTTGCAGTAGCCATATTCTGCTTCAACATCATAGCCGGTTTCGGCAAAAGCCGGAACACACATCATTGAAGCAAGCATTACTACCGCAATAAAAAGTGCTGTGATTTTTTTAAACATATAACTCTCTCCTTTTTTATTTATCTCTTACAACTAGCATCTCTATGAGCTCTCTGAGGAACGGATTTGATTTGTCTATGGAATCAAGAAGGGAAAGTGCGTGGTCTGAAATTGCCTTCACATCTTCTCTTGCCTTGTCAAGACCTTTTAGTGAAACATATGTAGACTTGTTATTTTTTTCATCACTACCGGCAGGCTTTCCAATCTGCTCGGTTGTTGCAGTGGCGTCAAGAATGTCGTCACGAATCTGAAAAGCATAGCCAACATCGGCGGCTATTTCATAAATCTTTTGCTGTTCTTCCCCGCTTGCCCCTGCAAGAATTGCACCGATAAGCATTGAAGCCTCTATGAGGGCACCGCATTTCATACGGTGGATAAATTCAACAGTTTCAAAAGGAACGCTTTTGCCCTCCGACTCGATGTCTGCCACCTGACCGCCAATCATTCCATAGATTCCGCTTTTCAGTGACAGCACCTTCAATGCCTTTGCCACAGCGGAGCTAAGCTCAATGTCGAAGGCACCCGATGCAACCTCGAAAGCATAGTTCAGAAGTCCGTCTCCTGCGAGAATGCCCATTGTTTCGCCGTAAACTGCGTGGGTTGTCTTCTTTCCCCGGCGATATTCGTCGTTGTCCATTGCAGGAAGGTCATCGTGGACAAGGGAATAGGTGTGAATCATTTCAATTGCCGCCATAAAGGGTTCAATAACCTTACCTCTTCCGCCAAAAAGCCTGTAGGTTTCGTTCATAAGCATTGGCCTGAGTCTTTTGCCTCCGGCAAGAACACTGTAGTTCATTGCCTCGATGACTGTTTTCTGAAGACCCTCCTCCTTTGGAAGATAGCCTGTGAGTATTTTTTCAATTTCTTGTGTTTTGCTGTTTAACTGCTCTTTAAAATTCATTGATGATTCCTCCGGTAATTATTCATCGTCAACCTTTTCAAAGGTCCATACCGTGTCGATGCCGTCCTGAGACGAACGGGAGTTTGCATAGACACTGAGAATAACCTTTTCACCGTCTATTTTTATGTAGGTTATGCTGGGGGTTATGCCTGTTTCAATGAGGTTCTCAAGCGCTTCATATTCCACAAAGCTCAACATCTGACGGTGATATTCGGGACGGACATTGTCGTGAATGTAGCGTTTGAGTGTTTGTGAAAAGCTGTTTGTTTCTTCGAGAACCTCGGAGAAATATGAGGGTGAAAGCATCTGAATTGCTTCGTCTGTTGAATGGGTAACACAGTACACCCCAAAATAACGCATGCCAAGCACCGACATGTAGGCATCAATTTCTCTTATGCCTGTGTAATCGGTTTTAAACTTGCGGTTTTTAAGATTAATAATTTTTCGGGCATGTTTGTTCTGATAGTATTTTGCCTTTTCTTCATACATGGCTTTTTCGGCTTCGTTAACAAGCTCCTCGGGGGACATCCCCTCTCTGCCCTGACAAATGCCCACGGAAATGTGATATTTCATTTCCTCAATTTCAAAAATCGCCTCGTCCATGCTCCGGCAAATATCTTCCTTTGTCATATTCTGCGAAAAAATCAGAAATTCATCTCCGCCCATACGGTAAAGCTTTTCCGAGCCAAACTTACTTTTGAGTGTGTCGGCTACAAACACAAGCATGTAGTCTCCTGCAGCGTGGCCGTACTGATTGTTGAAATAGTTAAGCTCATTAACATCAATATATACGCAGAAAAGTGACGAGGTGTCTGTTTTGTTCATTTCCTTTAAATCGTTTTTATAAGACATTCGGTTAGACACTCCCGTGAGAGCATCGCTTACTGCCATTGTTTCGGTCTGAACAAGGTGCTTCTGATTGTATATTGCCATTGTGAGACAAACGGAAATTTCTTTCAGAAGATTAACGGTCCTGCGCAGGTTTCTTGGATTGATAACACCGATAACGCTCACATTGTTGCTTGAATTGGTAACAATTGAACAATAGATGGAAGCTATGCCGTGTTTTCTGAAAAACTTGGAAAACTCAGGCATATTCTTTTCTTCAAGCTCTCTCGGAGTAATTCTGATTCCTGTGACACTGTTACCCGTTGCCTTGGGGATTTTTGAAACATAAAGCAGCAGCTTTGATGTTAAAAATTTTCTTTCTTCTTCTTTCAAAGCACTTCCGAGATATTCGGGGCGTATGTAGTTGTAGTCCTCGCCATAGGTGTCGATAACAAAGGTTGACCTGCCACCGGCAAACTCAGTGATTCGCCTGAGGGCATCATATATTTTGTCAAACTGCTGATTTATGCTGAGAAGATTTTTTCGTATATCGGAGGCAATGAGGCTGACAAGAGATTTTTTGCGCTCGGTGAAAAACACACAGAAAAGGTATGCCACCATAATGAAAATAATCACCAGTGCCGACACAGCCAGATAGTTTCCCGTAGCTTTTGCTCCGGAAAAGACAACCGATTCGGGTTTCATAAGCATGATGTGCCATTTTGCAAACTCAAGGGGTGCATAGTGAACATACACACTCTCGCCAAGGTCAGTTGAATGGTAGGCTGTAAAACCACTGGTAAACTCGGCAATGTCGGTGATGAAACGGTCATAGGAATAGCCGTCGTCAAAGACCATTGTTGAATACTCTGTCAGATTGCCCAGATAGTTTCTCGATGTGTCTATAATTATGTCACCGCTCACACTGTCTGCCACCACAAGATGAGACTTTAAGGCAGTGACATCTTCAATATATCTCGCTCTAAGGTCGGAAAGCTCAATGATACCGTAGAGAATGCCCACAGGCTCTCCGTTTTCGCCTTTGATGTAGGCTGAGCTGCACACAACATAGCTGTCATCATCGGTAAAATCCTTAACCTTGCCACTTATGCCTTCGCCCTTCCGAACCTCTGTGGCAAAGTCGGTTTTTCCTGCCACATCATATCTGCCGTGTTTGGTTACATAGGTGTTGTCGGGAAGGAGAACCCCTATTTCGCTTATGAGACCCATTTCCTTGAAGGAATCAAAAAGCATTCCATAGCCGTTGCCGTCGGTATGGAGCTTGGAAGCAAAGCTTGCCATGGTTATGAGATTTTCACGGTCGGAAATCATCTGGAGGTTTATATCCTTTTTAATCTGAAGTGTGTCAAGATGAAGGTCATCATAGCTCTCCCCGGCTGATGTGCGGTAGATGTGAGTCACCAGCACCGACATAACCGTGATAAGCAAAACAACCGCCACAACACTGAACATCAGTATTTCAAGGCTTTGTTTCATTTTTTTCACATGTTTCATAGGTACACTTCCCAAAAATTATTTTATCCCCGGGGGATATTCCCTTGCAATTTTTTCACATTCTCTGTGAGGCTGAGGTGTAAAATAGTACCAACCCTGAATGTAGTTACAGTCGGTTTCTTCAATAAGGCTGTTTTGTTCTTCGGTTTCAACTCCCTCGCAGACAACGGTAAAGCCCAGACTGTGAGCCAGTGCCACAATGCCTGTGAATAGGTCCCTTCCTTTGGGAGTGTCGGTTTTTAAAAGAATGTCACGGTCAATTTTAACAATGTCTATGGGGTAGTCGCAAAGGTTCATAAAGGATGTGTAACCGCTTCCCATGTCGTCGAGAGCAATCCGGAAGCCCATTTTCTTGACTCTTTCAATATTGCTCATTGCAACATTGCGGTTCTTTTCAATGGCATCCTCCGTGATTTCCATAATAAGCTTGGAACGGTCAAAAATGTATCTTGAGGAAATTTCTCTTATGCGGTCAACAAAATCCACCTCGGAAATGGTGATACGGGTTATGTTACAGGAAATGGTTATGGGGTCAAAGGCAGTGTCTGTCCACTTGTGAAGCTGTTGGCACACAAGGTCAAACATATAGTAATCGAGCCTCAGAATAAGTCCCGAGCGCTCCATTACGCCGATATATCTGAAGGGTGAAACAACGCCATCCTCGGGATCGTGCCACCGGGACAGTGCCTCGGCAGACACAATTTTTTTGGAGCTTTTGTCAACAATAAACTGCATATAGAGCTTAAATTCCCTGTTGTCAAAGCCTCTTACAATTTTTTCAATGAGATTTTTTTCCTCTGCTTCTCTCTGTGTCATTCTTGGATCACAAATCACCGACTGAGTTTCCGTGCCAAGGAGTCTGTTGCAGGCACGGCGCATGTGGAAAATAACAAGCTCACTGCTGTTGTCGGTTTCCTGAAGCCTGTATGCCGAAACCCTGAAAAACGAATTTCGCTCTGTGCCTGTCTGGCGGAAATAGCTGTTCAGGTCACTGCAGATATTTTTGACAATAACCTCCTGCGCGTCCTCCGCCTCTGATTTTACGGCAAGCATAAAACCGCTTTCAGTTATCCTTGCGCATAATCCGCCTTCGTTTTCATGGGTTCTGAGCAAATCGGCAGTGTGCCTAACGGCTTCGTTGAAGGCAGAATCCCTGTGATAGACCTGAAGGTTTGAGCTTTCAATGATTATGTAGAAAAGAACATATTTGTTTCTGTCTTTATCGGGTATCTGGGAATAGCAATCGTCAAAATGAGCAAGATTGCCTATTCCGGTTTCTGAGTCGGTCATTTTTTCGAAGTCACGGGTTTCTTTTTGTTTTTTGAACCTTATGCCATTGATAACAGTCAGACTTATCAGCACAGCACAGGCAAGGGACAAAACAATGCCGGTAGCATTTCCCTTCTGCCTTGAATCATGCAACCCGGAAATCAGATAGCCGTTCATTGTTCCCGGATTAAACAAAGCCATTTCGCCTTTGATTGTTTTGATTACGCTTTCGCTTGCTCTTTCGCTGAAAGCCATGCCCACCTTAACGCTTTTGCCCTTGTAGGTGTAGGAAATAACCTGAACCTCATCACGGATAAAGTCTTTGTCGGAGCCTATGATGTGAGATGAATAAATGTGAGCACCCTTACTGTGAGCATCGTGAATGTTATATTCAGAGGCACCGTTTATGTATTCAAACTTCATTCCCGTGCGGACTTTAAGCTCACTGAAAAGCTGAGGCATGAGTCCCTCGTAGGTGTGGGTTTTGGAGTTATAGTATTCAATGGGATAAAAATCGGGGTTGCCGATTACATAGAGAGTTTTCCCGTCGGCATCCGTCGGAGCCAGATGAGAGTCTGCCAATGAAGGAGACACATTAAAAATCAGCAGAGCAAAAAAGGCAATTGTAAACACTCTGCAAAAAAGAGAATGTTTTAAGATTGCCGTGGCGGATTTTACTGCTTTTTTCAGGTGATGAAAATTCATAATTACACCTCTTGAATTGCCAATTGTAGCAATAGTATATTTCCGAGTATTTTAACGATGGGTGAGGCGAAATTTATATTTTATAACCGCCTTTAGTGTTGCTACTCACAAATATATACCAATTATACCACGCAATAGTATAAATGTCAATTGAGACATGGAGCATGTTAGTGTCAAGTAAAAGTTGGCAAATTTTTCACTAATTTTTGAACACTCTAAACAGATAGTATTGCAGATTATCCGTCACCATTGACTGTCACTGCGATAAAATGTGTATCGCAAACACACCGACGGCGAAAAACTCAA
>JAZNUS010000037.1:0-65746 GCA_045592485.1 Clostridia bacterium | reverse complement strand
TTTTTAACGCTCCACTAACCAATCAAATTCGCACAAGTGCTCTTTTCTTGGAGTGTCACTATCCCCTCAGCTACTAAAGGGTGCATAAGTTCTGTCTGCCAATCGTGCATTCGCACTCTTGGGACATCACTTAATCCGTCAGGCAAGCCTGACACCTTCTCCACCAGGGAGAAGGCTTTCTCTCTGGTGCTAAACTCCCCGATAAACCCCAATTTAAATCTTCCTTACACAAAACCATTCCCACTTCAATTTAAAATTAAAAACTTTCTCTTGATTTTATTCTGGATTGATGGTACAATGTTCATATATTTTGGAGAGGAATATAATTTTGATGGTTGGATATGCAGTGTCTCATGATGAGTCCGGCAACTGGGAAAACATAGACATAACTCTTCTTGATACAGATGATTTTTTAATGGAGTCATACGGCTGTGCCAGACTGAGATTTTTGTACAACCGCAACACTGCACTTTTCACTCCGGTTCTTCGTGAACCGGCGGAGAATATGTGTGAAACAAAGCTTCTGAAAAACATTGTTTCAAAGCTCCGCGCCGAAGAAATGAGGTCGGCTTGTGCTGTGTCTGCTGTGTGGCGAAGCTTTCCGGATATGGGAGTCGAAATTCTCGACACTCAGCTTTGTGATAAAGTGTGGATTCCGATGCCTCGTTTGAGAGACGGTGCAGTATGCACTCTCGTTGATGTGACAGAAACATTTTTCGGCAAACCAAATCCAAAACCTCTTGAAATTTCAATGATGGTTTATGTGCTTAACTATCTTTTGCATATGAGCAAATTGAAAATTTCAACAGTATTTTTTGATTGTCGCACAAGAATGTTTATGAATTGTGATTTTTTAAGAATACTTATTAAGATTTTTGACTGTAAATCCGATTTTGAAAATCATCCGGTGATGTCTTCGGATTATGTGAAGAAACAGCTAAGATTCTGCATTTTTAAACCCCGGATTTCTGCAAATGTAAAAGAAATAATAAAAAATCTGGAATTACAAATGCCCGGAATTTTAAAATATGAAGGTAACACACGCACTTTTTCCATGGCTGTAAAAAACAATTGTGTCAGAGATTGTGCGGCTTCTCTTGTCAGATGTATAAGCAACAGGGAAAATTGCAGTTGTTTTGTGTCAGAGGTCAGAAAGTATATTCAAAAAGCTCTGTCAGAGTATAAAACCCTCAGTGAGCTTTTTGTTGCCGGCGAGAATTTGTATCGGACAGGCGACATAATGTATCTTGGTCTTGACGATTTTGTTGAAGCGTGTACCTTTGGCGAAAGTCTTCTGAAGCTTAAAAAGACTGTCCGTTTTTATGCTGAAATCTGCAAAGCACTAAGCAGTCAGAAAATTCCCGATATAATAACAAAAGACGGTGAATATATATTTTTGAAAGGATGAAAAAAATGAAAATAAAAAATGGATTTGTTCTCAAGGAAATAGCGGGGAGTTTTGTTGTTGTTCCCGTTGGCGATGATCTTGTAGATTTCTCGCTTATGATTACCACCAACGAGACCGGAGCTTTTATCTGGGATTGTCTTCTTGAAGAAACCGATGTGCAAACTGTTTGTGAAAAGCTTAAAACCGAATATGTTGGTGCAACGGATGAAGAACTTGCCGCTGATATAAACGCATTTGCCGACCTGCTCTTTGAACACGGCATACTGGAGAAATAATAATGGTAGCACAGTATTTCAGACCAAGCATAAACGAAATTGCTCCCTACATTCAGTCAGCACTGAAGGATGGCAAGAGTGTCCGGCTCACTGTTACAGGAAACAGTATGTATCCCTTGTTTCGTGACCAAAGAGACACGGTGACTCTGTCTCCGGCATCATCCTTTAAAAAGGGCGATGTGGTTCTTTTCCAAAGAGCTGACGGCAGGTTTGTGCTTCACCGTATAATAAAGAAAAAAAACGGATTGTTCACATTTGCCGGCGACAATGAAACAGTTAAGGAATATCCTGTAAAAAAAGAAGATTGTCTTGCAGTTATGAAATCCTTTGTGCGAATGGGTACTGAAGACAGTGTCAATGCTTTGTGGTACAAACTGTACACCGCATTCTGGGTTTTTGCATTTCCTGTGAGACCTTTTGCAAAAAAAACTCTCACACTTGGGGCAAGATTATACAGAAGGTTTCTTAAATGAGGGTATATATAATGGAAGAAAAAAAATACAAATCGGTAAGGTGGCTTCTTGAAGTCGCCCGTCCCGTATATCTCAGAATATTTTTTGTTGCGATTTGTGCAATGTGTATTTCGTGGATTTCGGTAAGGTTTGCACTTGTGTCAAAGGAGCTTCTTGATGCCGCAATAAACACCGGCACCTCCGGCAGCTTGAAAGACAGTATCATAAAGCTTGTTGTGCTTGTAATTGTGCAGCTTGTCATACAGACAGTCAGCACACTGGTTCACATCAACACTGAAACCGCATTCAAGCACAGAATTCAAAGAAATACTTACAAAAAACTCCTTGGCAAAAAGTGGGAATCTTTATCAGCCTACCACACGGGCGGCATTCTCAACAGACTTAACGGCGATGCCGGGATTGTCACCTCGGGAGTGCTGGCAATTGTGCCCAATGTTCTCGCCTTTGTGTCAAGAATAATTCTCGGTTTTTCAGCTCTCTATGCCCTTGACAGTGATTTTGCACTCATATTTCTGATTATAGGTCCCTTTGTTCTGATTGTTGCACGCATATATAGCCGTTTTATGAAACCCATTCACAAAAAGGCTTTGGAATCACAGGGGAAAACCCATTCTTTTATTCTTGAAACACTCCGCAACATTCTTGTTGTAAAATCCTTTGGTGCCTATGACAGAGTTACCGATTCGGTTAAGGCACTCCAGAAGACTAATCTTAAATATGTGATGAAAAAAGGTTATTTCAGCATTTTTGCAAATCTTTTGTTCTATGTGTTTCTGACCATTGGCTATTACTTCGCTGTGGGCTGGTGTGCAGTGAAAATTTCAAAAGGCATAATGACCGTTGGCACATTCACCGCCATAATTCAGCTTGTAGGTCAGATTCAGACTCCCTTCCGTGAGCTGGCAGGAGTTGTTCCCCAGGTTTTTGCAATGACTGCATCGGCAGAGCGCATAATGGAAATAGAAGAGCTTCCCGACGAAGAATATTCCAACAGGGATTTCGATGCTGAAAAGGTCTATGCTTCAATGGAGGCTATCGTTGCACAGGACATCGGTTTTTCATTTGACTCTGAAAAAATCTTTGATTCAGCCTCTGTTACAATAGAAAAAAATTCAATCACTGCAATTGCAGGTATTTCGGGAATAGGGAAAAGCACTTTTATGAAAATGCTCCTTGGCATACTCGAACCCGACAACGGCAGAGTGTTTATAAAATGCAGCGACAAAGACTATAGTGCCGACGCTTCGGCGAGAAGTCTTTTTGCCTATGTTCCTCAGGGGAATATGATTCTTTCGGGCACTGTCGGTGACAACATAAGATTTATGTCCGACGGAATAAGCGATGAAGAAGTGGAAAATGCTGCAAAGGTTGCGTGTATAGATGAAGTGATAAAAAATCTTCCCAATGGCTACAACACAGTCCTTGGCGAAGGGGGTCTCGGTCTTTCGGAGGGGCAGATTCAAAGACTTGCCATAGCAAGAGCAATTTGCACAGGTGCCCATGTGCTTCTTCTGGACGAGGCGACCTCAGCTCTTGATGAGGAATGCGAAAAACAGCTTCTCGAAAACATACGCGCACTAAAGGACCGCACCTGCATTATTATTTCGCACAAGGAAGGCTCATTGGCAGCAAGCGACAAGGTGCTCAAAATTTGTGACAAGAAAATAATCTGCGAATAATTTCAAAAGGTCCGTATTTAAGGGCATTGTGCAAATATAACAAAATGTCGGCAAATTCATTGTGAAAAAATTATACTAAAAGATTTCATAAAACTATTGACAATGTTGATTTTATTTGGTAAAATGACTGTAACGAAAAACATGAATAAGGAGATGTATGTCAAAATGAAAAGCAGAAAATTAAAAGCTATTTTTGCAGCTCTTTCAGCAGTTGCAGTAATGGCGACTGCTATGACAGGTTTTGCAGCAGCAACTACAACTTATGATTTGGCTAACAACAAGGTTGTTGTTTCAGAAACTGTTAGAACAGCAGAAGCAGGTAAAGAGGTTACATACCTCGTAAAGTCCAATGACAATATCGTGTACATTGATCAGGCTACAGCAGATAATACTGGTAGCGCAACATTCAACTACAAAATTGCAGTTGATAAACTTGATGTCAATCTCAGCACATTAGCAACCTTCGGTACAGACGGTGATACACCTATCACAGACGGAAGTGATGTTCTTCCTCTTGCAAAATTTGGTGATGATAATGCTGAAACTTACACAGTAGAATTCACAAAAGCAATCACAGGTTCTGAAGATACAGCTAATGCTACTATTGTTGCTAAAGATGGCTATGAAATTACCGCTGTTAAAATCAACGGTGAAGCTCAGGTTGACTTTGTAGGTACAGTAGAACTCAAAATCGGTGATGTGCTTGTTGTTGAAACTCAGCCTCAGCAGACTGATGTTGTAATTAATGATTCTGCAAAGTATGTTGAATTTGACGATGCTAATGATGCATATCTTGCTACTTGTGTAATTACCTTCACAGGTGACAAGAGTGAAGCTATTGGTAAGATTGGTATGATTTATGAGAATCATTTCTATCCTGCTCTTGCTGCAGAAGGCGGAAAAGCAGCTGTACAGCTTAAGCTTCCTGAAAAAATTGGTACAGTGACAGAAGACGATTTCTATGCAGAAATTGATAACTAATTAACAGAGAGGAGATATTGAAATGAAAAACTATGTAAAACCCGAAATCAATGTTGTTGAACTTTCTGTTAAGGAAACAATGGCTGCTCTCCCCACAGGAATTAAAACTGCTCCTGTTGCTGGTGCTGCAGATGGCACATACGGAGATGACATTCCCCTTACAGTGTATGATCTTACATCAATCAACACTTCTCAGATTCAGGGCTAATTAAACGACTATTAATAATTAAAAAAAGGTTGACATACCAAGTCAACCTTTTTTTTAAGTAATCTGTTAAATCGATAGATAGCAACCCTGCAGTTTCACAATCGGATTATAAAGAAGCTTCCCCTGTCCTGACAGAACTCTTTTGAAAGGTGGTCCTTATGTGATTATGACAAGTAAATACATAATTGCAGATTTAAAAATTTCAGTCACATCGGACTATGATGAAAATCTTGAACTGTCACATGCCCCATACAGGTTTGAGTTTGAAGGTGAGCCCGATATTGAATTTGTCATCACAAAATCCGACGAAAAAATTGACAATGATTTTTCGGCTGTTACAAAGCTCTGCCCCGGAAAATATTATTCCAAACAGGAAAATAATGATGTTGTTATCGACTATGACGAAAAAAGCGGAATTATTCTTGCAACGACAGTATTCGGTGAAAACTATTCAAAAATTACAATCACAAAATATGATGTTACAAAGCTTTATGACATATCTGACGAATGCTTTGTTGTTAATCTTATTGACAGTGCAATGCACTATGCAATAAGAAAGTTTGATGGCATTGTGTTTCATTCCTCTGCCATTTCTTTTGGCGGTGAGGGTGTGGTGTTTTCTGCTAAATCAGGGACAGGTAAATCCACTCATACATCTCTCTGGCAAAAGGAGTTTGACGGAGTAAGGGTTATCAATGACGACACTCCCATCATAAGGGCACTTCACGATGGGAAGGTTATGCTCTATGGAACACCGTGGGCAGGCTCCACAGGAATCAACTCCAATGAAGCAGTACCTCTCAGGGCTATTGTGTTTTTGTCCCGCGGAGAAACAAACACCATTGAAAAGACAAGCTTTTTTGCCGTTGCCCAAAGGTTTTTCGATGCAATGGTTTCGCCTCTTTCAAAAGAAATGTTTGACGATGTTACAGAAACAATAAATAAGATTTGCAAAACTGTTCCCATATATAACCTCAGCTGCAACATGGATGCTGATGCGGCAATCACTGCCAGGGAACAGATTTTCAAAGATTAATTATTAAATAATCAAAAGATTTATAGGTTAAAGATTTATATATATTTTGGAAAATAAAACAAAGTAAGGAGAAATAAAAATGAAAAGATTACTTTCACTTTTATTAACAATTGCGTTTGTATTCACATTAACAACAAATGTTTTTGCCGTATCTTTTCACGATCTTTCCGGTGACCACTGGGCATTTTCTTATGTAAACGCTCTCGTGGCTGACGGAACCATCAACGGCTTCGAAGACGGAACATTCAGACCCGCCGGCACTGTTACAAGAGCAGAATTTGTTAAAATGATTGGTAACGGTCCCACAAGACGCTCTTCAGATTTTGCTGATGTGAATCAGTCTCACTGGGCATATGAATATGTTATGACCTCCGGCTTTGAAACAGGCAGTGAGTTTTTTGAACCCTCAAAGCCCATCACCAGAGGCGAGGTTGCAACCCTTCTCTGGACAAGAGCAGGAAGTCCAAAGGGACTCACAGCTCCGCCTGTAATTTTCAGTCAGGGCGTTAACTATGATGCAATTGCATGGGTATATACCTACAAAATTATGAACGGTGACGATTATCTGAATCTTCGTCTTGGCGATACTCTCACCAGAGCTGAAGCAGCAGCTCTTATTGTCCGTTCCCGTCAGATTAATGAATCCAGTGAAAAAATTGATTTCATAAACTCAATTGATGCAAAGGTTTTGGAAACTGCATATAATGCATTCGGTTTTGTAGATAAGGCATATTCTCCCGAGCAGACAGTTACAAACGGTGAGCTTGCCTATGCCGCAGCACGCATCATTTCCGATTGCGTTAGCCCTGACTACAAGGGCGTTTCTGCCACAAAATCCTTTGAACATCCCTACGCAATGGCAGTTAACATGATTTCCCGCTACTATGCAGGTGCGGAAAATGACACAATAGAATTTGCCGATAAAAATGCAACTGTTAAAGATGCCATTATGGCACTTATGTTTGCAACTCAGAGAACGTCACATCTTCCCATAAGATTTGATACAAACGGCGGCATCTACGCAAATGCAAATCCTGCAAACGAACAGCAGACAGCACTTTTGAAAAGAGCCTATCAGAACGGAATCCTCTTTAATCGTCACGGCGATGTCATTGATTTTAACAAAGACATTACCCTCAAAGAGCTTGCATGTCTTATGATAGAATTTGACGGTATTTCAGGCTTCCTCACAGGCAATGTTTATGCAGACAATTCCCACAGTGTAGATTACAGACTGAACACAGACCCTTCTGCATATCCTGCAAATGCATCAGACTATCGGATTATTCTTGAAGGAATCCCCTCAAAGGTGTATGAAACATCCTTTGTTGATATGGCAGAGACACCTGCACAAAACTTCAAAAAAGCGACTAATTTCAAGAGTATTTTCGACACAATGTTTATCCAGTGGAAAACCTATGCAAAATCAAAGGGTGCCAACATTGAAATTTATGATAACCCCTCTCTTGTTTCAAAAGCCACAAAGGGCTACACATTAAGAGTAAAGGTTGTTGTGAAAGACAGCGGTGCAGCATCAAAGCTTTCAGACATTATCAAATGTTCTAACGATGCAGTCGGTTCAAAGACCCTTAAAAGCGGCGATGTATTCTATGCAGATGTCAATACCGGCATTGAGCTTGTGGATATTAATTTCCCCTTTGAAAATATATATGTAAATCAAATTATAGAATGATTGGAAAGATGTGATATACAATGCTTAAACCCCGAAGCGAAATACAGCGTGATGCCATGTCTGTGCAATTAAAGAAAAAAACAGTTTCAACTCTGGTTATGCTGGGAATGATCGGATTCGTTATGAAATTTCTGGTGGATCTGACTATGTATATTTTTATGATAAATGAGCAGGATGAATTGTATTTTGATATGTGGTATCTGTACATTCCTCAGATTATCTCCACAGCATTACTTGTTGGGTTTTTTGGAATGTTTTTTACAAAAGCCTTCTACGGATGGTTTTTCAAGGCTTCAGCCTTTGTGCTTATTGCCTCTTCGGTTACCTTCGTTATTTTACTTGGATTTGACAGGAATATGGGATATGTATTTTATTTTGCACTGGTTGCAACCATGAATTTTTTAAATTCGTTGTTTATAAAGTGTAACATCATACCCAACAGAAAAGTCGGAGAAATAGAATATATTCCTTTGATATTTGAAGGTGTAGCATTGTTTTGTATGGCTGCATCACTGTACTCGCTGTTCTGTGGATTCCCGTCTCTTAAAACAGTAGCATCATATGTGTATTGGGATTATTTTAATGTTGAAAATTCGCTGGTTCTCAACATTATATGTGAGGCTATTTTAGCCTTCCTGTTCCTGCTTTCAGCGAGAAACGGGTGCGAGTATGTATATGACAATATGTATGATCCTGAGGAAGAAATTGACTGACAACCATCTTTTTGACATTTACATCAATTAAACGCATTTAAGTTTATGCAATATTACCACAAAATTGTTGCTTTTTTCACTTGCAACAAATGGAATTATCTGTTATAATAACTTTAGACCAAAAATCTTAGGAGGTAGTAGGTAAAAATGAACAAAAGTGAATTAATTGCTAAAATAGCAGACAAAGCAGAATTATCAAAGAAAGACGCAGAGAAAGCATTAAACGCTTTCGTTGATGGCGTAACAGAAGCTCTCGTAGCTGGTGATAAAGTTGTTCTCGTTGGTTTTGGTTCTTTTGAAACCAAAAAACGTGCAGCAAGAAAGGGTAAAAACCCCCAGACAGGTGCTATTATTGATATCCCCGCTACAACAGTTCCTTCTTTCAAAGTTGGTAAAGCTTTAAAAGACGCTGTTAAATAATTCAGTTTAGTTTAATCCCTGCCGAATCCGGCGGGGATTTTTTCTTTCCGCCTTTTGGAAATGATTTTGTGATAAATTGGGGTTTAGCGGTGAGTTTGCCTGCAAACTCACCGAAGTAAAAGTTAATAAGTAAGAAGGAATAAGTAAGGAACAAACTCGCCCACAGGCGAGTTTGAACAATACCTCTTCACTCTTCACTATTACTTCTTCCCTCTGTGAGATTGTGTACAATCTCACAGCTAAACCCCAATTTGAAATCATAATATTAAAACTCTTATAATATTATTACAAGAAAGGAATGATAATATGAGAATATGCATATATGGAGCATCAAGCACAAAAACAGACAAAAAATATATCGATGCTGTTGAGTCCTTAGGCAAAACTCTTGCCCAAAGAGGTCACTCTCTTGTTTTCGGTGCAGGAGCAAATGGTCTTATGGGCGCAGCTGCAAGAGGCTTCACATCGGGCGGCGGCCACATCATAGGAATTGCGCCGGGTTTTTTTGACATTGACGGAATTATCTACGATAAATGTGATGAGCTTATCCGTCCCGAAACAATGCGTGAAAGGAAAAAGCTTCTGGAGGACAACGCCGATGTTTTTCTCATTGTTCCCGGAGGTGTGGGCACATTTGACGAATTTTTTGAAATTCTCACTTTAAAACAGCTTGGCAGACACTCCAAGGCAATTGTAATCTACAACATAAATGGCTACTATGACAAGCTTCAGGACTTTATGAATGTGGCAAAAGACGAATTCTTTGTTTCCGACAAAACATTGACTCTCTACGAGCTTTTTGACGATGGTGACAAGCTCATAGAATACATAGAAAGCTATGTTGGCGAAAATCTCTCCATAAGGGATACAAAATATGTGTGATAAGGAAAATAACAATGGAAAACAATTTGAACACTGCAAACGAATTATTTAAGTCCACTCTTGTGGAGCTTCACAGAGCGGCAATGGAAAAAGACTATACCGACAAGGATGCCATCATGGTTGAAGAGCTTCTTGAAAAAGGCTTTCAATACTCTGCCGACTGGCTTTCTGATTCGGAGTTTTATGAAACCTTCAAGGGCAATATGGTTGGCTACTATCTCGGACTTTGTGTCAACTGCTTCTGTCTCGGACTTTCTGCGGCGGATGCGTGGGCAGATGGGGGAGACCGCCTTTCCAAAATCAAGTATGACGAAATCTATGATGGCGGTGTGTGGAACAATGTGTTTGTTCTTCTTGAAATGACTTCCGATTCAGATAAAAAGGATTTTCAGAATTTTATGATAGAAATGTATGAAAACTGGGTTGTCAAAATGAAGGACTACTTCAAGCTCCCCGAAGCAAATGCCTATGTGGGAAAAACAATCACAGCCTTTTTTCAGCTCGGAGTTACAATGCGTCTCGACATTCTGGGGTATTGATTATGGCAGAATACATCTACACAGTATCAAAAAAACAGTTCTATCCCTTGAATCCCAACCCGGCTGATATCGACATTAAAGACATTGCCCATGCGCTTTCAATGCTTTCAAGAGCCAACGGTCATTTCCCGTCTTTTCATTCAGTGGCACAGCATTCAATTGAATGCGCCAACGAAGCAATCGCAAGAGGACTAAGCTCAAAAATTTGTCTGGGCTGCCTTCTCCACGATGCATCGGAAGCATATATGTCCGATGTGACAACACCTGTTAAAAATAATCTTGAGGATTACAGAAAATATGAGGATAACCTTATAGATGTAATTTATGAAAAATATGCAGGCGGCTTTTCTGACGAAGAAAAAGAAATAATCTATGGAATAGACAAAGACCTTTTGTACCACGAGTTTTATCACTATATGGGCATAGAGCTTTCAAAAAAGCCCGAAATTTGCTCAAATCCTGTGTTTGAAGAAAAACCCTTTGCAGAGGTAAGAAATGAATTTCTGAGGATTTTTGAAGGTTTAACAGCAAAGCTTTTGGAAAATGAAAAAGTAACACACCCTTTTTTGCCTCTGTTTAACGAAGATTCTCATGTTTTAATTCTTGGTAGCTTTCCTTCGGTAAAATCAAGAGAAGAGAAGTTTTTCTACGGCCATCCTCAAAACCGTTTCTGGAAGGTGATTGCAAATATTTTTGGGGAAAAAGTTCCCGAAACAACAGCGCAGAAAAAGGAAATTATTCTGAAAAACAATCTTGCACTTTGGGATGTTATTGCATCTTGCGAGATTGAGGGAAGCTCTGATTCGTCAATAAGAAATGTTGTTGCAAATGATTTGAATGTCATATTCAACCGTTGTAGCATTGACAGGATATATGTTAACGGAAAAACTGCAGAGAAGTATTATAACAAATATATTCGTGACATAGCAGGTAAAAATGCCGTTTGCCTCCCGTCCACATCACCTGCAAATGCCGCATGGTCGTTTGAAAAACTGTGTGAGGCGTGGAAAGAGGTTAAAAAGTAGGGCGTTTACTTATCTTAAATATTAATATGTTAAATTTATTAAGGCTGATTTACATTCATGTTGTAAGTCAGCCTTTAGATATATAAATCTGTGGTAACAGACGAAAAGGGAAGAATTAACGCAGACCTTGTGACCGAGGAAATGATTGCGGAAGTAACCGCAAGAGTTCTTACACTTGATGAAACCTTTATGAAGAATTTTGCCAATGAGGACAGAGGATTTGTCCAAAAGGTTATAGATGCCGTCAAAGAATTTTTTGACAAGGTAATCGGCAGATACAAGGGTGAGAATCCCGGAAAGATGTCACCCGAAATTAAAGAAGCTGTAAAAATGCTTGAGGGTGAAAGGGCGAAAATACTCAGAGCTTACAATAATATGCTTAAGGCAACCCAAAAGAATCAGGGGTATAAGATTAAGGGTGCTGAGAGTGGGAGTGTGATGCACAGTAACAAAAAAAACATTGCAAATTCTGTTGGTGTAATGTATAATAAACAATATTGGAGAACCGATTTAAACAAAACACAACTTAAAATGGTTGAACAATGGATACAAAAAGCCGGAGCTCCCGACTCAAAAAGAATTACCGACACTGCTTGTTGGTATAAAGGCAGAATTAACGGTGAAGATTTGTTTGTTATATACAGTACGGAAAATTTAAACAAACCTACTATTCTGTATGAGGTTAAAGGCGGAAATGCAAACCGTGAATTAGATATTTTAACAAGAGCATTGGAGGTAATTGAAAGTGAAAGAAGTGCTATCGAAAAATCGAGAATTATTGATGAGCTACTTGGCAGCAATAATCAGGTGCAAAAAAAGCACGATATGGCAAATAACAATGCTGGATCTCGAGGAAGAGGAAGCAATACAAGATATGCTCCAGTTCTGCAGGGAAAATCACCCAAATTTATCGGAAGCCCAGCTTTTAGAGAAGTCGTCAAAAATATCTTTGACATACAAGAAAAAACAGGAATCTTAAAATCCAAACCCGACACCGGAACTACTTCTACAGAATCAGATTCAGGACCTCTCGGCAGGCTTGAAATTGATGTGGAAGCACAAAAAAGGATTGACGAGGCTGTAAAAAAATACGGTGCAATGAAAAAAGGTGTTGCTCCCACAAGAGATGTTACTCTTCCAAAGAGAACCGAGGACGACCGATATGTGAGACAAACCACAAGGACTGCACTTGACCTGCAAATCTTGCTCTGCGGAGATTCGAACTCCGGACACATTGCAAAGGCTAAGTGGTCTGCCATATTTCATCTAATCACAGCTTTTGTATGGACGACACTTGCGGTGCCCGAATCAAGAGATACACCCACAAGGGGTGCATCCCTTTCTTCGACCGCTACGCCTTTTAAAGCCTTCCTTCATCTGCCACCGGCAGCGGAAGGCTTTAAAACTTCCGGCTTCGTTAGCTCAGCCGTTCAGAGCACTTGACCTGCAAATCTTGCTCTGCGGAGTTCAAATCTCACGAACGCACAAAAAAACGATACCAAACGGTATCGTTTTTTATGAGCCATCGGAGATTCGAACTCCGGACACCTTGATTAAAAGTCAAGTGCTCTGCCGGCTGAGCTAATGGCCCGTATTTAGTTTTATATAAAAGGTCTTGTCCTTTGCCCAAAAGGGACTGGGCTGGCAGGACTCGAACCTACGAAATGCCAGAATCAAAATCTGGTGCCTTACCGACTTGGCTACAGCCCAATGCTAAGAAAAAGTGGGGTGGGTAACCGGACTCGAACCGGTGACATCCAGAACCACAATCTGGCGCTCTACCAACTGAACTATACCCACCATATGTGGTAAGCCTATTTGCTAATTCTGATTGAAGAAAGATGAGCGCGCCTGGAGAGACTCGAACTCCCGACCCACTGCTTAGAAGGCAGTTGCTCTATCCAGCTGAGCTACAGGCGCAAATAAAAAGATTGAAGCGGGTGATGGGAATCGAACCCACACAATCAGCTTGGAAGGCTGAGATTCTAGCCATTGAACTACACCCGCATACCATCTGAAAACATCTTTGTCGTCAACCGACTTTTAGAATTATAACAGTTTTGCTAATGTTTGTCAACACTTTTTTGAAAAAAAATATCTTTTCGGTCATATCTGCATAAAAAGAGTCTCTCCAGACTATCATTATGAGCAATTATGCTTAAAATATACACAGTGATGTAATAAAATTAAGGTTTTTTCGGAAAAAGTGCTATTGACTTTTCATTTTAAAACTGATATAATACATCAGTACGATGAAAATGTGTAAGTAGCCTTCATAAGCGCCCAAGAGAGAACGGATATCGTTGGCTGTGAGTATCCGGGGTGGTGTGAATGTGTGAATTTCAGCATTGGAGTATCTTGCGAAAGTCTTTTGATATAAGCAGGGTGTATGGTCTCACACCAAAAGACCGTTGAGTGCAGATTTTTCTGAATCAGGGTGGTACCGCGGGTTGCAGCTCGTCCCTATGTGGATGGGGCTGTTTTTTTGTTGCTTTAAAGCCCTGTATTTGTATAAATATATTATTATATAGAAAGGAACATTGTTATGGCAGATAAGACAATGGAAGTAAAAGAGTCCTTCCTTGGCGCTCTCGCCGGAGTTGCCTCAATGGAAGAGCTTGAAAAAATCAGAGTTGAGTATATCGGCAAAAAAGGTTTTGTTACCGAACTTCTCAAGGAAATGAAAAATCTTTCAAATGAAGAAAAGAAGACCTTTGGTCAGTCCGTCAATGTGCTCAAAAACGAAGTTAACGACATGATTAACGCAAAGAGGGAGGAACTCAAGCAAAAGGAAATTGAGCTTGAAAACAGCCGTATGCCCGAGTTTGATGTTTCAATGCCTGCAAATCTTGCCAGAGGCTCATATCATCCGATTACCCTCGTTCAGCGCCAGTGTGAAGAAATTTTCAAATCCATGGGCTTCACTGTTGAAGACTACAGCGAAATTGTAACAGACTATGAATGCTTCGAATCCTTGAACATTCCCAAAAATCACCCTGCAAGAGATATGCAGGATACCTACTATCTTGAAAACGGTCAGCTTCTCAAATCACAGACCTCGGCAGCGCAAAATGCCATCTACAAAAAATATAAAGATGCTCTTGTTAATGAAGGCAAGGCAATCAAGGCAATCTTCCCCGGAAGATGCTTCCGTAATGAGGCTACCGACGCTTGTCACGAGAACACATTCTTCCAGATGGAGGGTGTTATGGTTGACAAAAACATTTCAATTTCAAACCTCATTTTCTTTATGAAAACAATGCTTTCCGAGGTTTTCCAAAAAGACATCAAGGTTCGTCTTCGTCCCGGCTTCTTCCCCTTTGTGGAACCCGGCTTCGAGCTTGACATAAGCTGTCTCATTTGCGGCGGTGAGGGTTGCCCCTCCTGTAAGCACAGCGGATGGCTTGAGCTTTGCCCCTGCGGTATGATTCATCCCGAGGTTCTGAAAGCCGGCGGCATCGACCCCGAAGAATACACAGGCTTTGCCTTTGGTCTCGGTCTCACCCGTCTTGCAATGATAAAATACGGCATCAAGGATATCCGTGATCTCAACAGCGGCAGTCTGAAAAGCCTGTCACAGTTTACGGACGACAAATAAGAAGGGAGAGAAAGTATATGTTTTTATCAATGAACTGGATTTCCGACTTTGTTGACCTTTCCGGTCTTGACAAAATGGAACTCATAAGCAAGTTTTCTCTTTCAACCGCTGAGGTTGAAAATGAAATATTCTTCAAAGGCTCCGACATCTCCGGCATTGTTGTTGCCGAAATCAAATCTGTTGAAGACCACCCCGAATCCAAAAAGCTTCATCTTCTAAAAGTTGACATCGGTGAAGGTGAGTTTGTGGATGTTGTGTGCGGTGCGCCCAATGTAAGAGTCGGCATGAAAACTGCTTTTGCAAAGCTTGGTGCACAGATTGGCGAAATCACAATAGCTCCCCGTAAGCTTGCCGGTTACACATCAAACGGTATGTGCTGTTCTGAGCAGGAGCTGGGCATCAGCGACAGCCACGACGGAATCATGGACATTAAGGAAGATGTGGCACTCGGCACAGACATCAAATCAATTTATGAAATTGACGATATAATTTTCGAAGTAGACAACAAGTCTCTCACCAACCGCCCCGACCTTTGGGGACACTACGGCATTGCCCGTGAATTTGCGGCAATTTCCGGAAGAGAATTAAAGCCCGTTCCTCAGGCTGACCTTTCGGCTTATGAAAATCTTGACAAGGTGGACCTTAAAATTGAAGACCCCCTCTGTCAGAGATATTCCTGCCTTAGGTTTTCAAACATCTCAACTCACACAAGTCCTGTGAATATGAGAATCCGTCTTTACTACTGCGGAATGAGAGCTCTCAACTTCCTTGCAGACCTCACAAACTATCTTATGCTTGAGCTTGGTCAGCCTATGCACGCATTTGACAGCCGCAAAGTTGAAAAAATCAGAATCAAGCGTTTCGACAAACCTTTCACATTCAAAACCCTCGACGGTGTTGACCGTGAAATAGACGAAAACACTCTTATGATTTGCAATGATGACACTCCCGTTGCCATTGCCGGAATTATGGGCGGTCTCGATTCTGAAATTGTCGAGGACACAACAAGCCTCACTTTAGAGTCGGCAACCTTCGATGCTGCTTCAATCCGAAAATCCACAGTTCGTCTTTCCCACAGAACCGATGCTTCAATGCGTTATGAAAAAAGCCTCGATCCCGAGCTTACAACAGTTGCAATTGCAAGATTTGTTGACCTTCTCACAAAAATTGATCCCGGTGCAACAGTGACTTCTGCTCTTACCGATGAATATGCATTCAGATATGACAATGTGAGCCTCACATTTGACAAGGCTTTTGTAAACAAATATACCGGTATTGAAATCAGCAACGATACAATTGTCAAAACACTTCTTTCTCTCGGATTCGGGGTTGAACTTGCCGACGATGTGTTCAAGGTTGATGTTCCTTCCTGGAGAGCCACAAAGGATGTTACAATAAAAGCGGACATAATCGAAGAAATTACCAGAATCTATGGCTACGACAACTTCGATGTTCACACAGCAGCCGTGCCTCTTTACCCTGTGAGAGCTGCTCAGGAAAAGAGCGACGAAGACCGCATCAAGGATATTCTTGTAAAAAGATATTCAATGCACGAGCTTCATTCCTATGTGTGGGCATATTATGATGAGTACAAAGCTCTTGGAATTGAAGTGGAAGACAATGTTGAGCTCATAAATGCAACAAATCCCAACATTAAAACAATCAGAAAATCAATTGTTCCAACACAGCTTTGTCAGGCTAAATATAACACAGGCTACGACACCGATTTTGCAATTTTTGAGGTTGGCAGAGTGGTTGACGGAATAGGTGCAGACGGTCTTTGCAACGAGAGCAAAAAGCTTTGTATCACAATTTTCTCAAAAACCAAAGAGCTTGAAACAATCTACTTTGAGCTCCGCGACATTCTTGCCGTTATTGCAGACGACATCAAGCACGAAGCTCTCACCTTTGAAAAAATGGAAGCAACCCATTCCTATCAGCATCCGAAGAACCTCAACGGCATTTGCTGCGGTGGCAGATTCATTGGTGAAATCGGCATTGTAAACACTTCGGTTTCAAGAAAAATTGACAAAAAAGCCAACATTGCTTATGCCGAAATTGATGTTGAAGAGTTTGCAAAAATAGGCAATGCAGGCATTTCCTATGACGAACCTTCAAAGTTCCCGGCAATTGAAATTGACCTTTCCTTTGTTTCAGAAACCTTTGCTCCAATTTCAAAGGCTATTGAAAATGCGAAATGTCCGCTTATTAAAAATGTCAGCGTAGCAGATGTCTATAGCGACGAAAGCGGCAAATCCATAACTGTCCGTGTGGTTTTTGCCCACCCCGAAAGAACTCTTACAAAAGAAGAGGTTCTCGATGTGGTAAACGGCATTGTGGCAGAACTTGATGCTCAGAACATTAAGCTGAAAAACGGCTTGCCCATGTAATTGTAATTATTAAAACTATTAAATTAAAACTGCAAAAATTCCGTAAGGGGTTTTTGCAGTTTTTTTGCGGTTTGATTTTAAATTGGAATTTATCGGGGTGTTTGAAATTGGGCTGAAGCGAAAGCCGCCCCTGCCTAAGGGGAGGTGGATTTGCCGTCAGGCAAAGACGGAGGGGTACGAAATGCAAAGATATCAATACTTTCAGCAATACCCCTCAGTCAGTTTCGCTATGCTCACTGCCAGCTCCCCTTAGGCAGGGGAGCCTTTCGCCCTAGTGCTAAACAGAGCGACAACCCCCGATTTATTCCTTCTGCTAAACATATTCCCCGAAAGCGGTTGACAAAACACGGCTTATGGTATATAATGTATAAGTTATAATAGTAGATTTATGCAATACAGATGTCAGGAGGCATTATTAATATGTATAATAAGGTTGACACCAATCTCAACTTTGTTGAGAGAGAAAAACAAATCGAAAGCTTCTGGAAAGAAAACAACATTTTCCAAAAGAGCATCGACAGCCGCAAGGAAGGCGAAACCTATACCTTCTACGACGGTCCCCCAACAGCTAACGGCAAACCTCATATCGGTCATGTTTTAACACGAGTAATCAAGGATATGATTCCCCGTTACCGCACAATGAAAGGCTACAAGGTTCTCAGAAAAGCAGGCTGGGATACTCACGGTCTTCCTGTTGAACTTGAAGTTGAAAAGCTTCTCGGTCTCGACGGCAAGGAACAGATTGAAGAGTACGGTCTCGAACCCTTCATAACAAAATGTAAGGAAAGTGTTTGGAAATACAAGGGTATGTGGGAGGATTTCTCCGGAACAGTCGGCTTCTGGGCAGACATGGACGATCCCTATGTTACATACCACAACGAATTTATAGAATCCGAATGGTGGGCTCTTAAGCAGATATGGGACAAAGGTCTTCTCTACAAAGGCTTCAAAATTGTTCCTTACTGCCCCCGTTGCGGAACTCCTCTTTCTTCCCACGAAGTGGCTCAAGGCTACAAAAATGTTAAGGAACGCTCTGCAGTTGTCCGTTTCAAGCTTGTTGGCGAAGACGCATATTTCCTTGCATGGACAACCACCCCCTGGACACTTCCTTCCAATGTGGCTCTTTGTGTGAACCCCGATGATGATTATTGCAAGGTTAAAGCTGCCGACGGCTACACCTACTACATGGCGAATGCTCTTCTTGACAAGGTTCTCGGTGGACTTTCCGAAGATGGCAATGCTTATGAAATTCTCGAACAGTACAAAGGCTCAGACCTTGAATACAAGGAATATGAACCTCTCTTTGAATGCCAGAAGGCGCCTTGCGAAAAACAGGGCAAAAAAGGTCACTTTGTAACCTGCGACAGCTATGTAACAATGTCCGACGGTACAGGTATCGTTCACATTGCACCTGCATTTGGTGAAGACGATGCCCAGGTTGGCAGAAAATATGACCTTCCCTTTGTTCAGTTTGTAGATGCTCAGGGTAACCTTACCGAAGAAACTCCCTTTGCAGGACTCTTCGTTAAGGATGCAGACCCGAAGGTTTTGGGGGACCTTGAATCAAGAGGCCTTCTCTTTGACGCACCCAAATTCGAGCACGATTATCCCTTCTGCTGGAGATGTGACACACCGCTTATCTACTATGCAAGAGAAAGCTGGTTCATCAAAATGACAGCAGTCCGTGATGACCTTATCCGCAACAACAACACAATCAACTGGATTCCCGAATCAATCGGCACAGGCAGATTCGGCGACTGGCTGAAAAATGTTCAGGATTGGGGCGTGAGCCGTGACAGATATTGGGGAACACCCCTCAACATCTGGGAATGCTCCTGCGGAAAACGCCATGCCATCGGTTCCATTGAAGAGCTCAAATCAATGAGCGACAACTGCCCCGAGGAAATTGAGCTTCACCGCCCCTACATCGATGCAGTTACCATTAAATGCCCCGACTGCGGAGGCGAAATGCACAGAGTTTCCGAGGTTATCGACTGCTGGTTCGACTCCGGTGCAATGCCCTTTGCACAGTGGCACTATCCCTTTGAAAATAAAGAAATCTTTGAAGATAACTTCCCTGCAAACTTCATCAGTGAAGCAGTTGACCAGACAAGAGGTTGGTTCTATTCACTTCTTGCAATTTCAACTCTCATCTTCAACAAAGCTCCCTACAAAAATGTTATCGTTCTCGGTCATGTTCAGGACGAAAACGGTCAGAAGATGTCCAAATCAAAGGGCAACGCAGTTGATCCCTTTGATGCTCTCGCAGAGCATGGTGCAGATGCCATCAGATGGTATTTCTACTCCAACTCCGCTCCCTGGCTTCCCAACCGTTTCCACAAGGGTGCGGTTGTTGAAGGACAGAGAAAGTTCATGGGAACACTCTGGAACACCTATGCATTCTTCGTGCTTTATGCAAACATCGACAAATTCGATGCAACAAAATATAGCCTTGAAAAAGACAAGCTCAGCGTGCTTGACAAATGGATGCTTTCAAAGCTCAACACTTTGGTTAAGCAGGTTGACGAGAATCTTGAAAACTACAAGATTACCGAAACTGCAAGAATACTTCAGAGCTTCGTGGATGAGCTTTCCAACTGGTATGTAAGAAGAAGCCGTGAGCGTTTCTGGCAGAAGGATATGCCTCAGGACAAAATCAATGCCTACATGACACTCTACACAGTGCTTGTAACTCTTGCAAAAATTTCCGCTCCCATGATTCCCTTCATGGCAGAAGATATTTACAGAAATCTTGTTTGCTCAATTGACAAGACGGCTCCCGAAAGTATTCACCTTTGCGATTTCCCTGCATATGATGAAAGCTTTATGGATTCAGACCTTGAAGCCAATATGGAAAAGGTTCTCGATGTGGTTGTCCTCGGCCGTGCCGCAAGAAATGCATCGGGCATCAAAAACCGTCAGCCCATTGGCAAAATGTATGTTAAAGCAGAATTTGCCCTTGACAAATTCTTTGCCGACATCATTGCCGACGAGCTTAATGTAAAGGCTGTTGAATTTACAGACGATGTTAAAGAATGCACAACCTACAGCTTCAAGCCTCAGCTCAGAACCGTGGGTCCAAAATACGGCAAATTCCTCGGTCAGATTCAGAAAGCACTGGCATCTGTTGACGGCAATGCCGCAATGGACGAGCTTGAAGCAAACGGCGCCCTTAAATTTGACTTTGACGGCAATGGAGTTGAGCTTACAAAAGAAGACCTTCTCATAACTGCCGCCCAGGTTGAAGGCTTTGCATCGGAGAGTGACAACGGAATCACAGTTGTTCTCGACACCCGCCTTTCCGAAGAGCTTATCAAAGAAGGCTTTGTGAGAGAAATCATTTCCAAAATCCAGACAATGCGTAAGGATTCCGGATTTGAGGTTATGGACCACATTAAGGTCTATACCTTCGGCAACGGCAAAATCGATGCAATTATGGAAGAAAACAAAGACTTCATCAAAGAAGAGGTTCTTGCAGATGATGTTCTCTCGAACACAGATTTTGCAAATGCCAGGGAATGGAACATTAACGGCGAAAAGGTAAAAATCGGTGTTGAAAAAATATAATCAGACAGGAGATTTAAAAAATTATGGCAGATAAAAATTATGCTTCAGATGACAGCTATGTAGCTGTTGAGCTTACCTTAGACGACGGCTCAACTCTCGAATGTGCAGTGCTCACAGTGTTTGATGTAAGCGATAGAAGCTATGTTGCCCTTCTTCCCATGGAAGAAGCAGACGGCATCGAAGATGATGAAGTGTTCCTCTATGCTTATGCAGAAGGGGAAGACGGTCCCGAGCTTTCCGACATCGAGGATGACGATGAATACAATGCTGCAGCAGATAGCTTCGAGGCTTGGCTTGCTGAGCAGGATTTTGAAGACTGATAAAAAGTGTTCGAAAATGCTCCTCCGTTATGGCGGAGCATTTTTCTCTGTATAAATTCACAACTAAAGCCTTTTTAAGCAATGCTTTGGTGACTTTAATGTATAAAAACATAAAAAAGACTTGACAAATTAAGCTTGTTCCATTATAATAAACAGGCTGATTAAAAGGTCGATATTGTCAGTAACCCAAAATTTTGGGTTCCTTGCTCCGATTTTCGGGGCCATAGTCCACAAGGAGGTGAAACATTATGACAAATGTTATCAACAAGTATGAAACTATTTTTGTTATCGATGCGTCCTTACCGGAAGACCAGATCACAGCTATTTCTGAAAAGTTCCAGGCTATGATCGCTGCTAACGGTACTGTAGAATCTGTTGACGTATGGGGCAAAAGACGCCTTGCATATGAAATTGACTACAAAACAGAAGGTTATTATGTTTTGGTTAATTTTGCAAGTGAGGCAGAATTTGTTGCAGAACTCGAAAGAGTTTATAACATCACCGATGGTATACTCAGAACAATCGTTATCAGAAAGTAATTTGAGAGGTGATTTGTTATGAATAAGGCAATTCTCGTGGGGCGTCTCACAAGAGATCCCGAACTCAGAACAACTGCCGGCGGCGTTAGTGTTTGCAGCTTTTCAATTGCTGTTAACAGACGCTTCAAAAATGCAGAAGGCAATTATGATGCAGATTTCATCAATTGCGTAGCATGGAGACAGCAGGCAGAATTTTTAGCAAAATATTTTGCTAAAGGACGCATGGTAGGTGTAATTGGCAGTATCCAGACAAGAAACTATGACAATAAAGACGGCGTGAGAGTTTATGTTACCGAAGTTGCAGCCGACGAAATTCATTTCGTAGACTCCAAGGCTTCCGGCGGCGATGCTTTCCAGCCCTCAGGCAATGTTTCCGGTCAGGCAAGTGCTCCGGCAATGCCCTCATTTGATGCAAATGACGGTTTTATGCCGATGCCCGCTGCAGATGATGACCTGCCCTTCTAAAATTAAAAGGAGGTAATAGAAATGGCTGAAGAAAAAAGCTTCCGCAGAAAACCCAAAAGAAAAGTTTGTGCTTTCTGTGCAGATAAAATTCAGGAAATCGATTACAAGGATATAGCAAAGCTCAGAAGATATGTTTCCGAAAGAGCTAAGATTCTCCCCAGAAGAATCAGCGGTAACTGTGCTAAACATCAGAGACAGCTTACTGTAGCTATCAAGAGAGCAAGACACATCGCTCTTCTTCCTTTCACAGCTGAATAATAAAAATAAAGGGCGTGTCTCAATTAATTGAGGTAACGCCCTTTGAATTTATTTTCTTATGTATTCAACAAGAGGATAAATCATTTTTTTGTCCGTAAAATCACCATAGGTGTCACAAAGCTCCAGCAGAAGCTTTTCCATGTCTGTGGGATTTTCTTTTGCTCCCATAATTTTTTTGAGTGCCTTGATTGCAAGGCGGTGAGGTGTTGAAAGCTCTTCCAGAATCATTTTGCCCGGAAAGTTAAAAAGCTTTACATTTTCGGGAACACCCAATTTGAAATTCTTTTCAATCACTTCGCCGTCATAATATTGCCGACAGTCCGGAGGAGTGATTCCGGTGGTGAAAATGGCAATTTTTTTGTCTCTCAGCTTGTCAATGTTTTTGGTTATAATGCTTGCTCCGGCAATGATTTCAGCATAAAGACCGCCGCCGCAAACTATGTTTTCAAAGTCGGAAAGTTCGTCGGCTTTAACACTTTTTGATTCACGCACTTCACATCCGAGCTCCTCACCAATCCAACGGGCATATTGCTCCGTAGAGCCATATTTTGATTTGTAAATAACAATTGTTGATTTCATTGCAAACACCTTTCATATCAATTGATTGTTTCTATTTTAATGATATTTGAATTTCCGGATTTACCGTTGATTTGACCTCCTGTGAGAACAACATTATCGTCTTTTTCAAGATTAAAAGCTTTTTTGGCCTGCTTGAGTGCACTGTAGAACATAACCTCAACAGAAGAAAATTCTTCGCATAGCTCAGGCTTTACACCCCAGCTGAGATTCAACTTGCGCCACACCTTTTCAGAGGTTGTCGTGCCAAGAATATCCACAGGACATCTGAAACGGCTTACCATTCGTGCGGTGCGTCCGCTGATGGAATTTACAACAATACACTTGGCATTCAGGTCAATTGCCATTGAACAGGTGGAGTGGGAAAGTGCATCAAGATTGCTTTTGATTTCAAATTGAGTTGATTTGAATCTGCCCACATAATTTATTTTCTTTTCAGTAAATTCTGCAATTTCTACCATGTTCTTAACTGCCTGAACAGGATATTTTCCCGATGCGGTTTCGCCTGAGAGCATAATTGCCGAGGAACCGTCATACACAGCATTTGCCACATCGGAAAGCTCAGCTCTTGTGGGGCGGGGATTGTATATCATGGATTCAAGCATTTCGGTGGCAGTAATAACCCTTGTTCCGAGAAGACGGCACTTGTTTATCAGATATTTTTGAATTGCAGGAACTTCTATGAAAGGAATTTCAACCCCCAGGTCACCCCTGGCTATCATGATTCCATCTGCAATCTCGCAAATTTCCTCGATGTTATCAACTCCGGAACGGTTTTCGATTTTGGCTATAATGTCGATTTCCTTACCGCCGTTTGCATCGAGAAAGGCTCTTATGTCTTCAACATCATTTTTCTTGGATACAAATGATGCAGCAACAAAATCAACATCATTTTTTATGCCGAAAAGCAAATCCTGTTTATCTTGCTCACTGAGAAACTCGTGCTTCATCACAATTCCGGGAAAATGCATACTTTTTCTGTCGGAAAGCTCTCCGCCAACAACAACCCTGCATACGGCATCGGCACCGTCAATTTTTTTAACTTCGAAAATAACAAGCCCATTGTTGACAGTGATTGTATCACCCACTGTCAGATCTTCTGTGAGATGCTCGTAGTTCACAGAAACAAATTCACTGTTTCCCACAAGGTCCTTTGTGGTAAATGTAAAAGTGTCCCCTTCGGAAAGGGTGATTTTTTTATTTTCAAAGGTTTTTATACGATATTCAGGACCTTTGGTATCAAGCATTATGGCAATGGGAAGTCCGAGCTTTTCGCGGACAGATTTAATCATATCAAATTTTCTCTGATGTTCTTCGTGGGTTCCGTGGGAAAAGTTCAGTCTTGCAACGTTCATACCTTCAAGGCACATTTGTGTCAGAATCTGTTCGTCTTCACACGCCGGACCAATTGTGCAGATAACTTTTGTTTTTCTCATATATATCCTCCTTGACTGATTAAGTTTTTGCTTTCAGGTTGTCAAAAAGCCCCCACTATAAGAATAAGACCTTTGTGTCAAAATGTCAATGGTTTAGCAATTGATATTTTAAAATTAACTTGAAAAAAACGGCTGTTTTTGTTATAATTCAACATTATATAAGTAAATTGTACATAAGTAAATTGTAAATCAGAAAGGATTTTTAATATGAATTTCAGTAAGCTTAAAGATTTTATGGACAGCCTCACTTCATGGATTATTCCCGGAAACACAGTTTTTGTTTACAAGGACAATGAATGTGTATTCAAATACAGCTCCGGATATTCCGATATTGAGAATAAAATTCCCATGAATGGAAATGAGCTTGTTAATCTTTATTCCTGTTCAAAACCGGTAACCGTTGTTGCCGCAATGCAGCTTTTTGAAAAGGGCAAGTTTCTGCTTTCCGATCCTCTTTATGAATATATCCCCGAGTATCGTGAAATGTATTTAAAAACAGAATCGGGAGACCTGGTAAAGGCATGCAATCCCATTACACTGTGGAATCTTTTCACTATGACTGCAGGTCTTACCTACAATTTTGAAACGGAGGCGTTTAAAAAAGCAAGAGAACTTACAAATGGAAAAATGGACACCCTGACAGTGGCAAAATGCATCGCTTCCGATCCTCTCATTTTTGAGCCGGGAGAGCGTTGGAACTACAGCCTTTGCCACGATGTTCTTGCGGGTTTTGTAGAGGCTGTATCAGGCAAAAGGTTCAGAGACTATGTTAAAGAAAACATTTTTGAACCCCTTGGCATGAATGATTCTGTGTATCATAACGACGATGTTACCGACAAAATGGCACAACAGTATAATTTTGTTTCCAAAGAAGAAAGTGACATTGTTAAGCTTCAGTCGGGTCTTGTTTCATCTGAAAACGGATATGTTGAAAATGTGGGCAAAAAAGTTTCTCATGTTTTAGGCTGTGAATATGACAGTGGCGGAGCCGGAATAACAACCACGGTTTCTGACTACGGTAAATTTGCAAATGCCCTTGCCTGCGGCGGTGTCGGAAAAAGCGGCGAGCGCATTTTAAGTTCTCACACAATCGACCTCATAAAAACACCCCAGCTTTCGCCGGAGCAGTCAAAAACATTTTGCTGGCAGCAATTCAGGGGCTATAACTACGGCCTTGGTGTGCGCACTCTCGTAAACAAAGCAACAGGCGGCTCCAACGGATCAATCGGTGAGTTTGGGTGGGGCGGTGCAGCAGGTGCCACTCTTCTTGTAGACACCGATCTGAGGCTCGGTGTAGCCTATGCTCATCACATGCTCAATCCTCAGGAAGCCTGTTATCAGCCGCGGCTTCGCAATGTGGTGTATTCCTGTATTGATTAATGCTGTGAACCAAAATTACATAAATGTGGCCTGTAATTGCATTTACATACATTTTGAGTTGTGATATATTATTGTCTGTTAAGTTTTTTGTGAAGAGGAGAGTTGTTTATGACAGAGTATTGCTTGGGAACAGTTTCAGAAAAAGAAGAAATTGTTGATTTCATAAACTATGTTTTTTCACAGGCAAAGTTTCCTCACGATTTCAAAGCTCTTGTGCCGAAATCTTATGGTGAAAACGCCAAAGAACTTGGGGCAGTTCATTATCTTGCCAAATGTGACGGCAAAATAAAAGCCCTTGTTGCAACAAGAATTATTGATGTGAATGTTGCCGGTGAAATTGTCCGCTACGGCATGATTGGTAATGTGTCGGTTCATCCTTATTCGAGAGGGGAAGGACACATGAAGCAGCTTATGCAGATGGCAAAGGAAGATGCTTTGAAAAGAGGAGTGGACATCCTTGTTCTCGGAGGCCAGAGACAACGCTACGGATATTTTGGCTATGAGCTTGGAGGAGCAGTGCAGTTATACAATGTGTCTGAAACAAATCTCCGTCACTGCCTTGGCGACCTGGACACATCCTCTGTAGATTTTGAAAATCTTGAAGAAAAGGATGTGGCTTTTGCAAAATCTCTTTACGAAAAGAGAATTTTCCACACTCTGCGTCCCGATGATGAATTTACAGACATTGTTCACACATGGGCAAAGCCGTGCCGTATGATATATAAGGACAATCATTCCATAGGCTATGTGTATGGTGATTTTGAGGAGGTAGTTCTCGGAGATGAAAAGGACTATCCTCTTGTACTCAAGGCATTTTTTGAAAAACATTCTGTTTCCGGGCTTCAAATCAGAGTTGCTCCCTGGCAAAAGGAGAGAAATGCTTTTTTAATGAATCTCTGTGAAGATTTTTCACTGTCCCATGTTGAAATGCTTAATGTTCTTAACTGGGAAAAGGTTCTTGCAGCTTTTTTCAAATTAAAATCCCTATGCTTTTCTCTCGAAGACGGACGACTTTTTCTTGAAATTGATACCGAAGTCTTTGAAATTGTAGTTTCGGAGGGCAAGGCTTTTGTCAAAAAGCATAATTCCTTTGAAGGTGATTGCCTGCAGCTTACTCATATGGAGGCTCAGAGAATGATTTTTTCTCTCACCACGGTTATGAACCCCGACGAAAACCATCTCAACTGGTTTCCGCTTCATTTCTGTGTTGATTCGCCTGATGGTTATTAAAAGGAGGAAGCCATGGCAAAATTATATATGCTTACAGAGCACAGCCCCTTTATGATGTCTTTTGTGTTTGTCACAGATTCAGGCAATGCTGTTGTGATAGACGGCGGAAGAAAATCTGACATGGAACATCTTCGTGAAATTGTCGGTGACAGAAAAATTTCTGCCTGGATTCTTACCCATCCCCATGTTGACCATATTGAGGGCTTTGTAGATGAAATTGAAAAAGACGAAATAACTCACCGCATTGAAGGGGTTTATTATAATTTTCCCTCCGAAGAATTTACCGTGGGCTGTGCAACAGAGATTCTCCCTCATGTTATAACAGATTTCAATCGTCTTCTCCCAAAATTTTCCGATAAGTGCACCATTGTATCGCCGGGAATGAAAATCCACATAGACGAGCTGACTATTGAATTTCTTTTCTGCGGAGAGGAAAGGTACTATATGCCAAAGCCCAACCTTGCGGTGAATGAAAGCTCAATTGTGTTTAAATGCACATCTCCGGGAATGAGAAGTGTACTTTTTTTAGGCGACCTTGGCCCCGAGGGAGGCAGAGACCTTCTTGAAATGTGCGGTGACAAGCTATCGAGTGACATTGTCCAGATGTCACACCACGGTCACGGCGGTGTTACCGAGGAGGTTTACAGGGCAATTGCACCAAAGGCGTGTATGTGGTGCGCTCCCCAGTGGCTGTGGGAGGAGGAAGATATTGAACACGAGCCTGAGCTTTGGGGAACATGGCATCAGAGAAAATGGATGTATAACATGGGTGTGATTGAGCACTATGTCACCAAAGACGGAACACAGGAGATAAGGCTATGAATCACATAACGGACAGACTTTTTGAGAAAAAATGGGGAGTGTTCAATCACTACCTCTACAACTATGTTGCAAAAGGTGAAAATCTTTCATGGGGAGATGCCATTAGCAGATTCGATGTGAAAAAAATATCCGACCAGCTCCGCAAAATGGGTGCCGGATACTATTTCATAACTCTTTGTCAGGGCACGAAGCACCTTCTTGTACCAAATAAAACATACAATAGTATTGCAGGCTGCCTTGATAGTGATGTGTCGGGCGACAGGGATATAGTTTCCGAGCTTTATGAAGAGCTTTCAAAATATGGAATAGATCTCTACCTGTATTTCCCCTCCGACGGTCCTCACTGTGACCGTGAATACGGCGAAAAACTTGGATTTTATTATGAAACAGATGATGTCTATAAACTGGTGGACGGACGATATTGCCACAGAGAACCCAATGAAAACAAGGTTTTGCTTGAAAAACGACTTAATCAGCGGTTTGTGGATAACTGGTCAGCGGTTCTTGAAGAATACTCAATTCGTTATGGCGACAAAATCAAGGGCTGGTGGTTCGACGGCTTCTACGACTTTTTCGGATTTAACAACGAATGGATAAAACCTTTTTATCAGGCGGCAAAAAAAGGCAATCCCAATGCAATAACCACCTTCAATAACGGCGTCAAAAAAGAACTGTACAGGTGCTATTCCGATGAAGAATATACTTCCGGTGAATTCAATGAACTTGAATACATTCCCGAAAGCCGGTTTGTATCGGGGCTTCAGAGTCACATTCTTGCCCCTCTTGGTTCAACCTGGGGAATGAAGGATGCACGCTATGACAATGAGTATATGAAAAAATATATAAAATCTGTAAATGATCATGGCGGCGTTGTTTCTGTGGATGTTGGAGTAAGCAGTGACGGCAGTTATTCAAGTGAGCAACTTAAAGCAATGATAATAAAATAAGAAAACTAAAACGGAGTGCTCGGATTTTGAGCCGACCCCCAAAAGTTAGACCAAAAATCTAACAATTGGGAGGTCGGCTCACCCGGCACTCTGTTTTTTTACAAAGTGCATAATTTTAAAAAACATTAGTACTTGAAAAAAGTTCAATAATGTGGTACAATTAAACGGTATATGTACAGATGAAATGTTTGAGGTGTATCAATGTATCTTAAAGGAATAGAAATGCAGGGATTCAAGTCCTTTGCAGACAAGATTAATCTTGAATTCGGACAGGGCATCACCACCATAGTCGGACCAAACGGCAGCGGAAAAAGTAACATTTCCGATGCAATCCGTTGGGTTATGGGTGAGCAGAGCGCCAAAAGTCTTCGTGGCGGCAAAATGGAAGATGTCATCTTTGCGGGCACGCAAAAACGAAGCCCTCTCGGCTTTGCTCAGGTTTCGATTGTTCTGGATAACAAGGATAATATATTCAAAATAGACTATGACACAGTAAAGGTTACCCGCCGTGTTCACCGCAGCGGTGAAAGTAATTATCTCATAAATGATAAGGAATGCAGACTCAAGGATATTCACGAGCTTTTCATGGATACAGGTCTTGGTAAGGAAGGCTATTCTGTTATCGGTCAGGGTAAGATTGACCAGATTTTGTCAAACAAGGCAGAAGAGAGACGAAACATCTTTGAAGAAGCCTCCGGTATAACCAAATACCGCTACCGCAAGGCGGAATCCGAAAAGAAGCTTTTGCAGACCGACGAAAATCTTGTCAGAATAAAAGACCTATTATCCGAGTTGGAATCCCAGGTAGGCCCATTGGAAAATCAGTCAAAAAAAGCACGAAAATATCTTGACCTTCGTGAAGTTCTCAAGGGTCTCGATATCAACATTTCCATCCGCAACATCGACAAGCAGAAGCAGGCGCTCAAGGAGGGTCAGCAAAAATTTACCGTTGCCTTCAATCAGCTTAATGCCGAAAAGCAAAAGCTTGCTGAGATAGAAAGTCTCATTGAAAAAGAAACTGCAAGCATTGCAGAGCTGAACGAAAAAATTACGGAGCTTCGTCAACAGAATTTCGACATAGAAAAAAACAGCGGAAGCCTTTCTCACCGCATTGATATACTTAAAAACAACATAGAAAACAATTTGCACAACTGTGAGCGAATAGACGAAGAGCTGAAAGCCCTCGGAGAAAAGATAACCGATGGCGATTCTGAGGTTAAACGCCTTGAAGCCTTCATTGCTCAGAAGCTTGATGAAAAAACCTTCCTTGAAGAGAAGGTCACAAATCATGACGGAGCAATGGCAAAGCTTGACGGTGAAATTGCCGCAAAGCTTGCTGAAAGCGAAGAGCTTAAGGAAAAAATAGTTGCATATCTCAACGACAGTTCTGCTCTTAAGGCCAAAATTTCCAGCCTCGATGTGCTTCTTAAAAACTTTGATGAAAGAAAAGCAACACTGATTGATGATCTCAATGTGAAAAACGAAGCACTGGAAAAAGCAAAATCAGACAGTGTCAACCTGGCTGAAGATAAGGAAACTGTAACTTCCGACAGACTCAAGGCAATCGACGGTCTTGAAAAGCTTAAAACAGAGTATTTTGCTTTGACAGAGGATATGAACAAAGCAAAGGAAGAACAAAACAAGGTCGTTGCCGAGTGTAATGACCTTCAGTCAAGGAAAAGTGTTCTCGAAGACCTTGAAAGGGGCTACGAGGGCTATGCAAAAAGCGTTAAAAACATTCTTACAAGCGGAATTAAAAATGTTTGCGGTGTTGTTTCAAAGCTCATTGATGTTGACAACAAATATGTTACTGCAATTGAAATTGCCCTGGGCGGCGCACTTCAGAACATTGTAGTTGACAATGAGGATACAGCCAAAAAATCCATTGCCTATCTTAAAGAAAACAGGCTTGGCCGTGCAACCTTCCTTCCTCTTACTTCTGTTAAGGGCAATGTTTTAAATGATGCCCCCAAAAAAGAAAGGGGCTATGTAGGCATAGCTTCCGAGCTTATAGGCTATGAAGCCCGTTATGACGGCATATTCAAAAGCCTCATCGGACGCACTGTTGTTATGGACAACATTGACAACGCTGTGGCTCTTGCAAAAAAGACAGGCTATAAATATAAAATTGTCACTCTCGACGGTCAGCTTATTAATCCCGGCGGTTCTCTCACCGGTGGAAGTGTAAACAAAACTCAGAGCCTGCTCAGCAGAAGCAAGGATATTGAGGAGCTGACGGAAAAAATAGAAAAGCTTACTAAGGTCATTGATGATAACGACGATAAGATTAACTCCTATCGCATGAAAATCAGGAAAATGGCTGAACAAAAGGAAAGCCTTGATTCCAAAGTTGCAGACTGTGACCGTGAGCTGATAAAAATCAATTCCTCCATCGAAAACAACACCCGTATTCTCAGAGAGCTTGAAAGAAACATAAGCCTCATTACAAATGAAAGCGGTTCCGTTCTCGGAGAAATTGAAGATGTTGAAAAGCAAAAAGATGCATGCCGTGCAAAAATCAGAGAAAACGAAGAAGCCGGCAACGGTGTAAAAAAAGAGCTTGAAGCCGTACAGGCAGAGGGCGCCACACTTGCAGAACGCAGACAAAATTTCTCCGATTCTGCTACAGAAGACAAAATTAATTTTGCCAACATAGAAAAGGATATTGCAGTTTCCAGAGAACGCATTGAAACTCTTAATGCCGAAAAGCAAGGTTCTGCAATGGCAGGCATTGAAAAAGGCGAAGAAAAACAAAAGCTCATTGATGAAAACACTGCAATAGAGGCTGAAATCGAACAGATTAAAAATCAGATTAATATGGCAAATCGCAACAGCGAAGAGCTTTCGAAGGTTATTTCCGACAACACCGAAGCCTACGACAAAGCCTCTCAGAAGCTTGTTGAAGGTCAGAGGGGGCTGAAGGATCAGAATGAAACCATATATGTTCTTCAGCTTGAGGTGTCCAGAATTGAAAATCAGAATTCTAAGCTTGAGCTTGAAACAGAGCATGTAACGGCAAAGCTTTGGGATGAATATGAGCTTACCTATAATGCTGCTCTTGAGTATAAAAGAGAAGATTTCAATATGACCGAATCCCAGAAGGAAGCGGCATCCCTGCGTGCTCAGATTAAAGCTCTGGGAAACATCAATATTGACTCTATTGAGCAGTATAAAGAAGTTAAAGAGCGTTTTGACTTTCTTTCTGCACAAAAACAGGACCTTGATGAAACGAAAGCCAAGCTCGAAGGTATTATCAGGGATATGCAGTCTATTATGACTCAGCAGTTCCGCGAAACCTTTGAAATCATACGAAACCATTTTGATGTTGTATTCAAGGCACTTTTTGGCGGTGGTACAGGAAAGCTTTCTCTCACTGACCCCGACAACATCTTAGAGAGCGGAATTGACATAGAAGTTCAGCCGCCGGGCAAAAAGCTTCAGAACATGATGGCACTTTCCGGAGGAGAGAGGGCACTTTCCGCAATTGCACTTTTGTTCTCTGTCCTTGAGGTAAGGGCAACGCCTTTCTGTATTCTCGATGAGGTTGAGGCTGCACTTGACGATAACAATGTTTACCGTTTTGCCGACTACATCAGGAAATACAGCCGTAAGACTCAGTTTATCGTTGTTACCCATCGTAGAGGTACAATGGAAGCTGCCGATATTATGTACGGTGTTACAATGCAGGAAAAAGGTGTATCAAAGCTTTTGAAACTGAATTTTGAAGATTTGGAGGATTATGAATAATGGGACTTAAAAAGAAATTCGGAAAGCTTTTCGGATTTTCGGCTAAGAACGAAGAAGAAGCTGTTCGGGAAGAATTAATCGACGATACTGCAGAAGAAATCTCGGAAGCATCCGATGATTTTGAAGATTCAGTTATCTCTCATAAGGTTGAAGAACCTGTCGAAGAGACTGCAGACGAAACAACTGCAGAAGAGGTGTTTGAAGAGGAAGAGGAATCAACCAAAGAGCTTTTGCAGGAGCAGCCCTTTGAGGAACTCTCAGAAGAGCCTCCGGAAGAAGACACAGTAGATGAAACAACAGATGAAGCAGTTGATTCAGACGAAGATGTCCAAACTCCCAAAAAAGGATTCTTTGCAAAACTCAAGGATGGTCTTTCCAAAACCCGCGATTCAATCAATTCAAAAATAGACAATGTTCTCAAAAGCTTTCAGAAGGTGGATGAAGAGCTTTTTGAAGAGCTTGAAGAAGCCCTCATCATGGCAGATGTTGGCGTTGACACTTCTCTCTACATAATCGAAAGGCTCCGCGACAAGGTGAAATCAGAAAAAATTACAGAACCCGAAGATGTCAAGGGATCTATTGAAGAGATTATATCAGAGCTTCTGTGCAAAAATGACAACACTCTTAACATCTCCACAAATCCCTCTGTGATTATGGTAATCGGTGTAAACGGTGTTGGTAAAACCACATCAATCGGTAAGCTTGCCGCAAGACTTAAGGAAAGCGGCAAGAAAGTCATTCTTGGTGCCGCAGACACATTCAGAGCAGCTGCCATTGATCAGCTTCAGATATGGGCAGACCGTTCCGGCGTTGAAATAATAAAGCATCAGGAAGGCTCCGATCCTGCTTCCGTTGTATTCGACACTATTGCGGCGGCAAAATCAAGAGGCTCCGACTGCATTATTCTCGACACTGCCGGAAGACTTCACAACAAGAAGAATCTTATGGATGAGCTCAGCAAAATTTCCCGTGTAATTGAACGCGAGCTTCCCGATTCAGCAGTTGAAACTCTTCTTGTGCTCGATGCCACAACCGGTCAGAATGCAGTAAATCAGGCAAAACTCTTTGCAGAATCTGCACAGATCAGCGGAATTATATTGACCAAGCTCGACGGCAGTGCCAAGGGTGGCATTGTCCTTGCCATTGCTCACGAGCAAAACATTCCTGTAAAGCTTGTGGGAGTGGGTGAGGGAATTGACGATTTGCAGAATTTTTCATCTGAAGATTTTGCAAAAGCTTTGTTTGCAGAGTAGTATTAAGGCAGAAACGCTCCTTAAACTACATGTTAAATTGAATAAAAAACATGGAATTTCTTTGTGCAATTTTCACGAAATTTCAAAAAAACGCCAAATATGCAAATTTTGGCGTTTTTTTTGTGCTAAAAACTATTGCAAAATTCCCAAAAATGGTTTATAATCATAAAAAAGTGGTGAAAAGTGGTTTGAAATGGGTAAAAGTGGTGATTTTCCCAAATAATTACAGTGAAAGGAAGTGATTTTTGTGTTCAGTGGAGAATATCAGCATACATTAGATGCCAAAGGCAGAGTAATTATGCCGTCAAAGCTTCGCGAAGGCCTTGGTGAAACCTTCTTTGTAACCAAAGGTCTTGACAAAAATCTGCTTGTTTTCAGCCGTGAAGAATGGGAAAAGTTCTATGAAAAGCTCAGCACACTTCCCCTTGCCAACAAAAATTCACGAGGCTTTGCAAGACTTTTTCTTGCAGGTGCCATCGAGTGTGAAGCGGACAAGCAGGGAAGAATACTTATTACTCAACCCTTAAAGGACTATGCATCACTTGAAAAGGATGTTACCATCATCGGTAACGGCAACAAGGTTGAAATCTGGAGCACGGCTAACTGGAACGAATATATGAACAGCATAGACACCGATGAAATTGCAGAAAGCCTTTGTGAGCTTGGTATTATGATATGACAAAATCAACTGCGGAAAGGTCCGAACCTGCTCAGAACGGCAAAAATTCGGTGACGCAGGTCTGGAGGCATTGTTTTGGAATTTAAACATATTTCGGTTTTACTAAAAGAATCCGTAGATGCTCTGCGCATCAAGCCGGACGGAATATATGCCGACGGAACTCTGGGCGGTGGCGGTCACAGCTATGAAATACTCTCGAAAATGTCAGACAAAGGACTTCTCATTGGCATCGACAGAGACACCGACGCTTTGAAGGCGGCAGGCAATCGCCTGAAGGATTTTAATAATGTCCGTTATGTTCACAATAATTTTTCGGCTATAAAAGAAATTCTTGAAGAACTTCAGATAGATCACATAGATGGTGCGGTAATCGACCTTGGAGTGTCATCCTATCAGCTTGATTGTGCCGAAAGAGGTTTTTCCTATATGGAAGATGCACCTCTTGACATGAGGATGGACCGGGAGGCGGATTTTTCGGCATATGATGTCATAAATACATATTCAAAGGAAGAGCTCACCCGTATTTTTTATGAGTACGGAGAGGAGCGGTTTTCAAAAAGGGTTGCAGACCTGATTTGCGAACAAAGGAAAGAAAAAGAGATTAAAACAACCCTTGAACTGGTTGAAATCATAAAAAAAGCAATCCCCGAAAAACTCAGGCAAAAGGGATCCCATCCTGCAAAACGGGTTTTTCAGGCAATCAGGATAGAGGTAAACAGTGAGCTTGAACCTTTAAAGAACGCATTGACCGATTTTTTTGACTGTCTGAGTCCGGGTGGAAGACTTTGCGTCATAACCTTCCATTCTCTCGAAGACCGCATTGTGAAACAGACCTTTGCATCCTTTGCAAAAGGGTGCACATGTCCAAAGGATTTTCCGATTTGCGTTTGCGGTAACAAGCCAAGAGGAAAGGTAATAACAACAAAACCCATACTTCCGTCCGACGAAGAAACGGAATTTAACAAGCGCTCCAAAAGTGCAAAGCTCAGAATTTGTGAAAAACTGTAAAAGAGGTGAGACAAGTGGCAAACAGACTGTACGACGGCACATCGGCATATAAAATCAATGAGTACGATTTATACAGAGAAACTGTTGAAAAAAGACAGGAAGAGAAAAAAGAACAGTCTGTAAGGCATCTTGTACTGAATCATAAAAAAGTAGTCACAATCACATGCGTCATATTTGCGGTTGCCATTGCATTTTTGTATGCAAATGTTGTTCTTATCCAGACTGCATCAAGACACGATCAGCTTGTTAAAGATATTCAGGATATGAGAGACCGCAACACTCAGGTTTCGTTCGAAATTGCCTCAGCGGTTGATCTGGCAGAGGTGGAAGCCAAGGCTAAAACCCAATTTGGAATGCAACAGCCTGAAAGTCATCAGAATGTGTACATAAAAGTTGTACAAAGCGATTATTCAGAAGCAGTAAATGCCGTAACCCGGGACAAGAGTACACTGGAAAAAATGATATCAGGTTTGAAATCGTTTTTGGCATATATCAGCTGATTTTCAAATATACAATATAATAAGGCCGGATTAACGAGAGTCAGCAGCCCTGTGCGGCAAAACTAAAGATGATTTCGGACATAATTCGGGATTATAATGTGCGCCTTTTTGAGCAACTGCCAAAAAGGCTTAATTTTTCGGTTGACATTATTATGAAAGGATTTTGTATTATGAACAATAGATCTTCTGTAAACATGCACAACAGAATATTGATACTTCTGATTATGTCTGTTGTCATCATTGCTCTTCTTTTGGTAAGAGTTATGTGGATACAGGGGGTAAAAGGAAACCAGTACAGTAAAGAAGCTGCAATTCAGCAGACAAAGGATACAGTTGTTTCTTCGAAGAGAGGAACCATTTATGACCGCAACATGAACGAGCTTGCAAAAAGTGCATCAGCGGAAACCGTTACGGTGAATCCTGCCGAGGTGAAGAAAAACGGCGACATAAATGAAACTGCAAAAGGACTTGCAACAATTCTTGGAATGGAAAAAGACAAGGTGTATGCAATTCTTGCCCGCAACAGCTCCTATGAAGTTGTAAAAAGAAAAATTGACAAAGATCAGGCAAATGCCATAAGAGACAAGGGCTATGCAGGAGTGTCTCTTGTGGAAGACTTTAAAAGATACTATCCCGGCGGAAGCCTTGCCGCCCATGTAATTGGCTTTGTCGGAACCGACAATCAGGGTCTTGCCGGAATAGAGATGATATATGAATCATATCTGAAGGGTGTTCCCGGCAGAGTAATAACTGCCAAAAATGCTGTCGGAACCAATATGCCTTATCAGTATGAAAAATACATAGATCCCGAGAACGGAGCAAATGTTGTTCTCACTATCGATGAGGTTGTACAGCGTAAGGTTGAAGAATCACTGAAAAAAGCAGTGGAGAACTATGTGGTTCAAAATGGTGCTGCGTGCATCATTATGGGTGCAAAAACAGGAGAAATTCTTGCAATGGCAACTTATCCCACCTTTGATCTCAACTCGCCCTTTACCATTATCGACGAAACGGTAAAGGCAGAAATTGATGAAATAGAGGACGAGGACGAAAGACTCAAGAAAACCTCCGATGCACTCAACAAGCAGTGGCGTAACAAGGCAGTTGTTGACTCCTATGAACCCGGCTCCACATTCAAGGCAATGGTTGCCGCAATGGCACTCGAAGAAAACCTTGTAAGCCTGACCGAAAATTTTGTGTGCGGCGGCTCTGTTCGTGTTGCCGACTATGACATTGGCTGCTGGAACACCGCAGGACATGGTACCGAAACCTTTGTTCAGGGCGTATACAATTCCTGTAACCCTGTGTTTATGTCAATTGGTGCAAGACTTGGCACATCAACATTTTATAAATACTATAAGTCCTTCGGATTTGGTGAAACAACAGGCTTCGACCTTCCCGGTGAGGCTACCGGAACATTTCACTCTATGGACAGATTCAATGAGGTAGAACTTGCAACTGCCTCCTTCGGTCAGGGCTTCATCATCACCCCGCTTCAGCTCATTACGGCATATTCTGCAATAACCAATGACGGTTATATGGTTAAACCCAGACTCATAAAATCTCTTGTAGATGATGAGGGCAATGTAATAAAAAATTATGAAACAGAAACAATAAGACAGGTAGTAAGCAAGGAAACTGCAAACACCGTTGCTAAAATTCTTGAAGGCGTTGCTTCAGACGGAACAAGTAAAAATGCTTACATAGATGGCTATCACATTGCCGGAAAAACCGGCACAAGTGAAAAGACACCCCGAGGAAGCGGCAAATATGTTGCTTCATTTGTGGGCTTTGCACCGGCAGATGACCCCGAACTCATATGTCTTGTAATGCTTGACGAGCCCATGGGTTCGTCCCATATGGGCGGTGCCATTGCAGCACCTACCTTCAAAGAGATTATGTCTGATGTTCTTGTATATATGCAGATTAAAAACGACAGTCAGCAGGAATATATTTTTGTTCCGAATATAATCGGAAAGGATGTTGAAACTGCAAAACAGGCAGCAGGCGATGCAGGCTTTAAGACTGTGGTTATGGGAAGCGGTGAAAAGGTTATATCCCAGACACCTCCTGCCGGAACAGCTCTGGGAAATAATGCTATGGTTGTTATATATACCGAAGAAATAGATGATGATTATGTAGTTGTCCCCGACTTGAACGGATATTTTGCGTCCGATGCAAATCAGATACTTATTAATAATGGACTTAATATGAAAGCCCACGGAGGAACAACCAGCGGCTATGTACTCGTGGGAACTCAGGATCCTCCTGCAGGCACTGAGGTTCCGAGAGGAACTGTTGTAAGCGTTGAGTATAATTACACAAGCAATGTTCATTGATTCAAAGGAGATGTGTTTCAGTTGAAGCTGAGAGATGTAGTAAAAGATATAGAAATTCTTAATTTTTATGGCAATCCCGAAGTTGATATTTGCCACATAACCAATAATTCGAAAGAATGTGTCAAAGGCAGTCTTTTTGTTGCGGTTCGCGGATTTCAGACCGACGGTCACAAATATATACCTTCTGCAGTTCAAAACGGAGCATCAGCAATTCTTTGCGAGGAATATTTTCCGGACATTGATTGCACACAGATTATAGTGTCGGACAGTCGTCGCTTTGAGGCAGTTGCCGCAGCAAATTTCTATGGCAATCCATGCAAAAAACTAAAGCTTATAGGTGTTACCGGAACCAACGGAAAAACAACGGTCACATATCTTGTTAAACATATTCTTGAGGAGTGCGGATTTAAAACGGCATTAATCGGTACAAATCAGAATATGATTGGAAACGAAGTTATAGAAACAGGAAGAACAACTCCCGACTCAATTGAGCTTCAGAGTCTTTTTGCGAAAATGGCAAACGAAAAAGTTGATTTTTGTGTTATGGAGGTTTCCTCCCATGCCCTTGAGCTTGACAGGGTTTACGGTTGCCGTTATGCGGTGGGAGCTTTCACAAATCTCACTCAGGATCATCTTGATTTTCACAAAACGATGGATAATTATGCAAAAGCAAAGTTCAAGCTTTTTGAAATGTCCGACGGAGCGGTTATCAATGGTGATGATTGCTACGGTGAAGAATACATTGACAAATGCAAGTGCAAAAAGCTGGCGTTTGGCGTGAAAAATAGTAAAAATGACCTTTTGGCTGAAAACATTGTATATTCTTCAAAAGGCATAACCTTTGAAATTGACGACAAATCCTATTCTCTTTCCATCCCCGGTGAGTTTTCGGTATATAATGCACTTTGTGCAATAGGAATTGCAAAGCTTGCAGGAATTGATGAAGAAATTATAGCCGGGGCTTTGTCGGGTGCAACGGGAGTAAAGGGAAGAGCCGAGGTGGTTTTAACCGACACCGATTACACAGTGATAATAGACTATGCCCACACTCCCGACGGAATAGAAAATATTTTAAAAGCAGTCCGCACATTTACTGACGGTAAGCTCACAATTGTGTTTGGTTGCGGCGGAGACCGTGACAGCACCAAAAGACCGATTATGGGAAGAGTTGCAGGCGAGCTTGCAGATTTTTGTGTTGTTACCAGCGACAATCCCCGAACCGAAAATCCGCTATCCATAATAAGGATGGTTGAAGAAGGTGTCAAAGAGTCAGGCTGTGACTACACTGTCATTGAGAGCAGAAAAGATGCCATTGCCTATGCTCTTGACCATGGTGAAAAAGGTGATGTAATTGTTCTTGCAGGCAAGGGACACGAGACATATCAGATACTTAACACCGGCACAATACATTTTGACGAGAGAGAAGTAGTAAAAGAAATTCTTTCTGCACGAGGAAAATAAAATGATTTATCCCATAGAAAAAATTACAGTTTCAGATATATCCGAAGCCATCGGCGGAAAAATTTTGTTTGGCGACGGCGAAGCAGCTGTATCGGCAGTCAGCACAGACAGCCGTACGGTTTCTTCGGATTGTCTCTTTATTCCCCTTAAGGGTGAAAAATTTGACGGCCACGATTTTATTGACGACGTTTGCGAGAGCGGCATATGTGGATATATTTGCTCTGACTTGCATATTAATAAAAAGGCATCATTTGCAGTTGCTGTAGATGACACTTCAAAAGCATTGCTTGATCTTGCCGGCTTTTACAGAAAAAAATTCGATATAACTGTTCTGGGGCTAACAGGAAGTGTTGGCAAAACTACCACAAAGGAGCTTCTTGCTTCAGTCATATCTCAAAAATACAACACACTCAGCACTGCGGGAAATTTCAATAATAATATCGGTGTGCCTCTCACCCTTTTCGGACTTAATTCCGGACATGAGGTTGCTGTTGTTGAAATGGGCATGAGTAATTTCGGCGAGATAGATTTGCTTTCAAGATGTGCACTTCCCGATATTGGGGTTATAACCAACATAGGCACATCCCATATTGAATTTCTCGGTTCCCGGGAAGGCATACTCAGAGCCAAGAGCGAAATATTTAACGGTATGTCGAAGGATGGCAGTGTAATACTAAATGGTGATGACCCTTATCTTTGGTCTTTAAAGGATAAACTGAATTTTAAAAATGTAAAGTTTGTCGGAATAAAAAATAAAGACTGTGATTTTACGGCAGAGAATGTTAAAACCGATGAAACGGGATGTACCTTTGTTTTGGCAGGAAGGGAATATTCAATTAATCTTGCCGGAGAGCATAATGTATATAATGCCCTGTGTGCAATAGCTGCAGGCGAGCTTCTGTGCATTGATTATGAAGCTGTCAGAGAAGGGCTGGAAAATTATCACCCCCAAGGGATTCGGCAGAACATTATTTCGGTAAATGGCTACAAGGTTATCAGTGACTGCTACAATGCCAGCCCTCAGTCGGACATTGCCGCCATGAAGGTTCTGTCAAGTGTGGAGTGCAAAAGACGCATAGCTGTGCTTGGTGATATCGGTGAGCTTGGGAAAATGGGCGAAGAGCTTCACAGAAGTGTTGGAGCAGAATTTGAAAAGTCCGACCTTGATGTTTTGGTCACTGTGGGCTCTCTTTCGCGATTTATGGCTCAGGAAGTAAAAAACAAAGAAACCTATAGCTTTGACACGGTTCCCGAAGCAATAGATTTCTTGAAAAAATTTGTAAAAAACGGTGATGCTGTTTTGGTGAAGGCTTCAAGATTTATGAAATTTGAAGAGATTTCACATTCACTTACTGTAGCCTGACAGGAGATATCCGAATCTGATAACTTCTGTCGGGTTAATGTAAATTACCAATATGCAGATGAGGTGTTTTAATTGGCAAAGGAATTGATATTATCATCGATTATAGCTTTTGTAATAGCAGTGGGATGCGGTCCCATACTGATTCCGCTTTTCAGAAGGCTCAAATTTGGTCAGCAAATAAGAGAAGAAGGTCCGAGCTGGCACCAGAAAAAAAGCGGAACTCCACCTATGGGCGGATTTATATTTATTATTCCCATAATTTTGTGCACACTGATATTTGAAAGAAATGCTCTTTGTGTCAGCCTTGTGCTTTTTGCATTGAGTTTCGGTCTGGTTGGCTTTGCCGATGATTACATAAAAGTAGTCAAAAAAAGAAATCTGGGACTTAGTGCAAAACATAAGTTCCTGCTGCAATTGGTATTCTCGGTTGTGTTCATTTGTGTCAGCATCTACGGTCTCGGTCTCATTGACACGGAAGTTTTTCTTCCCTTCGCAAAAACAGAGATTGATTTTTCTGTAATATACATTCCCCTTGCACTTTTTGTTTTACTCGGAACAACAAACAGCGTTAATCTTACCGATGGTGTAGACGGTCTTGCAGGCTCGGTTACATTTGTTGTATGCATATTTTTTGCATTTCTTTCCTATGCTATGGGAATGTACGGTGTAACTGTGGTAAACGCAATATCCGCCGCATCGATTCTGGGATTTCTTGTGTTCAATCATTACCCGGCAAAGGTGTTCATGGGCGATACCGGCTCGCTGTTTCTGGGCGGACTTGTGTGCTCTAATGCACTGCTTTTGAAAAATCCGCTGATTCTCATTATTTGCGGCGGAGTGTATGTTCTTGAAACCTTCTCGGTTATTCTTCAGGTTGCATACTTTAAAAAAACCGGGAAAAGAATATTTAAAATGAGCCCCATTCATCATCATTTTGAAATGTGCGGATGGAGCGAAGTGAAAATCGTGACATGTGCATCTGTTGCAACAATTGCTCTTTGTATTTTGTCATACTTTGCTTGTGTATAAAAATCAGGAGGAGAATAAAGTGGCTGTTAAGCAAAAAGCATTTACACTCGGTCCGAAAACCAAGCCGGACTACACATTTTTAATAATTGTTCTCATGCTTCTTTGCTATGGGCTTATTATGGTATTCAGTGCAAGCAGTGCTCATGCGCATTACCGCTACGACGATGCGTACTACTTTATAAAAAGGCAGTTTGCATGGGCGCTTATCGGTCTCGGAATTATGTTTACTGTTTCGAGAATTTCCTATAAAACAATTTATCGCTATGCCATTCATATAATGGCAATTGCAATTGTTTTGCTCATTGCAGTCCCCTTTGTGGGAACCACTGTAAACGGAGCAAAAAGATGGATAGGATTTGGTTCCTTTTCCTTTCAGCCCTCGGAGGTTGCGAAATTTGCAATAATTGTTTTCCTTGCCAGAAGCCTGACCGTAAACACACAGGCACTAAAAACCTTCACCAAAGGATTTTTGCCTTACATTGTAATAATAGGACTATTGGCAATGCTTGTATTCATAGAGCCTCACCTTAGTGCGGCAATAGTCATAGCTCTTACGGGCTTCATAATACTCTGGGCAGCCGGAGCAAAAATTTCTCACTTCCTGACCATTGGTATTCCTGCAGCCGGACTTGCATCGCTGGCAGTTCTTAGTGCTGAATACCGTCTTGAACGAGTTCTTACATTTCTCGATCCGTTCAAGGATATGTCCGGAGACGGCTATCAGGTTGTTCAATCACTTTATGCAATCGGAAGCGGCGGCTTCTGGGGACTGGGACTTGGTCAGAGCAGACAGAAATTCCTGTATTTGCCCGAGCCTCAGAATGACTTCATATTTTCCATTGTATGTGAAGAGCTTGGATTTATCGGTGCACTTTTGGTGCTTGTCCTTTTTGTTTTTCTCATATGGCGTGGAGTTAAAATCGCAGTTCATGCTCCTGACAAATTTTCAAAGCTTACGGTAATAGGCATTATAGGTCTCATAGCCATTCAGGTTATCATAAATATTGCTGTTGTAACATCATCACTTCCTGCAACAGGAATGCCACTGCCCTTTTTCAGCTACGGAGGAACATCATTGGTCTTCATTCTGGCGGAAATGGGCGTAATACTTTCTGTTTCAAGAGAATGTGAATTATAAGAGGTGGATTAAATTGAGGATTCTTTTAGCCGGCGGAGGAACAGCCGGGCATATAAATCCGGCTCTGGCAATTGCAGGATATGCAAAGCAGGCTGACAAAAATTCCGAAATACTTTTTGTAGGTACGAAAAAAGGTATGGAAAGCACTCTTGTTCCGGGTGCCGGATACGATATCGAGTATATAAAGGTAGAGGGGCTCAGCAAGAAGCTTACCTTTGAAAATTTCAAGTCCCTGTATCACATGCTGACTGCCAAGCAAAAGTGCAAAAAAATCATCAAAAAATTCAGACCCGATGTTGTAATCGGTACAGGTGGTTATGTTTGCGCTCCGGCAGTTATGGCGGCTAATTCTCTCGGCATTCCCACTCTGATACATGAACAGAATGTTTTCCCCGGAAGTGCAATAAAGCTTCTTTCAAAAACTTCAACCGTTACTGCCATAAGCTTTGAAGACAGTAAAAAATATCTTTCGGACGCAAAAGAGGTTCTCTTTACAGGCAACCCGATCAGACCTGAGATATTGTCGTGTCAATCGGATTGTGCACGAAAAAAGCTTGGTCTCTCCAATGAAAAGCTCATACTTATCTTTGGTGGCAGCCTGGGAGCCGGGGCAATTAATTCTGTTGCCGTAGAATATATGAAAAAACTGAATAATCCCGATGTCCATGTGCTTTTTGCAACGGGAAACCGTAATTATGATGAAATTAAAAAAGTTTCATCACAACAAGGCATTGACAAAAAGAAAAACATTACAATTGTGCCCTACATACACAATATGGACGAAGCCATGAATGCGGCGGACATAGTGCTTTGCCGTTCAGGAGCCATAACTGTTTCTGAGCTTTCTGCACTTGGCAAGCCGGCAATCCTCGTTCCTTCGCCGAATGTTACCAACAATCATCAGGAATACAATGCCCGCGCACTTTCAGACAAGGGTGCGGCAATAACCATTCTTGAAAAAGATTTTAATCTGTCATCTTTTGAAGACGCTCTTGAATCCTTGCTTTTCAGCGAAGAAAGATTAAAGGAAATGAGTAAAAAATCAATTGCAATAAGCAGTGTAAACGCACTTGAAATAATATATGGCAAGCTGACGGATATTATTAAAAACAGTTCTTTGAAATAAATTTTGACTATTCCAAGTAAGCTCCGCATCTCCTTATACCTACCTACCATCCGCGGAGCTTACTATCTTTCGAAACCGTAGCCGAAAGAGAGTAGTCCGAACTCCGATTTTAAGATACAAAAATTGCTCTTATCATCACCAAAATGCTCGCTAATCCGCTAGGCAGCAATGCAGTATCGTTGTAACACAAACCGAGCTTTATGCATAAGTTATTAACAAACTTATTATGCATGGGGGTATCGGTATGAAATGCTATAGAATAGAGGGCGGCAGCAAGCTGTCGGGAACAGTCAGAGTTCACGGAGCAAAAAATGCCGCTTTGCCGATTCTTGCCGCAACAATAATAAATCGTGGCAAAAATGTTATACATAACTGTCCGGACCTAACGGATATTTCGAGCATAATTTCTATTCTTCAGATGCTTGGTTGTAAAACAGAGCATAACGGAAATACACTTACTGTTGACTCGTCGGGTTTCAATTCGTGCGATATACCGCTTGAGGCCATGAAGGAAACCCGTAGCTCCACTCTTTTTGCAGGAGCACTTATTGCCCGCTGTCACAGAGCATTTATATCCGGAAGCGGCGGATGCTGCATAGGTAAAAGACCTATTGATATACATCTTGCCGGATTCAGGGAAATGGGAATAGATGTCAGCTGTTGTAATGACGGAGTTCTCTGCGAGGGCAAGCCTGAGGGATTTTCCTCTATCCATCTCCCATTCCCATCGGTAGGCGCAACTGAAAATCTGATGCTTGCAGCATCGGTCAACACTTCTCCGACTGTAATTATGAACGCAGCAAAAGAACCGGAAATAGAAAATCTTGCATACTTTCTGCGCTCTCTCGGAGTCAGTGTCAGCGGAGTCGGAACCGACAGAATAATAATCAAAGGAACAAATGAGTTCAAAGATGGCGAAGTGACAATTTTCCCCGACAGGATTGTTGCTGCAACATACATAGCATCTGTGGCATGTGCAGGGGGAAGCATCAGAATTGAAAATGTCATTCCTAAGCATTTGTCAACTGTTATAGCACTATATCGCCGCATGGGACTTTCCATAAACTGCGAAAACAATTATCTGAATGTGCAAAAGTCGGAGCGATGCCGGAATCAAGCCTATGTAAGCACGGAAGTGTTTCCGGGCATTCCCACCGATTGTCAGCCCCTATTGATTGCGTCAATGGCAACTGCGTCGGGCGTCGGGGTTATCAGAGAAAAAATATTTGAAAACAGGTTCAGCCATTGTGGCATTTTAAATACCATGGGCGCAGACATCTGTATAAAAGGCCTGACTGCAACTGTAACCGGTGTTGAGTGCTTGTCCGGGGCAGATGTGTGTGCAAGCGACCTTCGGTGCGGCGCCGCAATTTGTGCGGCAGCTCTGGGGGCAGAGGGAGTTACCCATATCCGTCGGATAGAATATATAGAAAGAGGTTACGAAAATTTATGCGCCGACCTTTCCAGAATCGGTGCATCAATAGAGAGGATTGAGTAAAATGGCAACAGAAACTTCAAATAATGCGGCACCTGCGGTCAAAAGAAAAACACCATATAAAATTACTCTCAAAAGGGCAAAGGCGGCGGGCATTTTGTGCTTGGTTATAATAGCCGTGGTGCTTATTCTGATGTCGCCCATTTTCAAGGTGGAAAATGTAAGCGTTGAAGGACTCGTAAAGCTAAAGGCTGAAGATGTTATGAAGGCATCCGGCGTTGAAAAGGGGTGCAATCTCTTTTCTGTAAGTGAAACAGAGGTTCGTGACAAGCTTATTGGTCTGGGCAGGGTAACTGATGTAAGAATAGTAAGGTCATTGCCCGATTCAATTATAATTCAGGTAGATGAACGCAGTGAATGTGCCTATATAAAGGAAAAAGCCACATATACGGGAATTGATGAAAACGGTCTCATACTTCTGACATCGTCGGCAATTGAGGAAAAGGTCCCCGTTATATACGGCATACAGGCAAAGGATTCAGTTAAGGGGCAGTATGTGAAAATTGACTCCGACAATGCACCTCTTCTGACAGATCTTGTTGTAAGAATGCTTGTTGAGCTTAAAAATCAGGGCATACTTTCAAGCATTAAATCGATAGACATATCAAACCTTAAAAACATACGCATGACTCTTACCACGGACACCCTTGTAAACATGGGCGAGGACGGAGATGAAGACGGCAACAATATTGAATACAAAATAGCTTATTTAAAGGCAATTCTTGCAGAACTTCCCGAATCACAAGCCGGCGGTGTTATCGAGCTTGCCGACACGGAAAATGTCACCAGCAGAATGTCATAAAAGCACGGAATTTGCCGGCGGACTCACACTGACAGTAATTATTACCTTATAAGCAAAAGAAAATTGTTTAATTTGTACAAATTTATAAAAACATCAAAAAAACTATAGCATTATGCACAATGTTATGATATAATTTATAATTAATATGGGATATAGGAGGAAAGAACCGTGTTAGAATTTGATAACGAAAGAGAAATAGTTGGTGCCAATATGAAAGTTGTCGGCGTCGGCGGCGGCGGAAACAATGCCCTTGACCGTATGATCGAAGACGGACTTTCAGGCGTTCAGTTTATAGCAATCAATACAGACAAGCAGGTGCTTTTTGGCGAAAATGCCACAAAAGCAAACGGCAAAATTCAGATAGGTGAAAAGCTTACAAAAGGTCTCGGTGCCGGAGCAAACCCGGAAATCGGACAGAAGGCGGCAGAAGAAAGCCGCGACGAAATCAAACAGTCTCTTGCCGATGCAAACATGGTGTTTGTTACAGCAGGTATGGGCGGCGGTACCGGTACAGGCGCAGCTCCCACAGTTGCATCAATAGCGAAAGAAATGGGCATCCTTACAGTTGGTGTTGTTACCAAGCCTTTTGCATTTGAAGGCAAACAGAGAATGGAACGCGCTGAAAAAGGTATTGAGGTTCTCAAAGACTGCGTTGATGCACTTGTTGTTATTCCCAATAACAAACTCCTTGACATATGTGACAGAAAAACATCTATGAAAGATGCTTTCAAAATGGCAGACAAAATTCTCAGCCAGGGTGTAAAAGGTATTTCCGACCTTATCACAAGCCCCGGTTACATCAACCTTGACTTTGCCGATATTTCATCTGTAATGAGAAATACCGGTGTTGCTCATATGGGTATCGGCCGTGCTTCCGGAGATAACAGAGCAGAAGAAGCTGTTAAAGATGCAATCTACAGTCCTCTTCTCGAAACAACAATCGACGGTGCAAAGAAGGTTGTACTCAATGTCGCAGGCTCAAGCGATCTTGGTCTTATGGAAATCGAACAGGCTTCCGAACTTGTTCATCAGCTTGTTGATCCCGATGCAAATATCATTTTCGGTACATCAATTGATGAATCCCTGGGCGATGAAATCGTTATTACTGTTGTTGCAACAGGCTTTGAAGATTCCAAAGCTTCCAAAGACAGTATCGGTGATGTTATGTCTTCCGACACTTTCGCTGATGTAGGCGGATTCGAAATCCCCGATTTTCTTAACAGAAGATAATAAATAGTTTTCAAATATGCTGTATGTATCATACAGCATATTTGTTTAAAAATTTCTCTGTCATATGCAGTGCGTTATGACAAATTTCGACAATTGAAGAAACATACATCCATTGGGTGTACAGGAGGCTTTAAAAATGAAATGTCCTTATTGCGAATATCTCGAAAGTAAAGTAATTGATTCACGGCCTATTGATGACGGCTCATCAATCAGACGCCGTCGTGAATGTCTCAAATGCGAAAAAAGGTTCACTACCTACGAACAAATTGAGTCTGTTCCTCTTATTATCATCAAGAAAGATGGCAAGCGTCAGGCATATAACAGACAGAAGCTTCTTAACGGACTTTTGAAAGCTTGTGAAAAAACAACTGTCAGCTTTGCACAGATTGAAGCAGTTGTACTTGAGATTGAGAGCGTTCTCAATAACACTCTCGATCGTGAAGTAACATCCACAGAGATTGGTGAGCTTGTTATGGAAAAGCTTAAAAAGCTCAATGACATTGCATATGTTCGTTTTGCATCTGTATACCGTGAGTTCAGAGACATCAATTCGTTTATGGATGAACTGAGCACCCTTATACACTCAAAATAAATATAATTATATCAGGGGTAACGGGAGCGCTTGGCTGACTGTTACCTCTTTTTTACAACTCATAATGAGGTATGTACCGTGCCTTACAAATAATTAATAATTAACATATAATTCTGGAAAAATAAAAGGAAAAGCTATGTTGACGATTGGAAATTTTAAAATTGAAAATAACATATTTCTTGCTCCAATGGCAGGTGTAACAGATCTTGCTTTCCGTATAATCTGCAAAAAATGGGGTGCAGGTCTTGTGTACTCTGAAATGGTAAGTGCCAAGGCAATGCACTACAACGACAAAAAAACCTTTTCACTTCTTCAGACCGATCCACGCGAAGCACCCATGGCAGTTCAGATTTTCGGAAGCGAACCTGAAATAATGGCGGAAGCCGCCTGCAAAGTAGAGCAAATGGGTTTCCCTCTTGTTGACATAAATATGGGTTGCCCGGCACCAAAGGTCACATCAAACGGAGACGGAAGCTCACTCCTTAAGGATTTTGCTCTTATAGGACGGATAGTTAAATCTGTGTCAGAGTCAGTGTCGATTCCCGTAACATGTAAGGTCAGATGCGGCATAAAGGAATTTGTAGATATGACCGACCTTGCAAAAATCATAGAAGACAGCGGTGCATCGGCAATCACAGTCCACGGAAGAACTGCGGCTATGTATTATTCGGGAACAGCTTATCGCAGTAAAATTACAGAGGTTAAGAATGCAGTTTCCATTCCTGTGATTGGTAACGGTGACATATTCACTGCCGAAGATGCCGCCGGTATGCTTAAAGATACCGGCTGCGATGCAGTTATGGTGGCACGCGGAGCAGAAGGAAATCCTTTTATTTTCTCTCAGATCAGAGAGTACCTGTCCTCCGGAAGTGTCACAACAAATCCTGACTGGGAACAAAGACTTTCCGTTATGAAGCAGCATATAAATCTTTTGTGTGAACTCAAAGGCGAGCGCGTTGGCATCCGTGAGGCAAGAAAGCATGTGGCATGGTACACCAAAGGAATGAAATCCGGTTCGACGGTGAGAAACGAAGTTTGCAAAACTGAAAGCCTTCAGGAACTTATGAATGTTATAGATGAATATGCTAATTATATAAAGGGAGATGATTTGAAATGAAAAAATCTACAAAGTTTCTTGCGGCATGCTTCTCCGTTGCAGCCATAGCAGCAGCTGCGGGAATTGTGTATCTCAATAATCAACAGGAACCGAAAAAATATGCATGTATTTATGAGGATGGAAAACTTATTCACAAAATAGATCTTTCAATGGTTACAAAAGCATATACCATCGAGCTTGACGGAAATATAGTTTTTGTTGAAAAAGGGCAGATATCCGTTATAGAAGCAGATTGCCCGGATAAGCTATGCATAAAACAGGGGGCTGTCAGTGGCGGAGCAAGACCTATTGTATGCCTTCCCAATAATGTTGTCATAAAACTGACAGATGATGAAAGCGATGTTGACCTTACCATAGGAGCATAAAAATGAGAACTCGAAAACTTGTGCTTGCTTCACTTTTCGTTGCTGCGGCACTGGGCTTATACGGACTTGAATGTGCAATACCGCCAATAGTGCCGGTTCCCGGTGTGAAGCCGGGAATTGCAAATATTGTAACCTTAGTATGTATATACCTGCTCGGAAAAAAAGAAGCATTCGCAGTTTTAATGCTGCGAATATTTCTTTCGTCAATTCTTTTTGGACAGGCAATGTCTCTGACATTCAGTCTTGCCGGGGGATTGCTGAGTTTTTCGGTTATGTGCTTGCTTTCAAAATATATGTCCGAAGATAATATGTGGGCAGTAAGCGTTTTTGCGGCATTTGCCCATAACCTTGGTCAGATTGCCGTGGCAATTCTCATAACCGGTCAGATAGCTGTGGCATATTATTTTTTGTTCCTTGTGATTTCATCGGTCATTACGGGCTGTTTCAATGGTATATGTGCATTATATTCGGTCAGAATTATGAAAAACTCACAATTATTAAAATAATCAAAGAATTTTGCAACCTTTTCAGGCTTAAAAGAGTATTACTAATGAGAGGGGGAGTTTGCCGATGACAAAAACGGACTGCGCAGGCGTTTTTAAACGGGAAATGACTGAAAAATATTTTGACATGGTGTATCGTCTTGCTCTCGCCAGAACAAAAGACACAGAGCTTGCAAATGATGTTTGTCAGGATGTTTTTGTGCGATACATAAAATCCGACAAGAATTTTGAAAGCGAGGAGCATGTCAAGGCGTGGCTTATAAAAGTTACAATAAATTTAAGCAAGGGCGCCTTTACGAGTTCGTGGTTTAAAAAAACCGTACCTCTCTCGGAAGAACTCAGCTTCAACGATCCCGAAGTCAGCGACTTGTATACTCATGTGCAAAAGCTTCCCAAAAAGTATCTTACAGTCATTCATCTTCACTATTATGAAGATATGCCCGTTTCTGAAATTGCCCGCATTCTGAAAATGAACGAATCAACGGTCAAATCTCACCTTTTCAGAGGAAGAAACGAACTCAAAAAAATCCTGGGAGGGAGGTATGATTATGAATTTTAAAGATGCATACAAAAATATGAACGATGAAATCCACGGTGACAGAGCTTTGCTTCATTCAATTTTAAATGGTGAAGCCGGAAAAAAGAGAAAATTCGACTTTAATTTCAAGCCTGTGTTTGCAACTGCGTTGACGGCAGTTTTTGTACTATGCATAGCAACAGTTTATAAAAATACCGGAATTGAACAATACTCACCTTCAAATGTAAAAGTAGTAACAGAGAAGGAAAATGAAGAAACGGTAACTGCAAAAGAAGAGAAAACAAATGAATCTGCCGATCAGTATACAGTTTCAGACAAGCTTCAAAACAGTAAATCCGAAGCGAAGGCACCAAAAAAATCGCAGACTGATAATCAGAACATTACAGGTGTCGGGTCTGCCGTGGAAAGAAACTCAGATTATGACGAGCCTGCAGCTGTTGATGAAAGCAATGCACCAATGGTGGCATCCCTTGACGAAACAATGCACGCAGAGACAGAATCGGCTCATTCCGGAGATGAGACCTTTGATGAAGCCTACGACAGTTTTGATTCAGAAGATGTCAATTCAGCTCCGGCTCCGGCAAAGGCTTATGATATATCACAGGAAAAGTACGAGGAAAGTGAACCAGAGAAAAAATCTGCCGCATCCGGAGGTGGTGCATCAGATATAATGGCTAAATCTGACACTGTTGTATCAAGGGCGGTTATTCCCGAAGATATGACCTTTGGAAAAGCTGTGGGAAACACTGATGGTTCAATAAGCTATATTGCGGTTTCAAAAGATAATCCCGACAGATGCCTTACGGTTATCGTATCCGGGACAGACGGTTTTGAGGCGGCATATCCCGGTGCACACCACATTCACACAAAGAATGGAAACATTGCTGTTATAGGCGAGAACATGTCAGATGATGAAATAAATAAAATAATAGATTCCTTGTCTGATTAAGTATAATTGTTTCAGATTTGGACAATAATAAAAAAACAATCATCCAAGTGGTGGTTTTTATCATAAAAATGCAGTGGCGGTATTGAAGGCTCCGCCCTGCATTTTTGCGTTGTGTGCAAAATCATATCATTTTTGCTATATCTTTTTTTAATCTCTGAATAATTCGTTTTTCAAGCCTTGATATGTAGGACTGTGATATTCCCAACATATCAGCGACTTCTTTCTGCGTTTTTTGTGCGCCGTTTTTCACCCCGAAACGAAGCTCCATAATATTTTGTTCCCTTTCGGAAAGGTGTTCGAGAGCAATTGTCAGAAGCTGCTTGTCAACTTCATTTTCAATATCCTGATACACTATGTCAGAATCTGTTCCCAAAATATCAGATAAGAGCAGCTCGTTTCCGTCCCAGTCAACATTGAGAGGCTCATCAATAGAAATTTCAATTCGTCGGTTGCTGTTTTTTCTGAGATACATAAGAATTTCATTTTCAATACATCTTGAAGCATAAGTTGCAAGCTTTATTTTCTTTCCGGGATTAAAGGTATTTATAGATTTTATAAGTCCTATTGTGCCAATGGAAATAAGGTCTTCAATGTTGATTCCGGTGTTTTCAAATTTCTTTGCTATGTACACCACAAGACGAAGATTTCTTTCAATGAGAATTCCTTTGGCATCTGAGGGATTTGTTTCAAGGAGCTTAATATATTTTTCTTCTTCTTCCTTGGTGAGTGGCGGCGGAAGGGTAGAGGGACCTCCAATATAGTGAACATCGGGAACAGCCAGTAATGAAAAAATTATTTTTTTGAAACTGTTTGGTAAATTTGTTAATACTTGCATGGTTTTTGTGACCTCCGGTTATTGATTATATTTGGATTGAACAGGGCATTGTATTCGTTGGTTTTTGAAAGGACGGTTTCGCTTATTCCCACAATTGTATCGTGTATTTTTCTGCCGTCAATAATAATTTCATCGGGAACAAATCCCGTCATTATTCCGCTTTCGTTTCCCAAAGACGAATAGGGAATAATTCTGAGCCTGGAGCAGCTGACCCGGGGCTCATTTATGCTGGGTATTCCTTCGGGAAAAAGAGGAAGGATGTGATTCCTTTCGGCTATAATAACAGACGAATTGGATATGGGATCTGTCAGAAGATTTCCGGTATCGCTGAGTGCCGTGAGAGTACACTCTTTGCCATCCACACATATTTTGAGATTTCTGATGCCCAAATTCCTGTTCCTTGAGAAAATGCTTGAAGCCAGCATCAGAACAACATATGAAACAAATGATGACACAATGAGCGTAGTCAACGAAATGTCAAAATAAAAAATTCCATCATATAATTTCGGTGATGTATTTTTTGCAAAATCGGTAAAATATATTAAAGCAAGTAATATTCCGGCAAATGAGAAGGATACCAGATAGAATACTGCACAGCATTTAACTGTTTGTACAGATCCGGACTTTGGATATGCAATAAGTACCATTATCAGCGAGACAATCATTTTGAAAGGGAATATGTAAAGAATCTCTAATTGGGGCAAAAACATAAACACAGCATATGCTGCTCCAAAAGCCGCGGCAAGGCAGAGTCTTAAAGCTGTCATTTTTCTTTTGGAAAACATTTCTGTTATTTTAAGAAGAATAAAATTTATCAGAAAATTTATCAGAAAAAGCACATCTGCATATACTGTTGCATCCATTGGATTCACCTCTTTTTATATTATATGCTATTTGATCCGTGAAAAATGTAAAAACGGGGCGAAGAAAAAAATTTTTTATATTTTAAAAATAAGTCTTGCCAAAATCATAATTTTGTGGTATAATCAACAAAACACATATGATTTGTTTGGAGGTGTTTAATATGTGGACAACAATTCTTACAATAGTTCATGTTATTATTGCTATTGTTATGATAGCTATCGTTCTTTTCCAGTCCGGTGCACAGCAAGGGCTTTCCGGTACAATTGCCGGCGGTGCTGAAACCTTCTTCGGAAAGAATAAGGCAAGAACTCTTGACGGTATCCTTGCAAAATGCACAGCAGTAGCTGCAGCACTCTTTATCGTTACATCCTTTGTTCTTTCTCTGATACTTAACTAATCATATTTTTAAGAACGCAATAAAATCAGGGCAGATTCGGCAAAAACCGTCTCTGTCTTTTATTGTTGCCAAAATAATAAAAATCACAAAAAACACAAAAAACACTTTACAAAATATAATATAGGTAGTATAATATGAATTGTCTTTGGGGCGGGGTGCAATTCCCCACCGGCGGTAAAAGCCCGCTAACCGCATTTTGCGGTCGATCCGGTGTGATTCCGGAGCCGACGGTACAGTCCGGATGAGAAAAGACGGTGTTTTTATGCGCACTATGCCCCGCTGTATGGCGGGGCTTTTCTTTTTGCTCAAAGGCTATATAGCAGACATTCCTGCAAGGAGGGTATATTCCATGAAAATTTCAACTCGCAGCATCACTTGTGCCGCAATGCTTTCAGCAATTGCCTATCTTCTTATGATGGTGAGCAAAATCATTCCTCAGGTCAGCGGTTTTTTACAGTTTGATGTTAAGGATGTGATTATTGTAATCGGTTCCTTTGTTATGGGACCTGTGTATGCACTTATCGTAACTGCCGTTGTGACATTTCTCGAATTTCTCACAGCCAGTCACACCGGTGTCATTGGTCTTTTGATGAATTTTGTTTCCACCGGCGCCTTTTGTGTTACTGCCGGACTGGTGTATCTCAAAAGAAAAACTCTTCCCGGAGCTGTGGCAGGACTGATTCTTGGAACACTTGTTCTCACGGTTGTTATGCTTTTGTGGAATTATTATATAACTCCCATCTATATGAAAATTCCCCGTGAAGCAGTAGCGGCAATGCTTCCAACGGTGTTTTTGCCTTTCAATCTTGTTAAAGGCTTCATTAATTCAGGATTGACGCTTCTTGTCTATAAGCCCGTGGTGGGTGGACTCAGGAGATGTGGTCTGATAGAGAAAAAGACTCAGGCTGAACCTACAAAGAAGATGTCGCCTGCTCTTGTGATCGGAATTATTCTTTTGCTCTTGTTTGTTCCTGCGCTTATTTCGATGATGTAAAAATGAGATTTAACAACCAGGTTGTGCTGCCAAATTCATTTTTTTCTGTATTTTTTCTGAAATTTAAAAAATTTTTTAAAAAAAGCTTGATTTTCTTTGAATTATGTGCTATAATACCATCTGTTGCTGATATGCGCCGCTAGCTCAGCTGGATAGAGCGTCTGACTACGGATCAGAAGGTCAGGGATTCGAATTCTCTGCGGCGCGCCAAACCTCACGGACAATGTTCCGTGAGGTTTTTTCTGTATATAAAAATATTTGCTGTGTTCAGTGTTGTTTTATGGTAATTACAGTCTTTGAAGAATATATTTTTTACAAAAAAAGGATTTTCCTTTTTTTTGTAGTATATATATTAGTGATAAGTTTTTGTGAAAGGATGTACATAATATGAAAATAGTAGCTGTAAACGGAAGTCACAATCCGGAGGGCAACTGTGCTTTCCTTATTAATATAATACTAAGAGATCTGGAATTGAAAGGTGCAAAAACAGAAATATTCAAAGCAGATGAGGTCATTGCCGACTGCAAAACACCATTTTGCCTTTCCTGTTCATCGCCTTGCTCAAAGGCATGCTATGGCACAAAGCTGGACAGAATGTTTTCCGAAATGGAAGATGCCGATGCAATAATTTTTGCAAGCCCGGTATATTTTGGTTCCATGAGCGGTCAGCTCAAATGTGTTTTCGATAAAACCCGCGATGCACGAGGCAGAAAGGCATTTCTTTCAAAACCCGGCATAGCAATTGCCTGTGGTGCGTCAAAATATGGCGGTCAGGAAAAAACAGTTGCGGCGATTCATGACTGCATGCTTGTAAACGGTATGACAATTCTCGGACCGTCCTCGTCCTCCATGATGGGCCATATGGGTGTTTGCGGTCAGGCACCGGCAGACAAAGACGAATTTGCAATTTCAAGGGCTCACCTTGCGGCAGAAAGAATATATGAAGAGCTCACCGGCGAAAAGTATTAATGTCCAAAGGGGTGTTTGCCAATGAATATCCGCATTCAGAGAGAGGAGCTTGAGCGCAGAATTTTGTCTCCCATGGCAACCTTGTCAGAAAATTCAAAAGGCAGGGAACGCTTTGAAGAAAAGTGTAAGCTCCGTACAGATTTTATCCGTGACAGAGACCGCATAATTCACTCCAAGGCATTCAGGCGTCTCAAACACAAAACTCAGGTTTTCATATCCTTTGACAATGACCATTTCCGTACACGCCTCACTCACACTCTCGAGGTATCGCAGATTGCACGGACAATAGCCCGTGCCCTTTGTCTCAACGAAGACCTTGTAGAGGCAATATCTCTCGGTCACGACCTTGGGCACACGCCCTTCGGTCATTCCGGCGAAAGAGCACTTGACATTCTTTCGGAAAATGGGTTCCAACACTACAAGCAGAGTCTCCGTGTTGTCGATGTTCTTGAAAAAAACGGCGAAGGGATGAATCTCACCTTTGAGGTTCGTGACGGGATTGCCAATCACACAGGCGAAAACCTTGCATCAACTCCCGAGGGTCTGATTGTAAAATTTTCGGACCGCTTTGCCTATATAAATCACGATATAGATGATGCTGTCAGAGACGGAATAATTAAAAATTCCGATATTCCCACAGAGCTTCTCAACAATCTTGGTATGTCTCATTCCGAAAGGATAGACAGCCTCATAAATGACCTGGTTTCCGAAAGTCTCAGGGAAAACAAAATAACAATGAGCCAATCAACCTATGCAGATATGATGGAACTGAGAAAATTCATGTTTGAAAATGTCTATAATGTTCTTGCAGAAAGGGATTCTCAGGCATTTATGGTAATTGAAAAGCTTTACCGCTATTTCATGGAAAAAACATCCCAGCTTCCCGAAGAGTATAAGGCTCTTCTGAAAGACTGGGAGCCTTCGGTTGTTGTTTGTGATTACATTGCAGGCATGACAGATAACTATTGCGTAAAGCTTTTTAATGATTTGTTTATGCCCACTAAATAAATATGCACAAATATCCTGCTGCAGAGAGCAATTTTATTTTACAAAGAATAGAATTTGAAAAATTTGAAAGGGTTTATTCGACAAATGTCGAAAGGATAATAATGAGAAACAAAATGCAAAGGAGGGGGTAAATATGGCTATGATTCCCCACTACATCATCAAAGAAGTTGCCGAGCGCAACGACATACTCGATGTCGTCTCTCAGACGGTCAGCCTTAAAAAAAGCGGGAATTCATATGTGGGACTTTGCCCCTTTCACAATGAAAAATCTCCTTCATTCAATGTTACCCCCCGACGGGGCATTTTTAAATGCTTCGGATGCGGTGAAGGCGGAGATGTAATTCATTTTGTTATGAAAAGCGAAAATCTTTCCTTTTATGAAGCTGTTCAGAATTTGGCACAAAGAGCCGGTATTCAGCTTCCCGAAACAAAGGGCTACGATGCAGAAAAAGCTGAAAAACGAAAGGAAAAACGACAGCTTCTGTGTGAAATAAACAAAGAAGCTGCCCAGTTTTTTTATCAAAGCATAAAAACATCGGAAGAAGCTGTGGCTTATTTTAAAAAAAGAGAGCTTCCCGGTCAGGTGGCAAAATATTTCTGGCTTGGTTATGCACCCAACAGTTGGACAGCCCTTTTTGATCATCTCAAATCAAAAGGCTACACCGAAGGCGACATCTACGATGCGGGTCTCATACGCCGTCACGATTCGGGCAGCTATTACGATTATTTCCGCAATCGTATAATGTTTACTATTTTTGATGCAAACGGCGATGTAATCGGATTTGGCGGCAGAGTATTAGATGACAGCAAACCAAAATACCTCAACTCTCCCGATTCTTCGATTTTTTCAAAAGGAAAAAATCTTTATGCCCTGAACATTGCACGCCACTCAAAAAAGCCTTTTGTGATTTTGTGTGAAGGTTATATGGATGCAATTGCCCTCATAAAAAGCGGCTATGAAAACACCGTTGCAACTCTCGGTACTGCAATTGGTGAGCATCAGGCAAAAATTTTGTCAAAATATTTTGACGAGGTTGTAATATGCTATGATTCCGACTCTGCGGGGCGAAATGCAACAAACCGTGCGATTCAGGTTTTGCGCACTCAAAAAAAGCTGAAAATATCCGTACTTGATCTTAAAGCAAAAAAAGATCCTGATGAATATATCAAAACCCACGGCAGGGCAAGGTTTGATGCCATGCTTAACAACAGAAAGCCGGATATGGAGTATTTAATTGACTATTTCGGGGAAAACTACAATCTGAAAAAATCGGAAGATATCTTAAGCTACATTTCCGATATATCAGAATATCTTAAGCTTATCGATACCTCTGTTGAACTTGACATATATGCCAACATTATTTCCCAAAAAACAGGTGTTCAACAGTCATCAATAATCACACAAACAGGAATGCGGAAAAGCGGAGCCATTCAAAGCGGCTCTCCGAATGTTGATGTGATTAATGTTGTAAACAAGGGATCTCTTCCGAAAGATGACAGGCAATATGTTGAAAAAACAAGAGCTCTTCTTTTAAGCACTTTGTTTTACGACAGAAAGCTATGCCGTAAATATCTTTCGCAGATAGATGATGAAATGTTTGAAACACCAATTCATAAGGTCATTTTTTCCTATATAAAAGAATGCAACGGAAAAGATGAAAAAACCTCAAATACAGCACTCATGGCAAAGTTTGATACTAACGAAGAAATTAACGAAGCCTCGGGCATACTTGCCCTGGATGTGCAGTCGGATGATACAGACCGCGCTGTGAGTGATTATATAAAGCAAATAAAAGAAAAATCCGGTGTTCAGAGAGCCCTTGAGCTTTTGCAGAAAGGTGAAGTTACACTGGAAGAATTCAATGCAATGATCAATAACAAAGGATAAGAAAGGGGTAGTGACATGGAAAATAAAGAAACAATGTCAACCGACAACAGAAGCCTTATCATAAAGAAGTTAATTGAAACCGGAAAAAAGAAAGGTGTTTTGTCTTACAAGGAGATTGCCGATGCTCTTGAGCAGATCGACCTTACAGTTGCACAAATTGAAAAGGTTTATGAAACCATTGAAGCAAAGGGCATCGAGCTTGTTGAAGATTTCGACAAAGAGCTTGATGAAATTCAGAATTCTGAAACCGAGGAAGAACTTGATCTTTCGGTTCCCGAAGGCATCGGTCTTGATGATCCGGTAAGAATGTATCTTAAGGAAATAGGCAAGGTTCCGCTTTTGTCTGCACAGGAGGAAATTGAGCTGGCAGAGCGTATGCACAACGGAGATGAAAGAGCCAAAAAACGCCTTTCAGAAGCTAACCTTCGCCTTGTTGTCAGCATTGCAAAGCGTTATGTGGGCAGAGGTATGCTCTTCCTCGACCTTATTCAGGAAGGTAATCTGGGTCTCATAAAAGCAGTTGAAAAATTCGATTACACCAAAGGCTATAAATTCAGTACCTATGCAACCTGGTGGATCAGACAGGCCATAACAAGGGCTATCGCCGATCAGGCGCGTACCATCAGAATTCCTGTTCACATGGTTGAAACCATTAATAAACTTATCAGGGTTTCCCGTCAGCTTCTTCAGGAATACGGCAGAGAGCCTCATGTTGATGAAATAGCAAGGGAAATGAATATGAACGAAGACAGAGTCCGTGAAATTATGAAAATAGCTCAGGAGCCTGTTTCGCTTGAAACTCCTATCGGTGAAGAGGAGGACAGCATTCTCGGTGACTTCATTCCCGACAGTGATGCTCCGGCACCTTCTGAAATGGCGGCGTTCATGCTTCTTAAAGAACAGCTCATCAATGTTCTTGACACTCTTGCACCAAGAGAAGCAAAGGTTTTAAGACTCAGATTCGGTCTTGATGACGGAAGAGCCAGAACTCTTGAAGAAGTGGGCAGAGAATTTAAAGTAACCCGTGAAAGAATAAGACAGATTGAAGCAAAAGCACTGCGTAAATTGCGTCATCCCAGCAGAAGCAAAAAGCTTAAGGATTTCCTTGAATAATTATGAAATCCGAAACACGAAAGATAATCATAGTTCTTGTTGTTTTTGCTGCGGCAGTGGCGGCAGGATATTTTTTAACCGCTCACAATGAAAAGAAGGCGGAATTTGTCGTTGAAAATCCGATGAATGCTCCCACAGCCGACAGAGTTGTTGCGGGCGTCTCCGGTGCTGTTAAAGCTCCGGGGCTGTACAGCATTCTTAAAGGGACAAGCCTTCACGATGTTTTACACATTGCAGGCGGAGTGACAGAAAATGCCGACCTTTCTGGATTTGATTTTGACACATATGTGTGCGAAGATTGCACAATTTTTGTCCCTGAGCAATCGGCATTGCCGGAAAAAAGTTCTGCAAAGCTTCCCATAGATATTAACAACGCAGATGCTGAAGAACTCAGCACTTTGCCGGGAATCGGGGACAAACTTGCTCTGCAGATAATCAATTACCGCAATCTCCACGGCAAATTCAAAAGGACAGATGAACTGATGGAAATCAAAGGAATTGGCAAAAACAAATATGAAGCGATCAAAGATATGATAACTGTCGGGGGGAACTGATAAATGAAAATATTGATTGTAGATGATGAAAAGCTTCTTGTTAAAGGAATGAAGTTTAATTTCGAACAGGAAGGCTACGATGTTGAAACCGCCTATGACGGTGCAGAGGCTCTTCGTCTTGCGAGGGATAAAAATCTTGATATTATAATTCTCGACCTTATGCTTCCTGAGATAGACGGTCTCACAGTTTGCCAGAAAATCAGAGAATTTTCAAATATTCCCATTGTAATGCTCACTGCAAAAGCAGAAGATATGGACAAAATAATGGGCCTTGAATACGGAGCAGACGATTACATCACAAAGCCCTTCAACATCCTTGAACTAAAAGCAAGAGTAAAGGCAATTATGAGGAGAGTTACTCCCATTATGCCCAAAGGTGACCGCACCAAGGTGCGTATAGGCTCTGTTGAGCTTGACTATAATCAGCGTAAGGTCACCATAGACGGCAAAACAACAGATCTTACTTCCAAAGAGTTTGACCTTGTGGATCTTCTTGTTACCAATCCCGGAAGGGTATATAGCCGTGAAAACCTTCTCGATCTCATCTGGGGTTATGATTATCCCGGTGATGCCCGCACGGTTGATGTTCACATAAGGCGACTCCGTGAAAAAATAGAGCCCAATGCGGCTGAGCCAAAATATCTGCTTACCAAGTGGGGAGCTGGTTACTATTTCAGTGAAATTTAAAAGACCAATCAGAGGATTCAACAGCATAACCTCCCGTCTTGTTGTTACATATTTCATAATTATGCTGATAACTCTTCTGCTTTTCGGTTATTATGTACTTACTACCATAGAGAGATATCTTTATGATGACGAAAAACTTAATGTTACAACCATGTCCAATGTTGTTGCAAGCTTTGCACCTGACTATTTTCTTCCCGAAAGCGGAGAGGTTGACAGTGTCAGCTTTTCAAGGTTTATCGGGGGAATGGGCGTCGATTCCCAAATGAGAATTATGGTTATGAATCATGATGCAATTGTGCTCTATGATTCTCAGAATAACCGTAATCTCATCGGAACGGTTCAATTGCGTCCTTCGGTGCTTTCTGCGGTAAACGGATCCGGAGGATACGGTGAATACGAAAATAAAGACAACCTTATGACTCTTGATGCAGCGGCACCGATTTTCGATGTCAATGGCAGGGTTATCGGTGTTGTGAATGTTGTTTGTGTTCCCGAATCAATCGGAAAATTTATCAATGCAATATTAACGGAGATGGTTTTTCTCATTTTTGTTATCCTCGTTCTTGTTGGTTTGATAATTTTCGTAGTGGCGAATCTTGTGTCAAAACGAATTGTAGATTTCACATCAAAAATCACATCTATGAGTGACGATGGTATTTTAGATGAAAAGCTCGATATATCAGGTCATGACGAAATCTCACGACTTGGTGAAGCCTTCAACATGATGAGTGAAAAGGTTATAAATCTTGAACGGCAGAGGGTGCAGTTTGTGTCGGATGCTTCTCACGAACTGAAAACACCACTCAGCTCCATAAAGCTCATGGCGGATTCTATAATTCAGACTCCGGACATAAGCGTCGAATATGTAAAAGAGTTTATGGGTGATATGAACAACGAGGTTGACCGGCTAAACCGCATAGTAAATAAGCTTTTGTACATCACAAAAATGGATGCACGCAAATCCGATGATGACAAACGCTTTGAGCTTGAATCCTTAAATGATATTATGCAGGGCATTGAAAAAAATCTTCAGCCTCTTGCCAAAAAAGCCGATATAACCCTTGTGTTCTCAACTCCCGGAGAAATTCTGCTTATGGCCAATAAGGATGTTTTGTGGCAGGGAATATACAATATAGTTGATAATGCAATAAAATATACCGATTCAGATGGCTATGTTCTTGTAGCAATGGAGCGGGTTGACGGCAAGGTGGTCATAGAAATCAGGGATACCGGTGTCGGCATATCAAAGGAAGATGTCGAAAAAATATTTGACCGTTTTTACCGTGTGGACAAGGCTCGTTCCCGAGACACCGGAGGCACGGGGCTTGGTCTCTCAATTGCCCTCACCGCAATAAAATATCACAACGGAACAATCGATGTTGAAAGTGAACCGGGAAAAGGCTCAGTGTTTAAAATAACCTTGCCCGATGTTCCTGTGGAATAGGCGAAAACAATTCCATTGGAGATTATTTCAGCAAGATTAGACCTTTCAATCCTAAAAGGTGTGAACCAATATGAAAAGATTTATAAATTTAATAGCACTTTCTTTAATAGCTGTGCTTTTGCTTTCGGCGTGTTCGACGGATAAGCCTGTTGGCAAAGGAGAAATAAAGCTGTATTTTGCCGATAAAGAAAAAACAACCCTTGTAAGTGAAACAGCATATATAAATGAGGCGTCTTTCGGAAATACACAGACTCTCGTTACAGAAGTAATGGAAAAGCTCTTCGACGGTCCTGTTAATCCTGAAAATTCTGCGGTTATTCCCGAAGGGGTTTCGCTCAGAGGAGCTTCCGAGTCGAAGAACGAACCGGGACTTGTCAACATTGATATCGGCGGAGAGTTTTATCTTAATACCACGGAGCCAAACAATGCATCAAATGAGCTTTTGGCAAGATACTCCATCGTTATGACTCTTTGTCAGTTTGAAAATATCAAAAAGGTAAAGATATATGTAAACGGTGAAGATTTGCGCTCCATGGGCGGCAAGGGTGAAATTGTGGAGCCTCTCGGAAGCTCAAGTGTGCTTACAGATTCGCCGTCAAGCTCTGAAACAAGAACAGAAAAATTTATTACTTTGTATTTTACAGACAAAGAAGGTAAAATGCTTCACCCTGAAACACGCAAAGCCACAATGACTGATAACAGTATTGAAAAAACTGTTATTACAGAGCTTATAAAGGGACCGGTATCGCCTAATCTTGAAAGAACCTTTCCAAAGGATACGGAATTTATAAGCGTTGAAACAACCGAAGAAGTGTGCTTTGTAAACTTTACCGGAGCATTTATGTCAGAATTTAAAAACAACTACCAATCACAGGAGCTGGCAGTTTATTCTGTGGTTAATTCACTGACCCGTATTGCAGGAATTGAAAAGGTTCAGATTCTCATTGATGGCAAGAAGCCTGAAAGCGACGGAAATCAGCTTTTTTCAGCTCCTCTTGAAAGAAATGCAGCCCTGGCAGAATGAATTGTTGTGTTTAAAACCTGTCTGAAATCTCAGTGTCGAAATTTGAATAATACTTTTCAAAACCTCCCATTTCCCGACAAAGGAAACAGGGAGGTTTTCTTGAATTTATAGGTTGAAGTCAGCTTCATACACGGAGGCTGGGATTCAACTTTTTTAAACGGAGGCATAAAATAATGGAATTAAGTTTTTCAAATGAAAAAAATGCAATTATTATGAGCGTCAGCGGTGAAATTGACCATCGCTATTCAATACGCATAAGAAATGAGGCGGACCGTCGTATTGTCACATATCCTGATAAACATTTTGTCATCGACCTCAGGAATGTCACATTTATGGACAGCTCTGCCATAGGTGTAATAATAGGCAGGTACAAGCTTATAAAAAGCTTTGGCGGCAGTATTTCTGTAGTGTGTACCAATTCCACCGTTAGCCGTATTCTTGAAATGTCGGGAATCAGAAAAATCATTCCCATCTATGAAAATCTTGAAGAAGCCGTAGAAAAACTCTGATTATGAAAGGATTGATAACAAATGAATTATCGTAATAACATTAAAACAAGTTTTCTTGCAATTCCCGAAAATGAGAGCCTTGCCAGGGTTGTATGCGCCGCATTTTTGTCACAGCTTGACCCCACCGTGGAGGAGCTGACCGATGTGAAAACTGCAGTTTCCGAAGCTGTGACAAATTCTATTGTTCACGGATATACGGGCAGGAAGGACGGAATTGTATTTATGGACTGTTACATAGACGGAGACACATTTACAGTTGACATAAAGGATAACGGCACTGGAATTGAGGACATCGAAAAGGCAATGGAACCCATGTTTACAAGCTGTCCCGAAGCGGAGCGCTCAGGAATGGGCTTCACTGTTATGGAAACCTTTATGGACAGTGTGGCTGTAAATTCGGTATCCGGTGTTGGAACAAAGGTTTCTATGACAAAGAGAATCAGAAACAGATGTCTATAAGGAGTATATAAATTGACAGATATATACAATTTAATCAGACAGGCACATTCGGGAGATAAAAATGCCGAAAGGAAACTCACCGATGATAATATGGCACTGGTGTATAGCTCTGTACGCAAGCTTATTAGACCGGGATTCGATTTCGACGATCTTGTCCAGGTAGGCAGCATAGGATTGATAAAAGCCATACGAAGATTTGACACAAGTCTTGGTCTCAGACTTTCCACTTATGCTGTGCCTCTCATAATCGGTGAAATAAAAAGATATATGAGAGATGACTCGACACTTAAGGTCAGCCGTTCTCTCCGGGAATTATGGATAAAAGCGGTGCATGTGCGGGAGGCTTTGTCTGCTCAGCTTTCCAGAGAACCAACAGTGGGAGAAATTTCCGAAAGGCTTTCTTGCAGTGTTGAAGAATTAACAATGGCTATGGAGGCCTGTATGCCATGTGAATCCTTGTGGCAAAAAATTGGCGGAGGAGATAACGAAACTTGTGTTGCAGATGTTGTAAAAGATAAATTCAGCACAGAAGATGAACTTGAAAAGCTTGCATTGAAGGAGGCGATTAATTCTCTCGGGGAACGAGATAAAAAAATCATTATTCTCAGATATTTTCGTGGAAAAACTCAAATGGAGGTGTCAGAAATTATCGGTGTGTCTCAGGTGCAGATTTCAAGGATTGAGAAAAAGGTTCTTTCCATGCTCAGAAAAAGCCTTGAGTGAAAAAATGGGTTTTTTCGGCATGAGAATAAATTACAAAATGTCATGTTGAGCGTAGCTTTAGCGGAGTCGAAACATCTGTTTTTAAATTCTTCGATTCATTTCGTTTGCTCAGAATGACAAATTGTAATTTATCGGGGAGAATGAAAAGCAAATTGTTCAAATGTGTTGTAGGGGCGATTCACGA
>JAZNUS010000036.1:0-3022 GCA_045592485.1 Clostridia bacterium | reverse complement strand
CAGATAATGAAAAGTTAAAAAAATTAAGTGAGTTTCCTGCTGTTTCTTGTTTGGGTAATGATGCAGTTATAAGGTTTTCAGATAGCGGAAACCCTATGAATTTACCTTTCGGTATTGTACGTAAGCTCGCAGAAATTTTTGGCGTTAAAATTCCGGAAATGTCATATTTCAGAAAGCTCTATGCAAGCACTGCACGATGTTGTTCGGCAGTCAGAAGTTTTGAGTGGTTTAATCCCGAACTGTTCTCCGATTGCCCAAAAGAAGAAATATTCTTGCCAAAAGCACAATGGGCAATAAAAAGAAAAGGCAATAATATACTGGTGATAAAAGGCGGAAATAACGGAGAGCCACACAATCACAATGATATAGGCTCATATATGTATATAAAAAACGGCAATATCTTAATTGATGAACTGGGCTGTCCGTTATACACCAAACAGTATTTTACCGAAAAAAGATACGAACACATAAATGCAAGATCTGCCGGACATTCTGTCCCTGTTATAAACCTCAGTGAACAATATCCGGGACTAAATCACTACGCAGACAGTTTTACCGATGAGGGCGACAATATAAGAGTTTCGTTTTCCAAAGCTTATGATAAGGAATCGTCAGGCTTAAAAGAGGTTATTCGTATGGCAAAACTATGCGAGAATGGATTGCTTATTAAGGATGAATTTGAATTTACCGGAAAGTCAAATTCAGTAAATGAAAGAATAATAACTCATTTTGATGTTAAAATGAATGACGAAAAGAGCGTAAGCATAATTAAATCCGGGAGGACTATCGGAACAATTGAGTTCTTAAGAGACGGCAAAATTACACTCTTACAGGATGAATATAATTTGCCGGGAAGAGATTCAAAAGTGCAGAAGTGTAACATCATAGACTTTGAATTTTGCTGTAAAACAGACAAATGTGAAATTTCTTATTTTATAAAATAAAGTTTCTGAAAAAGGAGAAGGTTTATGTTCGATTTAACAGGAAAAGTTGCCCTTGTGACAGGTTCATCAAGAGGAATAGGAAAAAGTATTGCGCTTGCATTGGCAAAACAAGGTGCCGACATTATTAACGATTTGACCGACAATACTCTTTCATAAGAAACTGCCAACCTGATACTCACACTCGGAAGAAAATGCAAGGTGTTTGGTGCTGATGTAACAGACGAAGAACTCCTTGAAAAGACCGGTGGAATTGTTCAGGGGATGTCCGGATCTCCAGTGATTCAGAATGGGAAACTGGTTGGAGCCGTTACGCATGTTTTCGTAAACGATCCTACGAGAGGATATGGGATTTTTATAGAAAATATGCTTGCAGAAGCAGAGAAAATTAAATAAGTTAATGCCCGTCTATTAAATATAGGTGGGCATTTTTTAAACCTGTTGACATTGGTCATAATATAAACTAAAATATTATTATCAAAGTCAATAAATCGGTGAATATATGGAGAATACAATATGAAACGAATTCTTATAATCGGAAATGCAGGGAGCGGAAAAACCACATTTGCAAAAAAGCTATCAGAAAAAACCGGACTTCCTCTTGTGCATCTGGATAAGATATATTGGAGTGGCAACTGGGAGCACATTGAAAGAGCCAAGTTTGATGATATTTTGCAAAAAGAACTTGAAAAGAGCGAATGGATTATTGACGGAAACTTTAACAGAACTCTTCCACATCGCTTGAAATACAGTGACACGGTTTTTTATTTTGACATTCCAATCATAACCTGCCTTTGGGGCATAACAAAAAGGATTTTCAAAAGCCACGGAAAAACAAGAGATGACATGGGCGGTAACTGCCCGGAATATTTTGACAAACAAAAACTGACACTGTATCGCAATGTTATTTCCTTTAAAAAGCAACACGCAAAAAAGTATGATAATTTGCTAAAGTCCGCCGAAGGAATTGAAGTTATAAGGTTCAGAAGCAGACACGGGGCAGAAAGCTATCTGAATAATTTATAACAAAAACACTCATCGCTTTGATGGGCGTTTTGCTCGAGGCTAAAGTACAAAAAAATATGTGCTTACCTATACGGGATATAGGTGAGTTTTTTAAATCATCCTTAGCTTGCATAATACTTTTTATAAAGCCTGTAAAAGCAGGAATAATCGTCAAATCCTACTTTGGATGCAGCAATTTTAAGAGGCTCTCCGCGACAAATAAGCTCGTGGGCAACAGAGAGCCTCTTTTTTGTGATATAACGGTATACCGAAATGTTTAGCTCATCTGTGAATTTGTGGGAAAGAGTTGAAGGGGAAACATAGAGCCTTTCTGCAATAGCTTTCACAGTTAAATTTTTGGTATATTCTTCATCGATAACACCAAGTGCACGCCTTACAACCGAAGATAAATTTGTGTTGTCGGAAATTGCCTCGAAAGGCTCTGTCTTAAGATATATCAACAGCTGAATCAGCGACGAATGGATGAACATGGTTTTTTCTTCCTTTGATAGACTGCTTTTTACAATTTCAATTAAGTGTTCAAAAACAGACACAAGCCTTTTGTCAGGATTGGAAATAACCTTGATTCCGTTCATAATCTCCTTTGCAAGCGCCGAGAGCTCATCGGTTTCACGAAAACCCAGAATACAGCGGACATAGCCTTCGGGTCGGGTGATGCAAAACTGGTGAAAGCTTTCTTTGGGAATAAGGACAATGCTTCCCGGGCTGAGCTCTTGCTGAATGTTTTTTGAAATAAGAAAAGAGCTTCCCGACATAAAGAAAACAAATTCGCTGTAGTCGTGAAATTCCTGGTCTTTGAGCATCGGCTCACCTTTGGCATATTTAAAATGAAACCGGTCGGTTTCTATGTAATATTCAAAATTATTATTCATTTTGTCACCTGCTGTTTAAATTAACTGCTAAATTGGGGTTTATCGGGGAGATGGGATTGGGCTGGTGCGAAAGCCGCCCCTGCCTAAGGGGAGGTGGATTTGCCGTAAGGCAAAGACGGAGGGGTACGAAATGCAGAAATATCAATACTTTCAGCAATACCCCTCAGTCAGTTTCGCTACGCT
>JAZNUS010000035.1:0-19351 GCA_045592485.1 Clostridia bacterium | reverse complement strand
ACAAACCAAAAGATACCGAAAATTCACCATTTGAGGCGTCCTCAGTGTTGATTATTAAGGCTAGAGCACTTGTGCGAATTTGATTGGTTAGTGGAGCGTTAAAAAGCAGTATTTTCAATAGTTTGAATGAATTTCAAATTTATATTTGAATTTACTTTCTTTTGTTTCCCCTCATCAGTCACCTTACGGTGACAGCTTCCCCACCAAGGGGAAGCCTTTCGCTTCAGCCCAATTTCAAACTCACCGCTAAACTCCAATCTGAACAGCAATCCCATATTTTAACAGGAGAATTAATATGAATTTTATAAACGAAAAAATAAATAATCCTAAGTTTTTGCACGAAGGAAGAATGAGCCCCCGCTCAACCGTTGTTCCTTCACTGAAAAAAGATGTATACTACAAAAACAAAGAAGAATCGGAGCTTATAACAGTTTTAAACGGTGATTTTTCTTTTAAGTATGTACCTTGCGACTGCATTGACAATTTTTATCTTGAAAGCTTTGGCGATTCCGACTGGGACACAATTGATGTTCCGTCAATGTGGCAATACAGAGGCTACGGCAAGCCCACATACCCCAATGTGAAATACCCTTTTGCATTTAATCCGCCATTTGTACCTCACGAAAATCCCGTTGGTTATTACCGTAAAAAATTTATCGCTTCAAAATCCGGAAGAAGCATCCTTTACTTCGGCGGTGTTGACAATGCATTTTTTGTGTGGGTAAACGGTGAGTATGTCGGTTTTTCGAAAGGAAGCAGACTCCATTCCGAATTTGATGTTACAGACAAAATCAGAGAAGGTGAAAACCTTCTTGCCGTTAAGGTTTTCACCTACAGCGATGCCACATATCTTGAAAATCAGGATATGCTCATGACAAACGGAATTTTCAGAGATGTTATGCTTTTCTCGCTCGGCGAAATCTCTGTTTTCGACTATCACATAACAACATCGGATAAGCGCATTATTTTTGACATCACTCTTACAGACGGTGAGTATTCAGACTACACAGTTGAAACTGAGGCAGACGGACAAAAGCAATGCAAGCCCGCGGACAAAAATCTGCATTTCGAATTTGAAATCGAAAATCCGCTTATGTGGAATGCTGAAACACCGAATCTTTATAACACATATATCACATTAAAAAAACTTGACAAAGTGTGCGAAAGACACTCAAAAAGAATCGGTTTTATGAAATCTGAGGTTTTGGGTAACAAACTGCTTGTAAACGGCACTCCTATAACCATCAAGGGTGTAAACCGTCACGAACATGACCCCAAAAACGGAAAAGCGTTAACTGTAGATTTTATTGAAAAAGAACTTCGCCTCATAAAGTCACACAACTTTAACGCCATAAGCTGTGCTCACTATCCCAACAACCCGGCATTCTATGAAATGTGCTCCGAAATGGGATTTTATGTTGCAGATGAGGGCGACATAGAAACACACGGTTGTTCTGCAATCGGGGATCTTGGTTACATTTCGAAACTGCCCGAATGGAAAAATGCCTTTCTTGACCGCACCGAAAGGCTCACAGAAAGGAATAAGAACGAAACCTGCATAATAGTCCGCTACATAGGCAACGAACACGGAAGAGGCGAAAACATTGACGCCTGCTATGACTTTATAAAGGAAAGGCTTGGAAATGTGCCGGTTCTAAGCACCGATGCAAATGGCAGAAATCCCGAAAAATGCGACTTCCGTCTTGACGGATATTTCAAAATGGAGTCTCTCACAAGCTTTCCGGAAGACGGTAAACCCGTTATTGTTCTTGAATACGGACACGCAATGGGTAACAGCCCCGGACTTATGAAGGATTCCTGGGATTATATCTACAAAAACCGTCACATTGCCGGTGGATTTGTGTGGGAGTACAAAAGCCACGGTTTCTATGATGAAGATGAAAAAGGAAATGCATTCTACCGCTACGGCGGTGACTTCGGCGATGTTACAAATCACTGGTCAAACTTCACCATAGACGGATATTGTCTGTCAGACGGCACTCCGAAGCCCTCCATGGCGGAATGTAAATCTGTTTTATCACCCTGCTACACAGAGTTTTCAGACGGCAAATTGAAACTTACCAATACAAACGATTTCCGCTGTCTTGACTACATAACCGTGAAATGGGAGATTTGCGAGGACTTCAAACCAATAAGGCAAGGAACATTAAAGGAACTGAAAACTCTCCCCTACGAGTCGGAATTTCTTGATATTGACCTTGACACACCCGACGATACTAAGGGTGCAAGATATTTTGTAAACATAAAGTTTTTTGATGAAAAGGGAAACGAACTGTCAAACAGTCAGCACGAGATTAAAAGTGTTGACAAAGAAAAAATTATCCATCAGAATTTTGAAACAAAAATAACCGAGCAAGAACATATTCTTGATGTTGAAGGCAACAATTTTAAGGTTACATTTAATAAAGGCGTACTTTGCCGTTATGAGTGGAACAGAAGGGTTATTTTTGATGCCCCAATGAAACCTGTTTTCTACCGTGCTCCCATTGATAACGACGGGGTTATTGGTCTTGCCCCAAGGCGAATCAACGACTGGGAAAATTCCGGATTCAAATACTTTGAGTTTTTTGCAACGGGTGCAGATGTTTCCCGTAATGAAGATTCTGTTATTGTGAATGTTAAAGGAATATGTGCGCCGTGCGGAACATATTCGGGATTCAACACCGAATTTACCTACCGTATACTAAAAGACGGACTAATTATTGTTGACTACACAGGCACTCCCTACGGCAGAGTCGGAGAAGTTATGCCGAGAATAGGAATTTGCTTTGAGCTTGACAAAGAATTTGACCGCATCAGATGGTACGGAAGAGGCTTTGATGAATGTTATATTGACCGTAAAGCACACTGCCCTATCGGACTTTACGAGGCAAATGTCAAAGATATGAATTTTATGTATGACATTCCCCAGGAATGCGGAACAAGATGCGACACAGGATTTGTAACAGTCATGGGAGAAAAATGTGGATTTTCTATAATCGGATCTGACAGTTTCGAATTTTCATATCACGATTTTGATATGGAATCACTGGAATGTGCAAGACATCGAAATGAGCTTAAAAAATCCGAAAAATCAAATTATCTCTACATTGACTACCGTCAGCGAGGACTCGGAAGCAATTCCTGCGGTCCCGAACCTGAAGAATGTTATGAGCTTCGTCCTCATTCATTCAAGTTTGTGTTTGCCGTTTCTCCGGAAACCAATCATGAGAATGTTCTTAACATTCTCAGAAAGGATTTCGGCACAAAAACAATGGCGTTGTCCGACACATATAAATATAATCCCTCCAAAGGTGAAGCAAGTACCATAGAATGTGAGATAAATATGTAAACACAAATAACAACCCCAATAACCGAGCTTTGGTTATTGGGGTTTGGTTTTAAAATTAATTATTCTCTCTACTGAACATCAACCGGTGTTTCAACTGCTTCGGGAGCTGCAACGGGCTCGGTTATTTCGGCAGATACAGGCGGTTCAGGAACCGGCTCGGGTTCGGGAACAATCTCAGGCTGAGGCGCAACAGCCGGTTCTGTTACCTCAGGTTCTTTGGGCAAATCAGATTCAACCTCGGGAGGTCTCTTTTTGGTTCCAACCCTTACAACCTCGGGAGTTGCGGTGTAGGTGCTTTTTGCAAGCAGAGTGCGTGAAACTTCCTCGCCGTCTTTTCTGATTATTTTATAGGCTTCGACTTTTGTTCCGTTTGCACCCTTTTCTTCCACCTTTTTTTCGTCCTCAAACATAGTATCATCTTTGATTGTTTCTGTTGAGTAATTAATGGTTCCGGTTATTGAAGTTTCAATTGAAACATCGGTAATATATTTCTTTCTGCCGTAGATGTTGACAGTAAGATTCGAGCCGTCGGCAATAACTTCAAGCTTTACAGGTGACTGTTTGTTGTTTTTGAACTTGAAATCAATGGTTCCGTAGGAAACCGTTGCATCTCTTCCGAGAGGAACATAGGAAACTGGAAGAGTGTGATTGGTTCTGTAGACTATTTCAAGGTCTGCAAGAACAACTGCGTTATAAAGAGTTGACGAAACCTGACATATGCCGCCGCCGATCCCGTCTACTGTTTTGCCGCCGCTGTAAACATGGGCAATTTTGTAGCCCGTTTCTGCAGTTCGGGGACCAACAACACCGTTAAAGGAGAAAACCTCACCGGGATTGAGAATCACACCGTTAATTTTGGTTGAGGCAAGGCGGATGTTTTCCTTACGATTGGCAGAGCTTGTTGAATAATTGGTTGAATAGGTTCCGATTACACTGTCTGTAAACTCTTCCTCAAGCTGAGCTGCCGTAATTTCAGGATATGTGATTATTGCGGGAATTGTATAGGAGCCGATGGTGTCCGCATTTGACAAAATAATCTGCTTTGCCTGTTCTTTGTCAATTCTGACACCAATAACCTCGGGGGTTATATTGATATTTTCTCCGTCTTCTTCGCAAACTGCATCTTTGGCATCGCGGTTATATTCCTCGCAGAATTTTTCTGCATCAATTTTTGCACAGGGAATTTCTTTAGCTTTAATTTCCATTCTGGAATCAAGCCGCTTATTTGTTAAAGCTTCTGCAATTGAAGCTATTACATCCTTTGCAATAACGCCCCTGCCGTCTTTTCCGTTTGTTATGATAAGCTCATTTTCTCCGTATTCCACAATATAGTCGGTAACATCAACTGTCACTGACGGAAGCTTATCGTTCAAAATATTCTGAAGTGCTTCTTCATCACACGAAAGAACAAGGTTCAGTTTTTCGGGGTTTGCTCTGAGTGAAAGCATATTGGCTATTTTATTAAAAAATGAGCCTTCTTTGCCGCAGCTTGCTGCAAGCTCTGCGGTGGCTTTGAAATCAGGAGCAATTGAAGCATTGTCCTGATAGATTTCAAAAGCAATCCCTTCGCATTCAAGCTTTGCATTTACGGCATATTTTCCGTATTCATTTTCAATGATTTTCTGTGCATCTGCAAGAGATTTTCCTCCAAGGTCAATGTCCCCCACATACACACCGTTATATATTTTATCGGTTGAGGCACTCACGGAAAAATAACCGAAAGCAAGAAGAGCAAGTGCAAGAATTACTATGATGCACACTATTCCTCTGACCGTTTTTTTCTTTGTTGGTTTAGTATCGTCAAAAGATTTTCTGTTCATATTCCATCCCTCTGAAATAAGCAATACCAAGCTTCATTTGGTATTTGTCAGTATATATAATATGTATTTTATTGCTATTTATAACAGCAATCCGAAAGTAAATAAATTTGACTTTGGCGAAAGGATTTACCTTTCGCCAAAGTCATAATTAACCTTATATTAGTCAGCCATACGCTTGTATGTTTCGTATCTGTCAAGAAGGTCTTTTTCAGCCTTATCAAAGAGCTGAGATGCGATATCGGGATATGCTTTCTGGAGCATGAGATATCTGTTTTCACCCATCATGAAGTCTTTAATCTGACCTGTGGGTTCCTTGGAATCAAGAACAAAGGGATTCTTGCCTGCTTCTTTGAGTTCAGGGTTGAATCTCCAGAGGTGCCAGTAGCCTGTTTCAACTGCTTTCTTTTCTTCTGCAATTGAGTTAGCCATGTTACCTTTAGCTTTGATGCCGTGGTTGATACAGGGAGCATATGCAATGATAAGTGAAGGACCGGGATAAGCTTCTGCTTCTTTAATTGCATTAAGAGCCTGCTGCATGTTAGCGCCGAGAGCAATCTGAGCAACATATACATAGCCGTAGGTTGTAGCAATCATACCGAGGTCTTTCTTCTTAACCTTCATACCGGAAGCTGCAAATTTAGCAACAGCAGCAGTAGGTGTAGCTTTGGAAGCCTGACCGCCTGTGTTGGAATATACTTCGGTGTCAACAACGAAGATGTTGATGTCTTCGCCGGAAGCGATAACATGGTCGAGACCGCCGTAACCGATGTCGTATGCCCAACCGTCACCACCGAATACCCACTGTGACTTCTTAACGAGGAAGTCAACTCTGTCGGCAATCTGTTTGATGATGGGATCGTTCTTATCTGCATTTGCGAGAGCTGCTTCAACCTTTGCAGCAGCTTCGATGGAAGCCTGAGCGTTATCCATACCTGCAATCCAAGCCTTGAATGCATCAGCAAGCTCTGCACTGCATCCTGCTTCAATTGCCTGATTCATAAGGCTTGCAAGATTCTTTCTGTTTTTCTTAACAGCGAGAACCATACCAAGACCAAATTCTGCGTTGTCTTCGAAGAGGGAGTTAGCCCAGGCAGGACCTTTGCCTTCAGCGTTTTTGCAGTAAGGCATTGAAGGAGCGGAACCACCCCAGATTGAAGTACAACCTGTAGCATTTGCAACCATCATTCTGTCACCAAAGAGCTGAGTGATGAGCTTGATATAGGGAGTTTCACCACAACCTGCGCAAGCGCCGGAGAACTCGAGGAGAGGAGTTGCAAACTGTGAATTTTTGATATTCTTTGTAATATCGATGTCTTTCTGTTTGGAAGCTACTGTCATAGCATAATCCCAGTTGGGAGCTTCAACAGCAGAAACAGCATCGATAGGAGTCATCTTGAGAGCCTGTACTTTTTCAGGACATACATTAGCACACACACCGCAACCGAGACAGTCGAGGGGAGATACCTGCATTCTGAATTCCATACCTGCAAAGCCTGTAGCTTTCTTTGTTACAAAGCTTTCAGGAGCAGCAGCCTTTTCTTCTTCGGTGAGAAGAACAGGTCTGATTGCTGCGTGAGGACATACAGCTGAACACTGGTTACACTGGATACATTTGTCAACATCCCAAACAGGAACAGTAACAGCTACGCCTCTCTTTTCATATCTTGAAGTACCTGTTTCGAAGGTACCTGCTTCTTTATCGTTACCAACAAATGTGGAAACAGGGAGCTTGTAGCCTCTCTGAGCATTTACGGGAGCAACGATGTCTGTGATGAATGCGGGAACATCAGCTTTAGCTTCGGGAGCATCAACAGCATCCTTCCATGAAGCAGGAACTTTAACTTCGTGGAGAGCTTCTACTGCACCGTCAACTGCGTCGCAGTTCATCTTAACGATTTCGTCACCCTTCTTGCCATAGGTCTTTTTGATTGCAGCTTTGATAAGATCAACAGCCTGTTCAAAAGGAATAACATCGGCAAGCTTGAAGAATGCACCCTGAGTTACCATGTTGATTCTTGTCTGACCGAGACCAACCTTTACAGCAACATCAACAGCGTTGATTGTGTAGAATTTGATTTCGTTTTCAGCAATATATCTCTTCATAGCTGCGGGGAGCTTTTCGTTGAGTTCTTCGTCGGACCATACGCAGTTAAGAAGGAAGGTACCGCCTTTTTTGAGGCCTTCGAGTACATCGTACTGATATACATAAGCGGGTTTGTGACAAGCAATGTAGTCAGCTTCATCAAGGAGATAGGTTGACTTGATGGGCTTTTTACCAAATCTCAGGTGAGACATGGTTACACCGCCGGACTTTTTGGAGTCATAATCAAAATATGCCTGAGCATAGAGGTCTGTGTTGTCACCGATGATTTTGATGGCGTCTTTGTTAGCACCAACAGTACCGTCGGAACCAAAGCCCCAGAACTTACAACGGGTTGTGCCTTCGGGAGCAGCATTGATGGTTTCACCCAAGGGGAGTGAAAGATTTGTAACATCATCAACGATACCGATTGTGAAGCCGTTTTTGGGTTCTTTTGCATCAAGGTTAGCAAATACAGCAGCGAGCTGTGTGGGAGTTGTATCCTTGGAACCAAGACCATAACGACCGCCAACGATAACAGGAGCTTCTGCTTTGCCCAGGTAAAGGTTGCAAACATCAAGGTAAAGGGGTTCGCCTAGTGCACCGGGTTCTTTTGTTCTGTCAAGAACAGCAATTTTCTTAACAGTTTTGGGCATTACATCGAAGAAATATTTTGCACTGAAAGGTCTGTAGAGGTGAACTTTAATTACGCCGACCTTCTGACCTGCAGCGTTGAGGTAATCAACTGTTTCTTCGAGAGCTTCACATACAGAGCCCATAGCGATGATAACTTTTTCAGCATCGGGAGCACCGTAGTAGTTGAAGGGTTTGTATTCTCTGCCGGTGATTTTGGAGATTTCTTTCATGTAATCTGCAACAACATCGGGAAGAGCATCATAATATTTGTTAGCTGCTTCTCTGCCCTGGAAGTAGATGTCAGAGTTCTGAGCAGTACCTCTGAGAACGGGGTGTTCGGGGTTTAAAGCACGGTCTTTGAATTCTTTGATAGCGTCCATATCGGTGAGAGCTTTAAGATCTTCATAGTCCATAACTTCGATTTTCTGAATTTCGTGAGATGTTCTGAAACCGTCGAAGAAGTGAACGAAGGGAACTCTTCCCTTGATGGATGCAAGGTGAGCAACACCGCCGAGGTCCATTGTTTCCTGAACAGAACCGGAAGCAAGCATTGCAAAGCCTGTCTGACGGCAAGCCATAACATCCTGATGGTCACCAAAAATATTAAGAGCGTGAGCAGCAATAGCTCTGGCACTTACATGGAATACGCAGGGAAGAAGCTCACCGGCGATTTTGTACATGTTGGGGATCATAAGGAGAAGACCCTGAGATGCTGTGAATGTGGTTGTAAGGGCACCTGCCTGAAGTGAACCGTGAACTGCACCTGCAGCACCTGCTTCAGACTGCATTTCGACTACATCTACAACTTCACCGAAAATGTTTTTCAGTCCCTGAGCGCTCCATTCGTCAACAACTTCTGCCATTGTTGAAGAAGGAGTGATAGGATAGATTGCTGCAACTTCGGTAAACGCATAGGCGCAATGAGCGGCAGCATTGTTACCATCCATGGTTTTGAATTTCTTTGCCATTTTTTTAGCCTCCTGTAAAGATTTATAAAAAAATTATAATAAATATAATCATACATAAATGATTATAGCATAATTTCTTTAATATTTCAATATTTTTTTGATATTTTTTTATCAAAATGAATGTTTGTTATAATTCAATAAACCAAAGTTGCATATGATAATGTATTTTATTATTTTTGTCAATCCTTTAATCAGTATTCCACTAACAACAAAAAAACAGAGCAAGGCTGCTCTGTTTTTTGTGTATATGAATATATGTAATTTATATTAGTTACATTCTGCCACGAGGGGACCTTCAAGCTCTTTAAGATAGAAGAGTTTTCCGGGGAGTGTGGGAATGAAGCTGGATGTAACCCATTTGTCGGGACCGTAACGGAGAGTCATCCAGAAGCTCATGCCCTGCCACTGCATGCCGCGTCCGAAGGTTCCGTCACATCCGCCGATGATGAAATCAGCCTGGAACATGAGAGCGGGTCCAACGGTGTTTGCTGTGCAAGGAACGAGAGTTGTTCTTGATTTAAAGCTTGTGATAGCGTTCTGTTCGATTGTGAGGGGGTGGAGCTTTGCACCGATGCGGTGTGTCTGTTTCATCCATTCTTCAACAGTGTCAAATTCGCCGCCGAACTGGGGTTCCCAGAAAGCAATGTGACACATTCTGCCGATACCGAATACAAGACCGAGCTTTGCACCTTCAGCTTTGAGTTTTGCAATCTTTTCTGCATAGGTGGGGAGATTTTCTTTTGAAGCAAAGTTTCTCTGATTTTCGGGAACTGTGAGTTCGCCAAGAGGATTGAAGAGCGCCTGCTTCATAGCATTCTGGAATGCAGACGGATCATCGGGAGCAAGGGTGTTGCCTTCAGCATCTGCCCATTCGTCCATGTTGAAGGTGTAAACATGGTCACATTTTACATTCCATGCTTTGAGGAAGTAAACAGCCCATTTGTACATACCCATGGGACCAACGGGAAGAATGAGAGCGAGTTTTTCGCCTCTGTCTTTTGCATTTTTAATCTGAATTGCAATTTCGTGGCCCATGTAGGTGTCAAATTCGCCGAGAGTTTCACATCTTACGGGTGTGAAATCCTTGTGCCAGAAATCCTGTCTGTCTTCTACTTTGTTTGCGGGATCACAGCATTTGTCAATTTTTTCCATGTCCCAGCCTGCGGGATAGAACCCATCAAGCAATGAACCTTTAACGGTATCGATAAAATTCATGATTTTTTCCTCCTTGAAAATATATATTATTTTTAAAAATAACTTTAATTACGGCAAAAGTCTCTTTGCCTGAACCTTGGGATATACCAGACATTCGCTGAATGCTTCGGCATATGCACAGTTAGACTGGAAGCCTCTGTATTTTGCACAGGTCTTAACGAAATCGGCAAAATCGATGTGGTCGTGGTCTCTCATCCATTTGAGCTGACTTTCGTGACATTCGAGCATTTCGAGCTTGAGGTCGATTTCATCGGTAACATCAACAAAGTGAGTGGGTTCAAAACCGAGACCTGCAAGGTTGTCCATATAGTAAATGGGGGTAACCTTTGAAACCTTATCTACCTTTGTTTTGTAGTGAGGTACACTTGCGGCAAAAGAAGCATCAAACACAAGTCTTGCTACTGCCACATGGTCGGGCATATAGTCAGAGGGTGCGTGAGTGATGATGAAGTCGGGATCGGCTTCTCTGATGATATCAACGAGGATATCTCTCTGTTCTTTGCTGCCTTCATATACCATGCAGTCGCCTATGTCACAGGTAACAACCTTGATACCTGCAAGAGAGCCTGCTTTTTTAGCTTCGCCTATTCTGATTTCGCGAAGCTCATCGGGCTGAATAATTGCGTGGCCAAGATTGCCGTTGGCAACATGGCACACTGTAACATTGTCACCGCGTTTAACACATTTTGCAAGTGTGCCGGCACAGTTGATTTCCATGTCGTCGGGATGACATCCTATTGCAAGAACATTCATTACAAAAAATCCCCTTTCTTATTGACTGAATTACAATTATATGGTATCATTACATACGAAGTTTTTCAATACAATAATATACTTTATTTTTACACTTTTGTAAACAAGGAGGCAGATGTATGAACAGTGCCTACATTAAACAGAAAATTGACTGCATAATCAATGTAAGCAGTATTGTCACAATTCACTATTTCGAATTTGACCGTAATTTCAAATCCCTTGGAGAAAGACACGATTTCTGGGAAATCGTCTATGTGGACAAGGGAGAGGCAGTGATTACCGCAAAGAATCACGATGTGACACTCAGGCAGGGAGAAGCCTATTTTCACAAGCCCAACGAATTTCACGCTCTGGGTGCCAACGGAAAGGTTGCACCCAATGTTTTCATCATAACCTTCGTGTGCAAATCCTCGGAGATGGATTTTTTCAAAAACAAGCATCTTGTTATCCCCACTCCAATGAGGGGCTACATATCAAACATAATTTCCGAGGCGGAAAGTGTTTTTTATCTTGAGAAAAACAATCCCAACCTGACTGAACTGAGGCAAAAGCACGACGCCCCCCCGGGAGGCGAACAGCTTATTAAGCTGAACCTTGAAACCCTTCTCATAAAGCTTTTGCGTTTTGACATAAATTCAAAATCCACCACATTGAGGGAAGAATTTTCAGACAACATCACATCTCAGGTGGCAGAGCTTTTGCACAACAACATCTACAGCAAGATAACCGTTGACGATGTGTGCAGAAAGCTGAATTTTTCAAGAACATACATTTCTGCCAAATTCAGAAAAAACTGCAATATGACCATAAACGAATATATGACAAAGCTGAAAATTGAAGAAGCAAAAATCCTCATAAGACAGGAACAGCACAGCATCTCGGAGATTTCCGAAATACTGTGCTATGATAATCCTCATTATTTTTCAAGAGTGTTTAAAAAGGTAACCAATATGTCACCCAAGGAATACAAGGATTCCATAAAGATTTAAATTATTTTTTAACTGCAATAACCTCAGTTGCCTTATTCTCTGTAAAGCGGATATACACCCTGTCCTCCCCTGCATCAAGAGAAGATACTTTTTCAGTATCCCACACATTTTTTCTGCCGTCTGTATATCTGTCTGCCTCAAGGGCACGGGGAACATTAACCGTGAATGTGCCTTCGTCATTGTGAACTGTGAGAGAAACTGTTCTGGTGTTGATTTTTTTATCAACAAGGTCACCATATATAAATTCATAATCGGTGTCACTTCCGTAAAAACCTGTTTTGCTTCCCACAGGAATCACCATTGAAGCATCTCCGGAAAAACCATCATCCAGCGATGCCAGAACAATTATGCTTTTAATGTGAGTTAGGAGCACCATATCTACCGTGAGCACATCTCCGGCGCTTATTTCGGAAAGTGAAGCTTTTGTTCCGAAAACAGTTATGCTTTCATCGTCAATGACCGAGGAATATTCTTTGTCACTCTCTCCTGCAATGCGGTAGGTCAGACGGTATGCCTCATTGCCGGTTTTTTCGGAAAATGTTTTTGAAACAGAGGACACAACAAGAAGCTTTTCAAGGGGATAAAGAGTGTAGATGTGGTCAAGACCTTCGAAGATGTCGGGCTTTTTGTTTGTTTCGTCATTTTCTTCATCGGAGGGTTTGTCCTGAGGAAGATTTTCCTCTTTGTCCTGATGGACTTCCTTATATTCAAGAGCACGGTCAATGAGAACTGCGGCTTCCGCCCTTGTGACCTCACCCTGTGCACGGATTTCTCCGGTTTCATAGCCCTTGATTATGCCATGCTCTGCCGCCGAGGCAAGCTTTGATGCAATGTCGGGATTCACCTTGTCCCAGTCGGCAAATTTCTCGCCTGCGTCCTCTGTTGGGGCAGGCAGCTTCAGAGCGTTTGTGAGTGCATAGGCAATTTCGCCCCTTGTTGCATAACGGTCCGGCATATATGTTTTGTAGGGATTATAGACAAGGTCTGATGTACGGACAATGTATTCCTTAGCCCAGTGATTTATGTTGTAAAAGGAATCATTTGTTGAAGCGTTTGCATCAAATGCAAGACAGAGAAGTGTTGCAAATTCCGCTCTTGTAACATTGGAACCGGGTTTAAAGCTTCCGTCTTCATAGCCGTTTATTATGCCTTTATCTGAAAGCTCATTTATTGAATCTGTCGCCCACGGAACCGAATCAAGGTCTGAAAAGCGGGCAAAGATGGCAGTTGGTGTAAGCAAAAGTGTCATTGAAACGAGTGCTGCAATCAGTCTTTTCATAAGTATCATCCTTTCTTGCTTTATTATGTTATTATAATATCAGAGAGAATGAAGCAGGTCAACGACGGAGGCAGTTTTGTAATATAAATTTGATATTTAATAAAGTATTCAGAAGAGATAAAAAAATCAGGAGATGGTAAAAATGAATGTGGAAATAACAAAACTCAAAATTGAAGATTTCTATAAATGCTCAAACATATGGGATATGAATAAACACAAGAGTTTGGCAGACAAATTTTACGATGAGCTTGTATCGGGCAACCGTGTATGCTACATTTACTCAATTGACGGCGAATACCTTGCAGAAATATCCCTTGTGTATGAAACAGACGACAGAGATTACACAATTCCCGGAAAAAGGGTTTATGTTTCAAGAATGGTGGTAAAGAAAAGCTTCAGGAGAAGAGGCATCGGAAAAGAGCTTGTGAAATTCATCAAAGCCAAAGCAAAAGAAGAAGGCTTTTCGGAGCTTTCAATAGGCGTTGATTTGGATAATTACCCTGCAATAAAACTGTATGCACAGTCAGGGTTCAATCATATTATTTCCGTTGATGAAGACGAAGACGGAAAATTTATGAAACTTCTTTGTGTGCTGTAAGCAAAAACCGGATAATTAACTCCAACGATTGCAAAAATTACGAGAGTTAATTGTCCGGTTTTTATGTAAAGTACAATAATCACTACTAATATAAAGTAAAGAAAATATTTCTTCCGCAAGTAACACCCCCTTCTCACGAGGTGTCGGAAACAACCGCCGCCGTTTCTCTTGCTACAAATGGCATTATATCATATATAGGTGGATTATGTCAAATTCAATTTGAATCATTCCTTAAGAATGTATAACAACTTCTATATCTTCATTTCCATATTCTTTTGGCAAATCTTCAAATAACTGTTTTATTTTCTCACCATATCCATTGAATTTTGTGTTTAAATATTCAATTCCATAAATTTCAATTTTAGAATCGTGGGGACAGTCATCGCCATCTAAGAAATCCCACAATGCATCAAGATTATTGCCGCAATAATCAGGTAATTTACACTGCTTTTTGATATATTCATATACTGCCATAATATAATTACAATTTGAAAAATCTAATTTTATAGTATTCATTTTTCCTCCTATCTTATTTCTATGAAAGTTTGGTAATGGTCATAGGTTATAAAAATCAATCCATCATTAGAAAAGACTATCCTTTCCGTATTTCTGTGACCGGATTCATAATCAATATCTGCTTCATACCATATTCTTCCCTTTTTATCAGGGAGATGAGAATTTTTATTTCGATATACTTCGCCATACATCATATACCCGGGAGCAACGTCAGATAACTTTTTATGATTTTTATTCCACCCAAGCTTGATTGCATCTGTTTTACTTATGTAATATTCAGGTAGTTTACCATTATACTTCAAATGCCAGTCTGCACCGTCTAACCCTTTGTCTGTTGCTTCACCTGCAAAGAGAGATTTTAATCTTTGTATGGTACATCTGCAATGAGGATGTAAAGGTGGTGAAGGCGTGACTTTTTCCGATATTTCATAAATTTTGCCATGTTTCTCTTTGCATTCTATGCATATTTTGGGATCAATTATTGCAATCCAGTTTTTCCATTTTGTACTAAGTTTCATTGAATAACTCCTTTCTATGTATGATAATATAATTTTATCATATATAAGAAAGGCTTGCAGAGCGAAAAATGTATAAAACGAAACAGGTTCAAATACGCTTGGTACAAATGCTTGAGGTGTATTGTTGGTGAAAAAATGTGCAATGTGGGTATTCTTTTAATATTACTTTTTTGTTACAAAAACAAATGCAAATTCTGTTTCGTATTGATGTGTAATTGTTAATCCGGATAAACTTATATATTTTGATATTAAATTCGGCATGTCAGGAAATATTTTTACTTTTCGTGTACCCATGTCAATATAATTTGATTGATTTTTATCAATAGATAATACAAATACTCCATCTTTATTCAAAAGTGATGAAACTTTGTTAATTGCCGTTTGTTTATCTTCAATGTGCATAAATGTCAGGCTTGAATATATAACATCAAATTTTTCATCGAACTCATATGCAAAAAAATCATCGCAAATTAAAGTGACATTCTTAAAATCTTTTAAATTCTCTTTTGCACGCTTAACAGTTTTTGGTGAGATATCTATTCCGTATAATATTTTGCATTCAGGTGCGACCTTCATGGCAAGTCTGCCTGTTCCGATTCCGATTTCAAGAACGGTTTTATCTTTGGCAAGTTCCATATTCTGAATAAAGCTGTCTCCGTCCCATTTGCTCATATATTCTCTTATCGGTAATGGGTCATGCACAGGATCATTTTCTTCATCTATCAGCATATCATAATGAGTTTTTGCATCTGTATACATATATTTTCTCCATTTCCGTAAAACAAAACTTGACATATTGTTAAGTTTGTGATAATATAAGTGTAACAAGAGGGAACGACATTAGTTGTTTCCGCAAATTAAACGTTACTTTTTTAAAAGACCGTCACTTTTGCAGAAGTGGCGGTCATCTCTTTATGTAAAGTATAATAATCATTACTAATAAAGTAAAAGAAATTATTTCTTCCATAAATAACACCCCCTTTCGGTAGGTGTCGGAAACAACCGCCGCCGTTTCTCTTGCTACGGATGATATTATACCATATAATTTCTGCTTGTGTCAAATCAAACTTGTAATAAACTCTTTTATTATTGCATCTCTGTTTTTAGTTGTTTCATAATAAGGCAATCCATATAATATACACTGTTCTTTAATTAACTTGCTTATGTTCACGATGTCTATACAGTCATTACGATTTTCTTCTTCAGAACGATAATATGTGTAATCTTTAGGCGTATCAAATAATTTCAATAGCTCAAATCTTTCGGTAGGAGTAACATCAGACGAAAGTAAGTAATATATATCGCATTTTGAATTATCAATAAATTTGATATAATCACAAGGCAGAAGTTGAAATACATCAATTACTACTCCATAATTACATTCGTCGTATTCGCCACTATCAATCATTGTTCTTATAAAAGGTGTAATTCTTGAACTGATATATTCAAGGTTCTTCCACGGTTCAACCGGTGCTTCGGAATTTATTTAGGTTTCAGGGAATACCTTTTCTATTCCTGCTATAATTGAGTCCATACTAATGTGCTGAAAGCCAAATTTCTTTGCTATTATTTGTGAAACTGTACTTTTCCCTGCACGTGGCACACCTGATATTATCACATATTTTTTCATAAATATATACTCCTTTCCTTGTAGTAAAAAGTTGGACACATCATGGTGATGTGTCCAACTAAATAATCCTATCTTTTTTCAACCAATTTGAAACGAACTAAATAAGCATTTTCAATTGCTTTAAAAGTGTCGGCAATTCCTCAAACACAACATCCGCAATTATGTTCCAATTAGTTCCGTCATAATTGTGAACCAACCTATGCCTTAGCCCTGATATCATAGACCATGGGATATCGCAGTTTGCATTTTTGTATTCGTTTGACAACGCATATACCTGTTCACCAATATTATATAGCGGTGTCGTAACCAGCCATTGCAATGCGTAATCATTAAACAATTTTTCTTTCGTTATATCATTTTGACTAATGTAAGTTAGAAGTTTTTCTGCATATTCACAAATTTTTTGAATACGCTGTTTGTCGGAGTATTTCATGCTACACTTAACCTTTCATTCATAATGGTTGAGTAAAAATCACTGTCAGTATTTATCTCACTGATTTCAAAAACATCAACCTGTCTTTGAAATGCATTTCTTAAATCTTCAGCAAGAGCAAAAATATTGGTTAATTTGAATTTATCTCCACCAAAAACCAAAAAATCCAAATCACTGTTTTCATTTGCCTCACCGCGGGCATATGAACCAAACAAGTATATTGACTGTACATTATACTTGTTTGCAATAGGTTTTACTATATCTTTTATTTTCTCTATGGTGTAAATCGTATTTGCCATATATACTTGCTCCTTTCACTTTTAATCTCATTATTATTATATCAAAATATAGTCAGAAAATCAATACTTTTTAGTTTTCAGCATACAAAAAAGTTGGACACATCATGGGGGAAAACTCCAATATGATGTGTCCAACTAAAAGTTTTACATTTTTTAATTCAAAGAAATCTTCTTTGCGGGCGATTCGTGAATCGCCCCTACAAAACCCTTGATATTGCTTACTTATTCATTGCTTCCTGAACTGCAACAGCAACTGCAACAGTCATACCAACCATGGGGTTGTTACCTGCGCCGATAAGTCCCATCATTTCAACATGAGCGGGAACGGAAGAAGAACCTGCAAACTGTGCATCGGAGTGCATTCTTCCCATTGTATCTGTCATACCGTAGGAAGCGGGGCCAGCAGCCATGTTATCGGGGTGAAGTGTACGACCTGTACCACCACCGGATGCAACTGAGAAATATTTTTTGCCCATTTCGTTACATTCTTTTTTGTAGGTACCTGCAACAGGGTGCTGGAATCTTGTGGGGTTGGTGGAGTTACCTGTGATGGAAACATCGACACCTTCGAGATGCATGATAGCAACACCTTCTCTAACATCGTCGGATCCGTAGCAACGAACTTTGGCTCTTTCGCCGTTGGAGTATGCTTTTTCTTTAACAACTTCTACTTTACCTGTAGCATAGTCAAACTTGGTCTGAACATAGGTAAAGCCGTTGATTCTTGAAATGATCTGAGCAGCATCCTTGCCAAGACCGTTGAGGATAACCTTGAGGGGTTCTTTACGAACCTTATTAGCTGTTCTTGCGATACCGATAGCACCTTCAGCAGCAGCGAAGGATTCGTGACCTGCGAGGAATGCAAAGCATTTTGTTTCTTCTCTGAGAAGCATTGCGCCAAGGTTACCGTGACCGAGACCAACTTTTCTGTCGTCTGCAACAGAACCGTCGATACAGAAAGCCTGAAGACCTTCACCGATTACTTCTGCAGCATCAGCAGCATTCTTGCAGCCTTTTTTGATTGCAAGAGCAGCGCCAACAACATATGCCCAGGCAGCATTTTCAAAGCAGATGGGCTGAATACCTTTAACGATGCCGTATGCATCTACGCCTTTTTCATCGCAGATAGCTTTAGCTTCTTCAATATCTTTGATGCCGTTTGCATTTAAAACAGCATTGATGTTGTTAATTCTTCTTTCATAACTTTCGAATAAAGCCATTTTACTAATCCTCCTTTAAATTACTCTTCTCTGGGGTCGATGAGCTTTGCAGCGTCATCAACTCTGCCGTACTGACCGCTTGCTTTTTCCATAGCTTCGTTAGCGTCCATGCCTTTTTTGATCATTTCCATCATTCTGCCGAGCTGAACGAATTTGTAGCCGATGATTTCATCATCTTCGTCAAGAGCAATTTTGGTAACATAGCCTTCAGCCATCTCTAAGTATCTGGGACCTTTATCGAGTGTACCGTACATTGTACCAACCTGGCTTCTGAGACCTTTACCGAGGTCTTCAAGACCTGCACCGATGGGGAGACCGCCTTCGGAGAATGCTGTCTGGGTTCTTCCATATACAATCTGGAGGAAGAGTTCTCTCATTGCAGTGTTGATAGCATCACAAACGAGGTCTGTGTTTAAAGCTTCGAGAATGGTTTTGCCGGGGAGAATTTCAGATGCCATAGCAGCTGAGTGAGTCATACCTGAGCAACCGATTGTTTCAACGAGAGCTTCCTGAATGATACCGTCTTTAACATTGAGGGAAAGCTTACATGTTCCCTGCTGAGGAGCACACCAGCCAATACCGTGGGTAAAGCCGGATACATCCTTGATTTCTTTGGATGCAACCCATTTGCCTTCTTCGGGAATGGGAGCAGGACCGTGGTTTGCGCCTTTTCTAACAACGCACATATTTTCTACTTCTGAACTGTAAATCATTATGTAACCCCTTTCTTGATTGGTAACCGGCATATGCCGACGACCATAATATTCGATGTTAATATTTTAACATACTATTATTCGTCAGGCAAGAGTTTTTTTGAAAATATGTCATTTTTTGTATTTTTTCATTCTATAGCCTCAATTTATTATACATTTTTCATTAACGGGGTTTTTCAAATTGGAATTTATCGAGCTAATAACAAATGAGGCTAAAGCGAAAGGCTTCCCCTTGGTGGGGAAGCTGTCACCGTAAGGTGACTGATGAGGGGAAACAAAAGAAAGTAAATTCAAATATAAATTTGAAAATCGTTCAAACTATTGAAAACGCT
>JAZNUS010000034.1:0-10620 GCA_045592485.1 Clostridia bacterium | reverse complement strand
TTAGCCTAAGTCTTACCTTAACTATATTTAGTTTTCAAAAAGCATTTTTAACAATGCTTTGTTTGCTATACACTTTTTTAGCTATACAAAATTATTTGAAAAGTTTTCATTTCTCTATTGACAAATCATAGTTGGTCTCCTATATAATCTTTATCCGTTGTATCACCACAACGAGACCTGATAGAGCTATAATGTTTATGTGCAGCGGCAGATGATTTGTTTTCATACTCAATGTATTCTTGTTTTGGCTCTAACTCATCACAAGAAATTTTACCGCTTTGCAGGTCTCTATATTCCTTTGGAGTAACCTTTATCAAATTCTTATACCAATTATTATCTTCGTTGCCGTCTTTGTGCCACACCTTAGTTCCGTTTCTATTTGCAAGAAAATGTTCAGCAACCAAAAGCTCCGGAGCGGTGTTCTTTTGGTATCTTGTGGTTTTGATAAAATACTTTTTCTTTTCGTCCTTACTCTGCAATTCCTCTAAGATGGTGTAGCATTCATCCTCAGTTAAGTTAAGGCTTAACATTCTTACAGTTTTTATTTTACTTTCATCAAGTTTAATCTTACCATTTTTGAATTGTTTAAAAGGACATCTTCCTATGTACTTTTCAATTTCATAGACGGTATAGTGGCGTTTACCCGTTCTGTGTTCATAGAAAGTCTTTTTATCCTTATGATTTAAATTGTTTACGCATCTACCGTAGTTGGAAATCCAATAGTTTTCTGTTCCTTTTACCCTTACAAATACCTCAAAGGCACTTGATAATTTATACCTTATTGGAAATTCAACAGGCTTACATAAATCCTTTGATATTTCTACTAATTCTTTGTTTTCATTTAGAATATATTGAACCTCATTCCCGGATATATTCGTTTCATTGTTTTTATAGTCATTCATCGTTCCTCCTTTATAATACCCATAAATTCAGTCATAAAAATAGACTTCACCGAAGCGGTAAAGTCAACTATGCTTAATTATGGTTCTGCAAACTTTCTTTTTACTCCGGGCAGATGGGAGTCCCTACACTTCTAAGGCTGTAGTCTCACCGTTTTCTAAAAATTAAAGCTCATTTACATATCTGCGAAGAGCATTCAATAACACTTTACAAGTATCACATTCGTTATGTCGTTTCTTATTGTCGGTAATAACACACTCATCTTCTGCATTTACTCTAAATGATATATCTCTAATTAAATACGCCGAACCATAGTGTGGGACGTTATGATAACCTGTTGCTTTAGGAAATACATTATTGATACATTCCCTCACATAGACAGCAATTACATCAGCCTTATTATAGAATTTACTTTGTTCGCTATTGCTTAAATCTTCGTGGCACTCAATTTTTATACGAACTTTATAATCATTTTCGTATTCATCCACATCAACGCTTATGAATGATTTAGCAGATGTAGAAGATGAATATGGTTTTAAATATGTAAAAATTTTCTTATTCATTATCTCGTGTACTTTTAAATGGTCATCCTGATAGTCAAGTAGACTTATTATTCTTTTGTCTCTTATCAATTCCTCAATAAGGCTGTCTTTAATTATTTTTGTGTTTAATTTCATTCTCATATTATTTACCTTTCTTTTTTTTAGTCTTCTTTTCTTTTTCTTCCGTAGCAGAAACGGAAATATGTTTACCTTTAATACCAAAAGAGTTTAATATCTCTATGCCAGCCATGCCGTCATAAGTGCCTTTTTTGTATTCGTTAATTACACCTATAAGCACCACATAGAGCAAACTTCTTTTCTCCGGCTCTGCTATGTCTGCTAAAGCTCTTGTAAATGAATCAATCCATTTAGTATCACTCATTTTCAAATTCTCCTTCATTTATTTTGTTCATTAATTTATCACATGCATCTTCGACTTTTTTACCTGCGTTAATTTTTACTTTATAGTGTTCAGGGGATATATGCCCACTAGTGCCATCAAACATATTTACTGTACGTTCTTTATAATGCTGCGGATAGATTGTAAAGTAACCGTATATTTGAATCTTGTTACCATTTGATATAGCATCCACCACGACATTCAAAAAAGCATCTAATACTTTCGCTATGATTGCTTTAGTAATTGTTAAATGGTATCTTTTCTGATATGTATGTTTATTACCGCCAACTACAAATTTTTCTTTTTGTTGTGTTTTGAGCTTTGCGGATATTCTGTCAATCAATTCTTTTTTGCTTATACTGTTCATTCACTTCTCCTAGCCTCTTTTCTGTATAACGTTTGGCTGCTTTTGCAAGTTTTGAGCCGGGCTTAATATATGCTCTATACTGTTCAGGAATAGTAATCTCTTTCCCTTTACCTGCACAATAAATTTCTTTCTGCGGTCTATGCCGTGCTTCAATAGTCATATAACCATTTAAAATAATTGAATCACCCTTTGATATGGTATCTTCAATCACATCAAGAAAAGCGGTCAAAATGTCGCTGATAGTTTCTGTATTATAGTTATGATTTTTACTTTTGGTTAAATCAAATATTCTTTGAACTACGCCCGGTTTAATAATTCTCTCGTTCATTGCTTTATCGTTTTCTCCTTTCAAATTGTCAATAAAATTCTCATTTTAAGATGGTGTGGCAGCGGTTTTAGTATTGTAATATAAAATATCCTTAAATACTAAGAGAAGCCTATTATCAATCACAATTAAGCAATCAATAATAAGCTTCTTTTAATATTCAAAAATAGTATTAACTTGTTTTTGCACTATGACTTCATTTGTATTTTATTCTCTGTAAAATCTCTGTAAATTAAACTACCATATATATGCAACACCTTATTTTAATAGGCTTTCAAGGTTTATGTTAGTATATTGCCATGACATACAAAAAGTATTTTTTTCATATTACTCCTCTTTTAATAATTTTTAAATCCTGGCAACACCGCTTCTTCGTGCAGCGTCGGCAACAGCATTTGCTACCGTTTCCCCTACCCTTTCATCAAAAGCTGCAGGAAGAATATATTCCGGGTTAAGCTCATCATCAGAAACAAGACTTGCAATAGCGTATGATGCGGCAAGCTTCATTTCATCGTTAATATCTGACGCACGGACATCCAGAGCACCTCTGAAAATACCGGGAAAAGCAACAACATTGTTAATCTGATTTGGATAATCGGAACGACCTGTACCGACAATGGCAGCACCGCCCTCTTTTGCCTTGTCGGGCATAATTTCAGGAACAGGATTTGCCATTGGAAATACAATTGCATCGGATGCCATTGAACGAACCATATCCACCGAAACAATGTCAGGAGCTGAAACACCAATAAACACATCGGCACCATCCATAGCCCTGGCAAGGTCTCCGGTGATATGCTCAGGATTTGTTATTTCAGAAAGCTCTCTGTGAGCATCGCTTAAGCCTCCCATTCCCTGGCATATGATACCAAAACGATCAACCATAACAAGGTTTTTAACACCGAGTTTCATAAGATGCATACCGATAGCTGTACCTGCACTTCCGGCACCATTTATTACAACACGAATTTTGTCAATATCTTTTTTTACAACTTTAAGTGCATTAAGAAGAGCCGCCGCAACAACGATTGCCGTTCCATGCTGATCATCATGAAAAACAGGTATATCACAAATTTCTTTAAGTCGTCTTTCAATTTCGAAGCATCTTGGTGCGGCAATGTCTTCAAGATTAATTCCGCCAAAGCTTCCCGACAAAAGATAAATTGTTCTCACAAGCTCATCAACATCCTGAGTTTTAATGCAAAGAGGGAAAGCATCAACATCGGCAAACTCTTTAAAAAGTGCGCACTTTCCTTCCATAACAGGCATTCCGGCTTCAGGACCAATGTCGCCGAGTCCCAAAACTGCCGAACCATCTGTAATAACTGCAACAAGGTTATTGCGTCTTGTGAGTTCATAGGATTTTGATATATCTTTCTGGATTTCAAGACAGGGCTGTGCAACTCCGGGTGTGTATGCAAGAGACAAATCATCTTTATTTTTAACCGGTACTTTCGAAACAACTTCAATTTTTCCGTTCCATTCATAATGCTTATTCAGCGATTCTTTTCTGATGTCCATTCTTATCACTCCATATAATGTTAATAATATAATAATTATATATCTTCATATCACATTAGTCAATGGGGTATGAAATTTTTTGTTAATTCTCACCCACAGAAATATTATACTTGATTTCCGACAAATATTAAAGTATAATCAAACTATGAATACAAACTGAAATATCCAACGGGGAGGCAAAAAATGAGTAAAGACAAATTTATGGAAATATACAACACCTTTATCAAACGGGAAGGTGCAGACAAGCTTCTGACATACCTTTCGGAAAGCAGTGATTTTTTTACTGCTCCTGCAAGTGCAAGATTCCATTCAAGCTACACAGGCGGACTTTGTCAACACAGTATCAATGTTTACGAATGCCTTAAAAGCTATATGGAACGCGAAAGAGTCAAAACCACCTACGGCCTTGAAGCATCTGAAGAAACCATCGCAATCGTTGCTCTCCTTCACGATCTTTGCAAAATAAACACCTACAAGCCATCAACAAGAAATGTCAAAGATTCATCAGGTGTGTGGCACCAGGTTCCAACCTTTTCATATGATGACAAGCTGCCTTACGGCCACGGTGAGAAATCCGTGTACATAATATCCGGATATATGCGCCTTACAAGAGAGGAAGCCTTTGCAATAAGATATCATATGGGATTTTCAGGTAACGAAGACAAGGGCAATGTGGGTTCAGCATTTGAGATGTTTCCCCTTGCATTTGCACTTTCAACTGCAGATATGGAAGCAACATACTTCATGGAGCCTGCCGAACCTGCTCTGTAATTTTATTCTGTTGCATCAACAGGGATTGATTTTGAAAAGCTTTCTTCGTAGGAATACATATCGGTTTCAAGCTTTTCATAAAACAAAACATCAAAAACAGAGGAGCTTTCCACGAGCTCCTCTTTCTTTTTTTTAGACAATTTTTTTATGTTAAATTCAAGTTTTGAAGCAAGCTGACGGCTAGATGTGCTCCATACAGCCTCTATCATTTTCACCTTTTTTGAACGGGTATATTTTGCACCGACAGATGAACCCTTCTGATGTTCGAAAAATCTTCTGTTAACATCTGTTGTTATACCGCAGTACAATGTGTCATCACCGCATCTCAAAACATATACATAATATTTTTTTGAAGGCATTTCACCCATACCCATCACCTATTCTTTTTGAGTAACAAGATTAAGAAATGCTTTTGTCCGCTCGTTTTTAGGATTATCAATAACCTCTTCGGGGGTACCCTCTTCGGCAATAACACCGTTATCCATAAATATTATACGGTCAGATACATTTTTAGCAAAGCCGATTTCATGAGTTACAATAACCATTGTTATATTATGCTTTGCAAGATTTTTAATAACCTTGAGAATTTCTCCTGTAAGTTCAGGGTCGAGAGCCGATGTGGGTTCGTCAAAAAACAAAATTTTTGGTTTCAGAGCAAGAGCTCTTGCAATTGACACACGCTGTTGCTGACCGCCGGAAAGCTGACAGGGATACGCATCAACCTTGTCGGACAAACCAACCTTTTCAAGAAGCTCCAATGCTTCAGCATTAATTTGTTCAAGAATTTTTTTCTTGTTTTCGCGATAATCGGGGCTTTCCTTTGCAAGAAGCTTTGGTGCAAGAGTGATGTTTTCAAGAACATTGTATTGAGGGAAAAGATTAAACGACTGAAAAACCATTCCGAAATTAAGCTGAGCTTTTCTGATTTCTCCTGAGGTCATCTTTTTTGATGAATCACCGTCAAAAACAATTTCATCATCAACATAAACCTTGCCAGCATCTGCTTTTTCAAGAAAATTTATGCAACGAAGAAGAGTTGTTTTTCCGCTTCCCGATGAACCGAGAATCGAGAGTACCTCGCCCTGATTCATTTCAAAGCCGACACCTTTTAAAATCTTGTTTTTCCCGAATGTTTTATGAATGTTTTCAACTTTAAGTATGCTCACAGTGTGCACCCCCTATATTTTGTAATAGTCGAGTTTTTTCTCGATATATCCAAAAAGAAGTGTAAGAATACCACAGAATATAAGATAATACACAGCAGTGTAGAACAGAGGCCAGAGCAAACCTTCGGACTTAATGAACTTCTGAGCATTCCATATTATTTCATATACCATTATGATTCTTGCAAGGGATGTATCTTTAACAAGAGTTATGATTTCGTTGCTCATGGGAGGAATAATGCGTTTAACCACCTGCATAAGAACAACCTTGAAAAAGACCTGAATCTTTGTCATACCAAGAACCTGTCCGGCTTCGTACTGACCGCGGGGAATGGATTCTATGCCGCCTCTGTATATTTCGGAAAAATAGCATGCATAGTTAATGACAAATGCAACAATCAATGCAAAAAATCTTTCGAAAACATGCCAGCTTGCAAGCCATTCAATGAAAAATCCGGACGCTGCTCCCGAAGCAATCATTTTTTCAGCCCAGTTGCCGATGAGACCGGGGCCATAGTAGATTACTATAAGCTGCAGCATGAGAGGAGTTCCTCTTATAATCCAGATAAAACCTTTAATGAACCATTTGACAGGACGAACCTTGCACATTGAACCAAAGCTGATAATCAGACCAAGGGGCAATGCGAACAAAAGAGTAAGCAGAAAAATTTTCAGAGTTATTCCAAAACCTTCAAGCAAACTTAGTGAAACTTGTAAAAACATATAATTACCTCATAAACAAGCAAAGGCAACAGGCAAAAAGCCTATTGCCCTGCACAATTATTCAATTACTTTTCAAAGAAAATTATTTTGCAGCACCGTTAATCATTGTGTTAGCCATTGTAATGTCAATGATACAAGCATCGCTTGATCCGCTTGTTACTTCAAGAAGTGCGTCGGTCTGAGTGTTAGCTTCAGCATATTCAAAGCCATATTCTTCTGCTGCACCTGCGCCTGCAGAACCTGCTTCAACTGCAAATGTAAGGTCTTTCATATCTTCAGGTGTTTTGTACTCTTCAGCTTTGTCCTTGGGAAGTACAACTACCTGAGCATTTTTAACATATGCTTTTGAGCAGCTTGTATTAGCAAGAACTTCATCGGAAATTGTCATACCATTCCAGATACAGTCGATTGATTTTGATTCGAGAGCAAGGAATTTATTATCCCAGTCAATTTCAACAAATTCAGCTGTAACACCAAGCTTTTCACAAACAGCTTCAGCAAATTCTGTGTCAAATCCGGTCCAGTTGCCTTCGGTGTCTTTGTAGTTCATGGGAGCATATTCGGTGATACCGATAACAAGCTTGCCGTTGCCCTTTATGTATTCAAGGTCAGAAACAGTAGCTTCGCCATCGAAGTTTGGTTTTGCATCGGGAACAAGAGTAAGCTCATACTCTTTTGCAAGAGCATCAAGTGTTCCGTCTTCATTGAGTTCTGCCATAATAGCGTCAACTTCTTTGCAAAGGTCAGAACCTTTTCTGAAACCAATACCATATTCTTCGCTGGTGAGTTCACAAGCAACTGCAAGATCAGCATAGCTTGTTTCTTTGTTGCCTGAGCCTGAGCATGCAGCAAAGCATGTTGCAATCATAAGCATTGCAAGTAATGTACAAATAATTCTTTTCATAGTTTTCTCTCCTTAAGAGTATTTTTTACTATTTTAACATATTAAAACGATAAAGTCAACACATTTTTATAATTAATATCATTTTTCAAAATAGTCCGTAACATCATACACATTACTGCATCTATAGTCAAAAGCAAGAATTTTATCTGAAAATTTTTCGAAACGCATATGTTTAATTATCATTTTTGCAGGAGTGTTAAAATATAGCGGCATATAAATCTTTTTTGCTTCCTCGTCCTTGAGAAAATCATACACTTCTTCAGACAGCTTGAAATCCTCGTTTGAATTGCACCAGCGGGGAAGCTTTCCGGGTGACAAATTTCTGATGTAATCATATCTCAGCACTTCTTCAAATTCTGTGCCAAAGTCTTTGAAGCAATCATAGAGTTTATCATAAAGTGAAGGTTTGGCCAGAGAGGAATTAATGAGATTTTTTTCTCTGTAAAAATCTATAATCTTTTCAAACACATCAAAGGGTGTGTCAAATTTCGAAAACAAATACTTTAAAGTTTTGTGAAAAGAGCCACTGTTATAATATTTATCAAAAACATAGTCAAGGTCCTTGAGATACAGCACTTCATCAAAGCTCAGATATTTATTTGAGATAATTTCATAAGGAGCAGTTGTGCGATACACCATGCCATGATTCTCAGCTTCTGCTCTCATAGATGAGCCTTTCAGAAGCTTTAAAAAGCCAATCTGAAGTACATGAGGTTTCAGGGAGACAACATCATTAAATGACTTTTTAAAGGATTCAAAATTTTCATAAGGTAATCCGACAATAAGGTCCAGGTGAATATGTATGTCGGTTTCGGAAAGCAAAAGCTTTATATTTTCAAAAAGCTTTTCTGTGTTACAGACACGGTCGATTGCCATCAGGGTTTCGGAATTTGTTGTCTGTACACCAATTTCAAACTGAAGCTTGTCGGCATCGCCGCATTTTAATAAGGAGATTGTTTCTTCATCCAAAAGCTCTCCGGTAATCTCCATATGAAATCGGGTGTTGCCGCCAAGTGAAAAAATGTGTTCCCATATTTCCCTTGCCCTTTTGCGGTCAGCATTGAATGTTCTGTCAACAAATTTGACCAGAGAAACATTGTTTGAATCAAAAAATGTCAGATCGTTTTTTACATTATCAAGACTTTTGAACCTGACATTCCCCTTTTCGCCTGACAGGCAGTATTTGCAGGAATACGGACATCCCCTTGAAGATTCATAATATATTATGCGGGATGAAAGCTCTGAAATTGATTCGTCATAAGGAAAAGGTATATCATCAAGTAAGCACATCTCCCCTGTTCCTTTATCTGTAATTTCACCATCTAAGCGGTAAACCACACCTGAATCAGGCATTTTTTCACCATTAACATAGTGTTTGATTACTTTGGGAAATGTAACCTCTCCTTCACCGCACACAATACAATCGATATATTTCTCCAAAGTCATAAGCTCTACGCCGTCAAAGCTTACCTCCGGTCCGCCAAGAATAATTTTAATTTCCGGATCAGCACCTTTGATATCGGAACATATTTCCTTTACAAGACCAATGTTCCATATGTAGCACGCAAAAGCCACAATATCGGGCTTTTGGAGCAATATGTCACGCTCTATTGAAAGCTTGTTGTCATTTATGCTGTATTCTGACAAGGTTGTGTCACAAATACCGCAAACGCACTTATCCAGATACCGTATGGCAAGATTGGTATGAACATACTTGGCATTTATACCTACAATCAATAATTTCATTAAATCACCGGCTTTTCTTTTGTATTATATTAATATTCTGAGTTATCATAATTACTGTTATATGATTTTCCAAAAGGTTCTGAGATAGCGTTGTCATTAAAATCAAGATTTAATTTGCTGTAAGCTCGTACAAGGGACAAAAAATCCGACCTGCATTTCTGATAAATTATTTTTTCGCACAAAGAATCGGTAAGAATATATATAGTTGTCATTATTGATTTTAAATTAAACAAAACATAATTGTCAATACAAATCCGTTGATTCTCTGTCAAAAATTGCTCGATATTTTTTTCTACATCGCTTTTTGCAATTTCATCATTCAGGCGAAGCAAAACATCGCACCCTATTGACACATCAATCATATCATATTCATCATATACTTTTGTCAGAACAAATTCCTTAAGGTAAAATTCAAGAATATATACCGAAATCACAGCTGAAAATTTTTTAATATCATTCTCCTGTAAATTTACAACATAGCAAAGTCCCAAAAGGGATAAATCTTTCGAATAGTCAATGTTTTCGTTTTCAAGCATTTCCCCGAAGTAGCCTGACTTTTCATCTTCCTTTCCGGGGTAAACAACAATTTCCAATTTAAAAACCTCCGTTAACAAACACAGACTCCAGATCCAATATCTGTAATTTGATTATCGGAAAGAGAAAATACATTCACTCCATATCGGCTGCAAAACTCTGTAATTTCTGCACAATTACGGTGAGTCTGAATGTTTCCGTTTACACAAAGAACATCTGAAGCGATCTTAAAAGCACTTCCGCCTATGAAGCCTTCTTTAAACCCCGGCAGAAGAATATCTTTACAGGATATAAGAAGAACATCATATCCATTCTCTTTAAGCACCCTTTCAATACCGCAATCTGCAGTTATAAATGCATCATCAGTGATTCTGCATACACTGCAGCCGCAATAGCCCTGAGAAACATTTAATAATTTTAAATTGCTTATATTTTTCTTCAGAACAATATCGGTAAACTTAAAATTGTGAAGTGCAATCTTTCCGGTAACAATTATATTGTATGCAATATCACAAGGATAGTTACTGGATAAATATGTTTCTCCTTTAATCAAATCAAATCCCATTATATCAGACAGTTCACAATAATAATCATAACATTCGGGCGCGCACAGATATTGATTACCGCAAAGATGGACAAGCTGCATATCGACATGCTTTGACACAGGTGTTGAAACATTGATGCTATTAAACGAATTATACACTTCAAAAAAGTCGGAGGCCAA